>JAIPAJ010000110.1 GCA_021740125.1 Leadbetterella sp. | reverse complement strand
ATTTAAGTAGGGGCCAACGTAATATCTTCAATGAAACATTCAAATCTTATTCGAAACGGCATATTTTATTGGTTGTAAAAGGGGTTTATAGGGACGAAAAAAAAGAATATGGGCATCTCGGGTCTAATCAAGCCGAATTTGTTGTTTCAAAGATTTATTCAATGGAATTGATTGATAGTAGGAAAAGTAATCATAGGTAGTTAATAAGAAGTTTTATCCCCATTCCCTGCACTAAGTTGGTTCCACCATCGTTGGGGTTTAATTCGAGTTTTACTCGAATATTGTAAATTAAAATCTTTCAAGTTCGTTTTTTGACAAATATAACTTGCTTGAAGTTTTTCAAATTTGGTTGATCTATCATAGAGGAAAAATTCAGGGATTCCACTTACATTTAATCCTAAATTCTAGTAATTGTTGACCCAAACAAAATACAAAAATGAAACCCACATTCTTTCTTCTCTTTATCTTTTTTTTTACATTAGCCAATTTCACCAACACAGAAACAACCAAATCAATCAAGTTTATCTTTGATTCTTTGAAGATTCAAATTCATAATCAGGTCGTTTAAAAAGATTCTGTAATCAAAGAAAAACTCTCCTATCACCAAAAAGATTGCCAAAACTTCTGGGAAATTGGGTATTGTTGGCTTAGCTAATATGTAGGTTTTTTGAATAGCAAGTGTAAGGACATTTTATGTTATGATAGTGGCTGCTATTTCATTTGTTGCTTTAATATTGTGTATCATGAGTGTCCGAAAAGTCAAGAATAAAAAATGGGCTCGTTTAGGAATAATTTTGGGTTCATTGGGTATTTTGATTTTAGCTGCTTGGATTGCCCTAATCGTTTATGTGGTTTATCTTTTTAGTAATGGAATTGATTGATACATTATTTAACTAAGAAAATTAGTTTTAGCTTCATTTTGCATTTTAGGCGTAAAATGGTATTCAAAATACTAAATTCTGCGTTTTTGAGCATTTTCTTTAAGTATTTTATCCTTATCTTTACCGAAAATTCAAGCCTAAATATGAAGAAAGCAGCCTTGCTATTTATTGGAATTATCATTTCTTTAAGTTCTTTTTCCCAGCAAATAACCATTGGAGACAACAAAGGAGCCGTAACTTTTGAAGAGTACGACCCTAAAAGTACTTTGGTAGTAGATAAAAATCCAAAAATAAGGGCTAAATACCCATTCATTGATGTGCATAACCACCAATATGCAATGGGTGAAAGCAAAGACAATGTTGATAAACTCATTCCAGAAATGGATAAACTAAATATGCAAATTTTGGTCAATTTGAGTGGAAGAGGCTGGACTAAAGACGCAGATAAGGCCACCAAAACATTAAGCGACAATGTGACCAACAGCAAACTTTATCCTGGAAGATTTGCGGTTTTTACCAATGTTGATTTTGACGCTATCAATGAAACCGGTTGGTCAGAAAAAGCGGCAAAAATATTGGAAGAAGACGTAAAACTTAGAGGTGCAGTTGGCTTAAAGATTTATAAGAATTTGGGTTTTAGTGTAAAAAATACAGATGGTTCTTTGGTGAGAGTTGACGACCCAAGAATTGATGCGGTTTGGGCAAAAGCGGGTGAGTTGGGTATTCCGGTAATCATTCACTCAGCTGATCCAGCCTCTTTTTGGGAGCCTTTAAACCAGTTCAACGAGCGTTGGTTAGAACTAAAAACTCATCCAGGACGTAAGAAAGATGTAGCGAAGGGAGATTTTGGCTTTGAGGAAATTATAGCACAGCAACATAACATCATCAGAAAACACAAAGGCACGAAATTCATCAGTGCTCACATGGGTTGGTATCCGAACAATCTTGGAAAACTGGATAGTCTTTTGACTGCCATGCCCAACATGTATGTAGAAATCGGTGCAGTAATAGCCGAAATTGGCCGTCAACCAAGAACTTCAAACAAGTTTTTCACCAAATGGCAGGATAGAATTTTGTTTGGTAAAGACTCTTGGGTACCATCGGAATATGGGACTTACTTTAGAGTTTTAGAAACCGAAGATGAGTATTTTCAATATCACAAAAAATACCATGCCTTTTGGCCAATGTACGGCATAGGCTTGTCTGATGATGTTTTGAAAAAGGTGTATTACAAAAATGCATTGAAAATCATTCCAAGGTTGGACAAAAGTGGCTTTCCGGAGTAAGTCACTTCGACTTTGCTCAATGACCGCCCCTCTGTTACTGTCACTAGGACGCGATATTTTAGTTGTAAAGAAAGAATAAATAAATCAAAAATCGAATTAATCGTAAGCGGAACGCCGCCTAATCGAAATAATCGTAAATCGAATCAATCGCAAATCATAACATGTTTTTACTCGGAATAGACTTAGGTACATCTTCCATAAAAGCGTCGATAGTAGACGCCAATTCTAAAAAAGAAATCGCTTCGGCACAATATCCTGATGTGGAGGCTGAAATATCTTCACCTCAAAAAGGATGGGCAGAACAAGAGCCCGAAATGTGGTGGGAAAATACACAGCAAGCCATCAAAAGAGTTGTGGCCTCTGGTTTGTTTGATGCCCAACAGATAGTTTCTATAGGTATTTCTTACCAAATGCACGGTTTGGTGATGGTGGACAAAGACCAAAAAGTTTTGCGACCATCAATAATTTGGTGTGATAGCCGTGCGGTGGCTCAAGGTGACAGTGCATTTAAGTCCATAGGCCAAGCAAAAGCACTAAGCCACTTATTAAATTCCCCAGGTAATTTTACAGCGGCAAAACTTGCTTGGGTAAAAGAAAATGAGCCTGCTGTTTTTGAAAAATGTGACAAAATCATGCTTCCTGGTGATTTCATAGCTATGAAAATGACGGGAGAAATCACCGCTACAAATTCAGGTTTGTCTGAAGGTATTTTTTGGGATTTTCAAGAAAATAAAGTTTCCGAAGACGTTTTGAAAGCCTTTGGATTTACTTCATCTATAATTCCGACTATCAAACCAGTTTTTTCAAATCACGGAGAAGTTACTTCAGAAATAGGTCAAAGTTTAGGAATAAAGGCTGGAATTCCGATTGCCTACAAAGCTGGAGATCAGCCCAATAATGCACTTTCACTCAATGTGGTTAATCCTGGAGAAATAGCAGCAACTGCTGGAACTTCAGGTGTGGTTTATGCTGTAAGTGACCAAGTGGCTTTTGATCCAAAATCAAGGATAAATTCTTTTGCTCACGTAAATCACGGATTAGATAACCAGAATAGAATCGGTATTTTGTTGTGTATCAATGGTACGGGTATTTTGAATCGCTGGCTGAAAGACAACATGGGTGGAGGTATAAGTTACCAAGAAATGAACAATAAAGCATCGAAAATAGCAATTGGTTCTGATGGATTGGTGATGATGCCTTTTGGAAATGGTTCGGAGCGGATGCTTCAAAACCAGCTTTATGGTGGTGAGGTTTTGGGTCTAGATTTTAATGTTCACTCGCAAGCACATTTGTTCAGAGCTGGCCAAGAGGGAATTGTATTTTCGATGAAATATGGTTTTGATTTAATGAAAGACTTGGGCGTGGTGCCGAGCGTAATTAGAGCGGGACATGCTAACATGTTTTTGAGTGAATTATTTACCGAAACTATTGTGAACGTCACACAAGTTCCTGTGGAAATGTACGACACGCATGGAGCAAAAGGAGCAGCCTTGGGCAGTGGAGTAGGAGCAGGCATTTTTGCCAACATTGCTGAGGCCATGGCTGGACTCACACTTTTGAAGGTGATTCAGCCAAATGTGGCTCAAAAAGAAGAATATGCAACTGCCTATGGCAATTGGTTTAGCAAATTAAAGGTTTAAAAACTAATAAGTCTTTTTTGGTGTTAGGCAATCACAAACTTAATTTGGTTAAATAGAAATGGTTAGTCAATTTGGATTCGTATTATTGTTTTTTGTTTCAGGTATCTTGTTGGTGCTTTTGGTCTTGGGAATCGCCAGATTTCTTAGGCCTTCAAGGCCGAATCCTGAGAAAAATGCTGTATATGAATCAGGAGAAGAAACGGAAGGTACAGCCCATGTTTCTTTTAACTTAAGGTTTTATATTGTTGCACTTATTTTTATTCTTTTTGATGTAGAATTGGTTTTGCTTTTTCCTTGGGCCACGGTTTTTGGCGATAAACAGCTTTTCGAAGAAACCAATGGCGTTTGGGCCATTTATGCAGGAACAGAAATGTTTATTTTCGTGTTTATCTTGGCTTTAGGCTTACTTTATGCATGGAAAAAAGGACATTTGGATTGGATAAAACCTGTTCAAAAAGAGAATGATTTTAAATCACCTGTACCTCAAAATCTTTATAAAAACATTAACGAGAAATATTCATGAATTTCGATTCTTTAGAGGCTGCGGATAGATTGAAATCAGGAGAAGGAGAGGTTATTCTGACTTCTGTTGATGAGCTAACCAATTGGGCAAGAGCGAATTCTCTTTGGCCCTTGGGTTTTGGTTTGGCTTGTTGTGCTATAGAAATGATGGCCACTTACGCTTCCAATTATGATCTTGAAAGGTTCGGTATTTTTCCAAGAAACTCACCCCGTCAGTCGGATTTAATTATCATTTCAGGTACGGTTACTTTCAAGATGGCAGACAGAATAAAACGCCTTTACGAACAAATGCCTGATCCTAAATATGTGATTTCAATGGGCAGTTGCTCTAACTGTGGTGGGCCCTATTGGGAACACGGTTATCATGTGGTTAAGGGTGTTGATCGAATAATTCCAGTGGATGTTTATGTACCTGGCTGCCCACCTCGACCAGAAGCACTACTGGGAGGTTTGATAAAACTACAAGAAAAAATCAAAGGTCAGAAGTTTTCTGATGTAAGTGCGGATAGTATCTAACTCCAAAATTTGGTCAGACGCCAGTCGGACCTGAATAGGGTTAATTTTAACTTTTGGCTTCACATAAACAGAATCTCAAAAGTCCAAAAACGGAATAAAAAACAGATTTAAGTTCTATTCGTAATACTTTTAAACTGTCTATTTAATTTTTAAAATAAATATAAGCAAACCTTAATTATTAAGATATTAAAAGTCAAATGATAACAAAACCATTTTCAAAAATCATAGCAGGCACTATGACCTGGGGTGTATGGGGAAAAAATTGTGATACAAAACAAATGATTGAATTGATGCAGTCTTGTTTAGAAAATGACATAACCACCTTTGACCATGCCGATATTTATGGAGATTACACTACAGAAGCTAGTTTTGGAAAAGCCTTTACTGAAAGCAAAATTGAAAGAGATAATATTCAGTTAATTTCTAAGTGCGGAATTCAAATGCTGTCTGAGGAAAGAAAAAATACTGTTAAACACTATGAATATTCCTCTTCTTACATTACATGGTCTGTAGAACAATCGCTAAAAAATCTGCAAACCGATTATCTTGATCTTCTTTTATTGCACAGACCCAGTCCATTGATGGATGTGGATGAGATAGCTACGGCTATTGAAAAATTAAAACAAGAAGGTAAAATTATTGATTTCGGAGTTTCCAATTTTTCGCCTCATCAGTCTGATTTTATCGAGACAAAAACCAAAATTAGTTATAATCAAATTGAGTTTTCTATCACCCATTTTGAGGCTATGCTCGATGGAAGTTTAAATCATATGCAAACCCGCGGTATTAAACCTATGTGTTGGTCGCCTTTGGGGAGTGTTTTCAAAAAGGATAATGAGCAGTCTTTGCGAGTGAAAAAAATCGCTGAATTACTCGCATTAAAATACGAAGTATCCATTGATATTATACTTCTAGCTTGGATTCTGAAACATCCCTCTGGTATTTTACCTGTTTGTGGCACAGCTGATACTAATAGAATTGCCAATTTGACCAAAGCTTGCCAGGTTAAAATGGAATTACAAGATTGGTTCGCATTATGGACTGAAAGTGCTGGAGTTTCAGTACCTTGATTTGTAGGGAAAATTAGTTTCCAATGTTAATTGTGGTCAGACGCTAGTCGGACCTGATTTAAGATAAGGTTACTCGCTGCGGTCAGAAACTAGACGAACCTGATAAAATTTAGTATTCGTAATTTGCGGCCGGTGGTGAGATGAAAGTCGAACCTCAATACCAAGGTTTTGAAATACATTTGCATTAAGTGTTAATATTCTAGTGGCCACGGCCTTTTTAAAATTTCAATTAGATCCGATTAGCAGATCCGACTATCGTCTGGTCATTGATCATATTAATAAATTGAAACGTGCACAAAATCAATCCCTTCACTCTTGTATTTTAATTGAGATTTATTATTTTTGGTTAAAAAAATAACCAACATGCAATTTTATAATAAATCCATTTATCATGTTTATAATCAGGGAAATAATCGCCAAAGAATTTTTTTTGAGATAAAAGACTATCTTCGATTTTTAGAAAAAATAAGTGTTTTGGTTAAACCATGCTGCGACCTACTGGGCTACTGTTTAATGCCCAATCATTTTCATATTTTGATACAAACTACCGACAGAAGCCTTGAGAATATTAAAGTTGGAAATATAGGTTTGATAAAAATAACCAATAGCTTCAGGCTTTTATTAAGTGAATTTGCTAAAGAAATTAATGTAAAATATAATAGAAGTGGCTCGCTTTTTAGGCAGAAAACGCAATTTAGATTGGTTGATAATGGTAATTCGATGTATCCAAAGAATGTCATAAAGTATGTTTTGGCAAATCCTTTGGAAGCTAAATTGGTTTCAAATTTAAATGATTGGGAATATAGCTCATTCTTAGATATGATCGGAGCAAGAAATGGAAAACTTTGCAATTTTGACTTATGCAAAGAAGTTTTTCAATTGACTTTGGAGGATTTGAAGGATATTGGGAATGGATATGATGATATTTTGTATATGAAGCAATAGCTAAATTAGAATAATGGTCAGACGAAAGTCGGACCTGCATAATTTCTTTTCTTTAAAATTTAAACCTATTCGGACATGACAAATTTCATATATTTGAGATTTAAGCCTAATACCCTAGTTGAATATTTATCCATTTCGTTGCGATTAATTGCTTAAAAACAAGTGACTGTTAGATTCTAATCAGGTATGAAGGACTTTTGTCCTTAAATCTAGAATAAACCGATTAAGCCTGATTATAGTATAAGGGGAGTATGTTTAATTTTTGAGGCCCGACTATCGTCTGACCTTAGCTTGCGTTAATTTTCAGGTCCTCCTAAAGTCTGACAGCTGTTCGATTTTCAGGTCCGACTAACGTCTGTCCGCTGGTCGGCTAAAAATCTCACTACTTTCTCATTATTTCTTCAACTTCATCTGTAGTTTTAGGAATGGCTTCTCCTAAAATTTCATATCCACTTTCGGTAATTAAGACATTGTCTTCAATTCTTACACCTCCAAAGTCAAGATAGTCTTCGAGTTTTGAATAGTTTACAAATTCTTTGAATTTGCCTTCAGCTTTGTATTTTGTAATAAGTTCAGGAATGAAATAACAGCCAGGTTCTACGGTTATTACATGTCCCGCTTCTAACTCTTTGGCTAAACGTAGCGATTTTAGACCCAATTGCGTACTTCTTTCCAAACCCTCTCTGTATCCAACGTGATTTTCACCCAATGCCTCCATATCATGCACGTCTAGACCTATCATGTGACCTAAACCATGTGGCATAAATAGTCCGCCTACGCCCTGAGTTAGCATATCTTCAACACTTCCAGTAACCAATCCTAAGGATTTTAGATTGGTTAACAAGATTTTATTTGCATGGAGATGCACGTCACGATATTTCAAATTTGTTTTTAAATTTTCTATTGAAGAAACCTCCATTTCAAGCACAGTTTCATAAATGTCTTTTTGTTTTTGTGTGAATTTACCTGAAACGGGAATAGTCCTTGTTATATCTCCAGCATAACCCATCTCGGTTTCACATCCAGAATCATTGATGGCCAATTGCCCAGCTTGCATTTTGTTTCCATGGAAATGATTGTGCAGCGTTTGTCCATTGACCGAAAAAATAACAGGATAAGATAATTCGGCATTATGGGCGTGCATGGTTTCTAATATTTTTCCGACCACCTCATATTCCATTTTTCCTGCTGAGGTAGATTTCATAGCTGTAATATGCATCTGACGAGTAATATTCACCGCCTCTGTTATTTGAAGAATCTCTTCTGCTGTTTTAATAGATCTTTGAGCTATTACGCCCTTAATTAAAGACAATGAAGGCTTTAATTCGCTTACTTTTTGATCAAGAAGTTCTGATAGAAATATTTGATTGTCAAATCTGTATTGTGGTAAAAAATGAAGTGCATTTTTAGAAATGTAATTGTTTATTTCGGAAGGAGAAATCGTTTTTTCAACACCCACTTTCAATGCTAAACTAGCCAAACTTTCATGAGGGCCAATCCAGATGATATCATCGATAGAAAACTCATGCCCGAAAATGATTTCTTGGTCATTATCAATGTCTATGAGTGCTGAAAGTCCTGTTAGATTAATTCCGAAATAATACAGAAATGAACTGTCCTGACGGAATCTGAACGTATTATCTGTATAGTTCATTGGGGCTTCGTTGTTTCCGAGAAACAAAATTTGGCCTTTACCAATGGCTTTTTTCAAGCTATTTCTACGATTTTTATAGGTTTCTGCTGAGAAGAGTTTCATTTAAAGGTTTTTTCTTCAAAAATAATAAATTTATTTTGTCCCTACCACAGTTTCAGTTCTATTGTAGCCTGCCACACAGCCAAATCCATTTTTCACATTTGAATAAACCTGAATCGGTTCGGCAAAAGGGTTGTCATCTGCACGATTATGCTCTGATAATGACTTCTGATAATCGTAGAATTCTTTACTGATGTTGGAGAGTTGCACTCTAATGATTTTGTCAGAATCTGGAACAGTTTCTGATTTGTAAGTACCTGACTTTGTTCTAAATATACTCCGGTTTTCAAAAAAATTGACAGCTCCAATTTTAAATAGATTCCCATCTGCATTTTGGTCTGTGTAATATGATCTGACCGCTGAGCTTTGTTCATTTGACCAGCGGAAATATGCATATTTAGTTTTTTCAACTATTGAAACTTCTTCTTTATTTTCCACATTTTTTATCACAGGTTCTAATTGTTGGTAGGTCATTTCGCCAAATACCTTATAATAGTTAGATTCGCCAGCAATATCAAGCCAGTCAAATTGAAGTTGATATCCAATATTTGTGTCTTTTTCAAAAAATGTACTGGTAATTTGCATAAATGGTCGAATTTGCAAATTATTGATTCTAACCCTTTGAGAAGGTATTTTTGTCGATGCTTCCACTTCTAAGTTACCGCTTTTAGCTTTTATGGTGTACGTTTTGCCCGATTCTATTCTAAATTCTCTTCTGGATATTTCGTAAAATTTATGCTTTGGATTAAACTTTAAAATACTGCCTTTTATTCCATCACTGATGGAAACAATGGCATCAGAAACATAATTATTTACCCTCACAAAATTCGCCGAATCGCCCGTGTAAATCAAAACTTTTGTGGTGTCTATTTTTCCAGTGCCGAAAAGTGGAATTGATTTTCCCAAACTTACATAGATCATCGTGTCTTGCGGACAAAGAAAGCTCGTCATTACTAATTTTTCTTGCAAATCAGGAAATCTACTCAAGGGGATATCATCAATTATCGTTTCACAAGAAAGGAGAATTATGGATAAGTAGCTGATTATAAATATATTGAATTTATTTCTCATAATTTCTAGAATTTGAAGTTATAGGTCAATGATGGCAGAATAGGGAAGAGTGAATACCTTTTTAAGGTCAAAGTATTGTTTGTATTACTACCAGTAGAACTTCCAAAAAATGTTTGGTCGTTGGAGGCGGAATAGAAAAACGGATTTTTCCGATTGTAAGCATTATAAATACTCACGTCCCACGTTCTTTCAAATCGTTTTTTCTTTTTGTGAAACTGGATGCCCAAATCCAATCTGTGATAAGGCTCAGCTCTGAAACTGTTCCGTTCGCCGTACTCCTGCACGGTGAAATTCCTCCAGCCAATTGGATTATCCAAATTGTCTCCCCTTACATAGTTACTCGAATACGCTCGGTATTCTGCAATGGGAATAGTAAGAGCGTTTCCTGTACCATAAACCCAAATTCCAGAAAGTGTGATTTTTGGTTTAAGTTTATAAATTCCCACCAAAGAAAGATCGTGTCTTCTGTCGTATTTGGGATAAAATGACTTTCCGAAGTTCAATTCTTCGAATGTCCAAAGTGTTTTCGACCAAGTATAGCCCACCCAACCCGAGAATTTCCCAACCTTTTTCTGTACCAAAAACTCCATACCATAGGACTCTCCTTGACCAGAGGTAACTTTGTTTTCCCAGCCATTGTCTTCTACACTGGTATTGGAGTTTATAGAAAGAAAACTCGCACCTTCTTTATAGCTGATGATGTTGTTCATTTTTTTGTAGTAGCCTTCTAAGGTTATCGAAATACCTTTGTCTTGGTCGATGTCTTTCACCGCACCAGCCGCTATTTGAGACGAACTCTGCGGTGCCACTTTTTCTGTCGCTGGCACCCAAAGGTCGGTTGGTAGGCCAAGACCTGTATTGGTCAGCAAATGTAAATATTGGTTCATGTTGGCATAAGAGACTTTTAAGGCCAAATCGTCTTTGACTTTGTAAGCCGCTGAAATTCTTGGCTCTAATCTATGCTGAGGAGCGTTTGTTATCAAATATTGACTGAGTCTCAGGCCAGCATTTATTTTTATTTTGGGTACTGGCGACCAAATACTTTCAGTATAAATGGCATTTTCCCATACTTTGTAAGATTTGTCCTTACTGAGATTAACTTCACTTGAAGCATTTTGTAAAATCAGGGCTTCTGGTGTAAAAGTATGGTGGGTAGCCATAACGCCAAATCTGAAGCTAATATTGGGCTTTTGGTAATAATCTACATCGTATTTTAGGCTATAATCCTCAATACCAGAGTTATAGTTGAGTGTAAAATTGTTGGCATCTAAAGAATTCAAACGTGTTTCTTTTGTGAAAATATTGAAACCGTAATTGCTATAAATCAAAGAGGCATTTCCGAAGGTTTTCTGCCCAAAAACGTGGTTCCAGCGTAAAGTACTGGTTATATTTCCCCAGTTTAGGCCTGCGTCAGAATTGTCTGTTTCTGAAATGTATTTATTATAAAAAACGTCATCGCCCAGGTAAGAACTTAGGAATATCTTGTTTTTTACATTGATTTCAAAATTGAGCTTTATGTTTAAATCATAAAAGTAATAGCCAGAGGTTTGTTTGCCTTCTGATTCTTCATTTTGAGCTTTTATGAATGGACGCATTACAAAATCCACATAGGTTCTTCTTCCCGAAACGAGAAAAGAGCCTTTCGCTGGCTTATTTTTATTTAACTTCACTGGTCCTTCGAGCAAAAGTCTTGACGAAATAAGTCCGAATCCACCTTCACCCGAAAACTTTTCTTTATTACCATCTTTCATGGTCAAATCAATGACGGACGAAAGTCTGCCTCCATATCTGGCTGGAAATCCACCTTTGGTAAGTTCCACGCTTTTTAGAGCATCGCCATTGAAAGTCGAGAAAAAGCCAAATAAATGAGAGGCATTATAGACCACTGCGTCGTCTAAAATTATCAGGTTTTGGTCTGGGCCGCCACCTCTGACGTATATTCCTGATTGTCCTTCTGATGCCTTTTGAACACCGGGTAGCAACTGAATTATTTTCAGCACGTCTTTTTCGCCCATCAAAGTCGGGAGATTTTTGATTTGATCTACTGGCAAATCAATTTTAGACATGTTCGGTGAATTGCTTTGTTTGTTTTGCTCTGATTTAGAACTAATTACTACTTCTTGCAGGTAATTTTCATCTTCTAATTCAATATCTAGTTTTTGATTTTT
>JAIPAJ010000109.1 GCA_021740125.1 Leadbetterella sp. | reverse complement strand
AAATGCAGATGGGTTTTTAGTATTCAGCCAAAATAAAAAGCACAGTTTATATAGGTATTAAGAATATGTGGTACTATGTAAAGAAAAAATATGCTAATTTCGCAAATCAACACTATAAACATATATGGAAACCATCATTGAATATTTTAAAACTATTCCCTCTCTACATAGGTCATTATTATTGGTAGGAGGAATTGCCTTTTTTTGGATTTTAGAGTCAGCAGTTCCTCTTTTTAATTTCAAATACCAAAAAGCCAGGCATGCCGGCATCAATATATTTTTCACTGTTACTACTATTTTGGTCAACTTCCCTTTGGCATTTATTTTAGTTAAAAGTTCTGACTGGGCCGTAGCAAATGATTTTGGGATAATCAATTGGCTACCAAACATGCCGATAATTTTATATGCTATTTTGGGTCTAATGATTTTAGATTTAATAGGAGCTTATTTTATACATTGGCTTGAACATCAGGTAAAATGGATGTGGATGTTTCATCTGATTCACCATAGCGACTTGCATGTAGATACAACTTCGGCCAATAGACATCATCCTGGAGAAAGCGTTTTTAGGTTTATTTTTACTACCATTGCCGTAGTAATAACAGGGGCTCCTATGTGGATGGTTTTTTTGTATCAGTCTCTATCGGTGGTTTTGTCACAGTTTAATCATGCCAATATTGCATTGCCTAGGTGGCTCGATAAGGCGATTAGCTATTTCATCGTAAGTCCTGATATGCACCATACTCACCATCATTATACCCAACCCTATACAGACAGTAACTATGGGAATATTTTTGCCATTTGGGACAGGCTGTTCGGAACTTACAATTTTATTGAAAGAAAAGATATCGTTTACGGCATAGATACCTACATGGATCCTAAAGAAAATGAGCACATTTCTCCCTTATTAAAGATTCCTTTTGAAAGTTATAGACCGCCTGTTGGTGCAAAGTTTGACGATTAAAAGAGGCGAAAGCCTCTTTTTTTTTGATGAATACCCAAGTCAGATGACACCAAGTTCTAGAAATTTCAAATTGATTAATTATTTATTCCAATAAATATTAACATTTTCCGCAAGCAGCTAAACTTATTTTTTTGAAAGACTGAAGACTGAAATCATGCAATAAATCATAATTTTCGAAAACAAAGGTCATTCTTTTTTTTTGTTGTTTTAAGGACATTTATATCCAAAAGTGGTTCAATAGTATCCTAAATAACAATATCATGAAAAAGATTTTAGTACCGACCGATTTTAGTGAAATAGCCAATAAAGCATTAGATGTGGCGGTAAAAATTGCAAAGAATATAGAGGCAAGAATTGAGTTGTTAAATGTAAAAGTTTACCCTACATCCGATGTTGGAGCCTATTATTCTTTGTATGGTGCTTCTGGCGTCTCTATTGACGATGCTTGGGGAGAAATTTTGGTAATTGCCAAGCAGGAAATGAAAGAATTAATCAGCAAATATCCTGAGGTCAAAATAAAATCATTGATAGAAGAAACCAGTGAGCATTTTGTCGACTCTGTTTTAGACCATAAAGCTGATTTGATAGTGATGGGTTCAAATGGTGCAGACGGTTTTAAAGAATTTTTTAGGGGCTCTAATAGTGAGGAGGTAGTCAGAATGGCAATTTGTCCTGTTTTAGTTGTAAAAGATGCTAAAGACGATTTTAAACCTAAAAAAGTGGTTTTCGCGGTGGATTTAATTCATGAAGAATTTATCAAAAAAGCTATGCTAAATCTTCCGATTGAAGATGCGGAGTTTCACTTTTTGCATGTGGATGATGGCAATAGGAAAGTAGATTATCTAGAAGCCGAAGCTAAAATGCATAAATTGGCAGAAAAGTATAACCTCAAAAACTGTAAGTTTGAAATTTTTAATGCAAACACCATAGAGGATGGGATTCTTGAATATGCAGATGCCGAACACGCTGATTTAATTGTGATGTACACGCATGGAAGGACAGGTATAGCACATTTTTTCAAAGGAAGTATTGCAGAAACGGTAGTAAATCACGCAAAATGCTCTGTATTTACGAATGTTGAAAATTAAAATTTGAAATTGAGTGGTTTTTTAAATGTGGGTCTTAAAACAAGGCTCACATTTTTTATTTACTTTTCCAAGGTAAATTTTCTCAAATAAAACAGAATTATCTAATTGTATGATGGAATAATGTAATTTTGTGCAATTGTTGAATCAAATACCATCAAACAGACACCATTTTGAAAACTAAAATAGTAGCTACAGGTACCCAAATGCCTGAAAGAAGAATACCTAATTCATTTTTTCTAGATCGAGATTTTTTAAATGAAGACGGCTCCCCAATGCCAAAGTCTACCGAAGAAATGGTGGCCAAATTGGAACAGATAACTGGTATAAAGGAAAGAGGGTATATTTCAGAAACAGGTGATTCCGTTCCATTAATGGCTGCGGCATGCGAAAATGCACTAGCAGAATGGGGCAAAGATAGAAACCTGATTGATGGAATAATTGTAGCACATAACGCAGGAAACATGCTGGAAGGTCGAGATGGTTTTCATACCGTACCTAATATGGCAGCTCTTTTAAAGAACAAATTAGCTATTTCTAATCACGAATGTTTTGCTTACGACATACTTTTTGGCTGTCCCGGCTGGTTGCAAGGTATCATTCAAGCTCATCAAGCCATTCAAATGGGAGATGCTAAAAATGTTTTGGTGGTAGGATTAGAGGTTGCCTCAAGATTGATGGATCCGCATGATTTGGATTCGATGATATTAGCGGATGGTTGTGGAGCAACAATTGTCACTGCTGGAAATAATGAGGAAGCTGCTGGTATCATTTCCTATGCTACATATTCTCATGCCCAAGAGGATATTTCATGCATTTATTTGGCCAAATCTTACAACAAAGAATTGAAAGCCCCAACGCTTTTCAAAATGAATGGAAAAGATGTTTACAAATACGCAACAGTATGGGTGCCAAAAGTTATTAAAGCTGCTCTTGATAAAGCAGGTCTGACGGCATCAGATGTCGATATGTTTTTGTTCCACCAAGCGAACGGTAAAATGCTTCATGCTTTTGCCAATAATTTGGCACAAATGTATGGTTTGGAAGGCCTTTCTTTCGAAGGAAAAATACCGACGACGATAGAGTTTACTGGTAATACTTCAGTAGCAACCATTCCTACTATGTTAGATTTGATTAGAAAACATGATTTGGGCAATTATGAGATTACACCCGGAATGAAGGTGGTTTTTGCATCTGTTGGAGCAGGAATGCACTGCAACGCCATGGTTTATCAGTTTTAAATTATGTCAATCGAATTCAAGCCACCTTTTTTACAACTGAATGGTCACATGCAGACCATTTATCCAAGTTTGTTCAGAAAAATCCCTGTAGCGTATCAGCGAGAAAGAATTACATTGCCGGATGGCGACTTCTTAGATTTAGACTGGGTGAAAACAGGCAGTAAAAAGCTTATGATAGCCACACATGGGCTGGAAGGCGATTCTACCAGACATTACGTGACAGGTATGGTGGAGAAGTTTAACAAAAATGGCTTCGATGGATTGGGCTGGAACTCAAGAAGTTGTAGCGGAGAAATAAATAGATTGCCCAGATTTTATCACCATGGAGATGCTGGAGATTTAAAATATGTCGTCGAATATGCCATCTCCATGGGCTATGAAGAGGTATTTTTAGCGGGTTTTAGCATGGGCGGAAGTTTGACACTTAGACTTTTAGGAGAATATTCTTCTAATATTCCTTCGCAAATAAAAGGAGCCGTTGTCGCTTCAGTTCCCTTGGATTTGCCTACCTCTGTAGCTGAGTTGGACAAACCTGGAAAAAGATTTTACATGAATCGTTTCCTGAAAAAATTGGGAAAAAAACTGGAACAAAAAGCTCTTATGTTTCCAGAAAATAAGCTTTTGAGTGTGGATAATTATTGGACGGAGGTCAAGAATTTTGAGATTTTTGATAACCGATATACAGCACCACTTCATGGATATGAAAATGCCCAAGATTTTTACAGAAAGGCATCTTCTAAACCTCTTTTAAAAGATATCAGTGTTCCTGCTTTGATTATTCAATCTGTGAATGATCCGTTTTTAAGTCCAGAATGTTTAGATGTAAAAGGAGCAGAAAATAACGAAAATATAACCCTAATACTTACTCAAAATGGTGGCCATGTTGGTTTTATGATTAAAGGCCAAAAGCACAGTTTGGTTGAAGACTTGGGATGGGATTTTTATTTACAATTGAAAAAATAAAAGACACCTTCAAATAATGAAAGTGTCTTTTAATTTTCTCAAATTTTTCACCATACTTAAAACTCCCCATTTGGATAGGGGGCTTTTTTTTTCATTACCCCTGTCCGCCGCCAGCTCTACTTTTTAAATCGTCTGTTGCTGTGCTTCTTCTTCTCGCACTTTTCACGTTTTGATTTCCGAAGTTATACGTGTAGCTCAGTGTTGCTCTTCGACTCGACCAACGGTTGGTTACTGCCAAGTCAATGTTTTGGTAGTCAATTTTTCCATTGAAAAACGAAGTCAAGAACATGTCATTAACATTCAATTTTAATCTCGCTTTTTTGTTTAGTACTTTTTGTACACCTGCATTTACTGCATATTGAGGTTTTACGGCTTTTATGATTCCGAAAACATTTGGTGAGTTATACCACATGTTGGCTTCTGCTGACCAGCCTTTTTTGAATGAGAAAGTGTTGCCAGTATAAAAGTTATAAGCAAACTGGCCAATATCTAAAACGCCGCCCGATACTTCACTATCTCTGAATCTGTTGTAGTATCCACTAATATTGTTGTTCATGGTCCACCATTTTCTTACAGTCACAGGGAAGGAAATATTTACTGAGAAATTCTCTACTTTTTCTAAGTTTGTCGTTGTTTGGAAGGTCTTCCTAGTGTCGTCTTCTTGCTCAATGATATCAAACATATTGTCTTTTGTGAATGAATATCCAAATCCTATCGAAGAAGCACCTTTGTAGGAGTAAGTAAATTCTGCGTTGTCCGTAAATTGCGGATTCAAGAACTCGTTACCTTTTTGGAAAGTGTAAGGGTCTAAGAAAAACAAGAAAGGGTTAAGCTGCTGATAGTTAGGTCGGCCAATTCTGCGGCTGTATGTATATCTGGTAGCATGCTTTTCACTGATATTGTGGTTGATAAACAAAGTAGGGAAAAGGCTTAGATATTCCTTTGGAACCACTTTATTGAGCGTCAAAGAATTGCCTTCAGAGATGGTATATTCTGCTCTTAAGCCAGATTGAATTCCAACTTTTTTCCATTGTTTTCCATAGTTTACATATGCGGCATTTACAAATTCTTTATACACAAAATGGTTTGTTTTTCCTTCGTCATTTACCCATTTGTTGTCAAACAATTGTTCAAAAACAAAGTCATTATCAGTTTTTACATAACTCGATTTAGCTCCAAAATCAACCTTTGCTTTGTTTTTGGTAGGTAAAGAAAAATCAAATTTGGCCGCATAAATGTCTATGATTGTGGAAGTTGGGTTTCGTTGAATTTGATTTTCAGTTAGTTTATTGTTTGCATCAAAAAACTTATTTTCAAAATCAGAAAGTGAGGTGTTGTTGAATCCACTGTAGTCCAAATCAACTGTCAACTCTTTACCTTTGTCGTTAAAATTGTGTTTGAGGTTCATGTTGGCCGTGATATTGAAATTCGCATTGTCATTTTTAGAACTCGGAATCAAGCTACTCGCTGTTCTAACATCATTTTTTATTTCTACAATATTGGTTAGGCCCGAATTAATACCACTTCCTTCCCAATTGTTTGCATCTAGCATGGCTCCCAGGGTAGTTTTGCTGCTGAGGAAATAATCTGCACCAATTTTTCCATTTGTGAAAATTCCACTTCCGTTTCTTTTAGAACTTTGATTGAATTCGCTTCTCAAGCCTTCATAATTTGTTGACCTTATCAAAGTATTATCATTATACCAAGTGTTTTTTCCTGGATTTATGTTTCCATATAAATTCCACTTTTTGTTGCGGTGGTTAAGACTTAAATTGGTAGATAACCTATACAAATCATTTGGTGCATTTGGCAAAAATGTATTTCCAGCAGAAACAGTTAATGTTCCATTTGTTCCAAAAGAAAGATTTTTCTTGAGTTTAATATTGATTATTCCAGAGTTTCCTTGTGCATCATACTTTGACGACGGATTGGTAATGATCTCAATAGAAGCCACTTGCTCACTGTTTAGATTAGACAAGAACTGAATTAATGCTTCGCTTGATAAAAAATTCCTGCGACCGTCAATCATGACTAAAACGCCATCTTTGTTTTTTAACTTCAATGCGTTATTTTGTCTATCTACCACCACGCCAGGAGATTTTTCTAGAATTTCGAGAAGCGTATTTCCTGAAGCTACAATGCTGTTTTCCACATTGACAACTGTTTTGTCGATCTGTTGTTCAATAAATGGCTTTTTGGCCGTAACGCTCACTTCTTTAAGCAATTGGGTTTGAAGTGTCAACTTTATAGGTTCAAACTTAAAATTTGGATTTGCTTCGTTCAAAATAAACTTTGGTGTGTAAATTTCGCCGTAACCCACCATCGAAATTTTCAATAAATAGTTATTGAAACTTGCGTTTTCAATAAGAAATTTACCATCAATGTCGGTTGTTACTGCTTTTGCTAGCGTGCTGTCTTTAGCTTTTAGTAGTAATACATTGGTAAAAGGTAAAATCTCAGATTTTTCATCCAAAACAACACCACTGACTGACCCAGAATTTTGGGCAAAAGAATTCATAGTTGCCAATAAGGCAAAAGTTAATTGTAATAGCTTTTTCATTTTTTTTAGTACTTGTCTTTTGTAATAGCTTCTTTTTTCAATGCAAACTTAATGGTAATATGTTATGCAAAGTAGTGGTTTATACACAAGTGGTTTTTTTTCTTGTATGAGCGGTTTTTGCTATATGGATGCAGTAAATAAGGGAGAAGTTGCATAAGGAATTAATTTTTTTTAGAAGTTATATATTTTGAATAATAATAGATTTGATTTTTTTGGTGGTATAAAAAATTTTCCTCAAACAATGACCAAGAGGTTTATTCTTTATCTAATTTAGCTTCAATGGGGGACCTAAGTAGTTCTAGAAAGACTATTTGTAATTTTTGACTCTTTTTATCTTAGAAGATTAATCGGACCTTTAAATTGTTCTATTGAACCATCTAAAAGTTGGGCTTTGGCCACGAACGTATAAAGTCCTGCAGACAATTCTCTACCGTCTTTTTTGCCATCCCATCCAAAGTTTTCATCTGAAACAAGAATATTCTCTGTAAAAAAAACCTGTTTACCCCAACGGTCAAACACAATAAGGCTGAGAATTTTCGAGACACATTTACTTCCAAAACCAAAGAATTTAGCATTTAATGGGTCTGAATTTGACGAAAATGAATCAGGAAAATGGACTGTGCAGGGAACAACCTTGATAGAAGTCGTATCTGTGCGTTTGCAAAGTCCTGTTTGACTGACTGTCTCAAAATAGTAGTTTTGGTCAAAAATCGGCTCTAAAGTTATATTATGACAAGCGTTGCACAGTTCTTGCGTAGCACTTAGCCATCTGGTAGAGCCTTCAACGCCCGTTACTGTTTCGCCAACTAGTAAAATGGGGTCACCTATTGTAATGCTTTGGTTATCAGTTGCTTTTATCTCTAATTTTTCGAAATTTACATCCGCGTTAACAATAGAATCGCATTTTCCTGCTCGCTGTATTCTGATACGATAGTTTCCGCTAGTTTTAATTATACTGTCTCGGATGGTCACACTTTCACCCTCACATTTGTTGAAAATGACGTTTATTTTTGGTAGGGTATTTACCAAAAGATCGAGATTTACAGTACTATCACAAATTCTTCCTCTAGATATTATTTTGGTATATTTTCCTGTAGTTTTATATACTTCGTCGTCTATTTTGAAATTTTCTCCATCACAAATTGCCTCTTTTAGGTTAGTATTTGTAGTTTTAAAGGGTACGGTATAATAAAGTGAGAAATTACAGGCAGCATCTAAACTTGAAAAAGGCGTGATAGTTACTTTAAAAGGCTCACCCAGAACTGCTTGAGCCGAAAGTGCTTTGTTTTGGCTTCCATTACTCCATTGGTATTTTTCAAAGCCATCAGGTGCTAAAAGTGTTATTTTTCCATTGATATCGGGGCATATAGAGGCTTGCTTTATTTCTGATTTTAAAAGTTCGGCATCGAAATAGGCATATCCAAAATGGCCTTGACCAGTGCAGCCATGGGCAGTTACTTCTACTTTTAGGGTTTTTCCAACGTGTTGTCTTAAATCTATTGCCTCAGTTGTCCAATTTTTGTATTCTATGTCGCCTTGGACTTTAAATCCGGCCAAAAGATTGCCTTCAAGTTGTACATCAAAGTCACCACAGGTAATTTGTGTACCTGCCAAATCCGTAATTTTTAATGAAAAACCTGGCTTCTGTGGTTGACTGTGGCGATTAACATCCTCCTGAAGCAAAACCGCAAAATGGTATTGAAATAAAGTATGATCTGCCGTGATTTTGAATGTTGTGGAGGCCCTTTCCCAGGTATTTCCATTTACTGTTTTTCCTATTCTCATGGCATAATTTCCCTCCTTACTCACCATCGGAATGGCTTCCATATTGATTTTTGGGTCGTTACCCTGTGATTTTGAAACAATCAAATGACGGTCTTGAATCGTTCCGTTTTGGCTATTTTGATAATCAATTCGGTTATTTATCAATTTTACATTTCCATAGCTAAGTGTCCAACCTTCAAATGTACCTTTTTCAAACCCTAAATTATTGGTATTATCCACCTGACCATGTCCAATTAGGTAAGGCAATATTAGACACAAAGTGCCACACATTTTCAGAAATGTGTTCATTGTTACAGGTTAGGTAATTATGTAGTATACAAGCAATTACGAATATAAGTATTATTTCGCTGCTTTGAAAATAGAAGGATAGAAATTTATAATACGGAGAGCCACCGAATTCCTTTTTTAGACTACAAATTAATTAATTTGAATATGAAAGTCTCTATTTCAAATCCTCCCCAAACTTATCGTCAAAGGAGAAACTATGAATTTGCCAACTGTTGTTGGGTTTGTAAAATTCAAAATCGAAGCGGATAGGTTGACGGTCGTACCTACCTATATAGGTAAGAAAAAGGTAGTTTTCCCCAATTTTTTTCTCCTTTACGAGTTCATAACCGTAAAATTTTCCTACAAAATCTAGGGTCAAGCCATCTAACTGAGTTTTCAGCCCAGATATAGCATCTGCGGAAAACTCCATCCATCTGTTGGAGGCATAGAGGTTGTCTATGGATTTAGCGACACCCAGCGTTTGGTATTCTTTAAAGAATTTTTCTGCAGTGCTTTTTGGCGTGATTTGGCCAAAAGATGGGAAACTGAACATCAGTAATCCGGAAATTAAAGTTTTGATAATGAGTGTTTTCATAGTTTAAATGCTTTTTGAAATATTATACCGAAAAATAGAAATACTAAACCAATACCAGCTAAAATTAGAATTGGGAACCACGAATATCCCATGCTGGCATTCTCAGGATCATCAGTATTGTAATAAATGTAGACATATTCTCCCACTTTATATTGAGGCGGTCTACTAAAAACCATGTGATAGTGTAGGTGAGTTTGTTGGTTTTTATCCAAAAACTCTACTACTGGTGCATAGCCTTGTCTGTAGGCACCGCCATCAAGTCTAATAACTACCCCTTTGGTTTTTGTTGCATTTTGAATAAAATAGTAGTTAAATCCACCAATACCAAGTCCAATTGCTATTAATAGGATTCCAATCCAAGTAAAAACTTTCGGGAAATTCTTGTCCCAGAATCCCGGCTTTTTGTAGAGATCTTTTCGGAGTCTTGCTTTTAATTCTTCTTTGTCCATGGTATTATTTTATCGCCAAGAAGGCCTTTGGGTGTAAGTTACGTAAGTATCGCCATCAATTACGATCATCGGGTCACCGTTTTTTGGATGATTTCGTTTTTCGAAAGATAAAATTTGGAATCCCTGTGATCTTGAATTGACATGAATTTTATTTCCCACTACTTTCCATGTACCATTATCGGCACTTTGACTGCTCGATCCACCGTAATATCCACCTCCATAGCCACTTATAGAGCCTTCTGCAGAGTAAGTGTAGGTGCCATTGCCGTTTATGTTAATACATTTGCTACTCGAACTGCTCGCTTGCGTATTGCCCGAAGCTTTTATCCAACACCATTTACCCACAATACTTTGGTCAATTCCACCATTAGCTGAATTACTACTGCCATTGGTGTTGGATGTTGTATTGTTTGCGGTTTCGGTCCTGTAACCTTTGTGCCCTTTGGTCAACACTACGTTTATTCCTGCTCCGCTCAAAGAGAGAGATTCTCCCAAAAACATAAAGAAAAATGAGTTTGAACCGGTGTTATCGGTACTTATAAGCGTATTCCCGTTTACGGTGTACGTAAAGGGATTTCCGTTATAAATTCCTTTTCCATTGGCTTTAAATTCTATGTCGGCACCTTCGGTAGTCCATTTTCCAATCAGTTTTTCAGTTTTGTTTCCTTTTTCAGTTGTCGGGGTTTTTTCTGAAATTGAGGTTGAATTCAAGGCTTTTGAATTTGAAGTAGAGCTGCCTTGTTTCGAAAAATTTATAGCGGCATCTAAATCTCCTCCCGAAAGTGTGAGGATGTTTCCAGCTAATTTGTAACCGTAAGCTATGGTTTCTTCTTCAAACTTGATACTCAACTTATTGCCTATGATGGTGTAGCTAATGTTTTCATCTTCAAAAGTGCCTTTTCCATTGTCATTGAGTTGCAGTTTCATGTCATAACCAAAGTCTTTGTTTACCCAAGTGCCAAGGAGCCCTGGTTTTGTACTGGGTATTTTAGAGCCAATTTGAGCAAAACTGACCATTGTAAATAATAGAAAGATGATTGTTTTCATGATATTACTCTTCATAAGTGATAAGAATTTTAGCAGTTTTGTTTAATATACTTGACGAATTTCCTGGCTTGACTTTAATTTCAATATCATTTGTGTTGTTTACTAGGTAATGAAATTCATAGCTAGGGTTGTTTGTAAAAGCATTTGGCACATATTGGTTAAGAGCGTATTCAACCAAAACCTGAACGCCCAATATTTTGGCACCATTAAGTCCATGTGGTACGTAAGTAATATTATTTGGTTCGACATCGCTGCTTGCCGTTTGTATAGTTAGTTTTTTTATTTTTATGGCAGGAGCATCTGAACCGAGTTTTGTGAAGCCGTTTACCTCGAATTTTGTGGTGGGGTTACTGGTGCCTATTCCTACCATCGAACCACCACTTATAAACAGCTCTGGTGTGCTGTTGTATGGGTTTGAGTTTAAAATAATATTTTGTGTTTCCAGATTGTTCATCAGCATTTCGCCTTGCGTGCTATACTCAAACATAAATCCATCATTTCCATATAGGCTTGAAAAAGCATTACTGATTTTAAATTTTGTAGCTTGTCCAGCCTCTGTTTCATGTAAATGCAAATTGGCACTTGGTAAAAATCCCAACAAACCTATGCCAACCTCGCCAGCAGGATAAACAGTCATATAACTGACAAAATTATTCGCTCCAAAATTCAGCGGTTTGTTTTCTTTGTTTAAGATATGGGCATCGCCATTGGTATCAGAGGTTAGAGAAAGCCCGTCAGTCAATGTTGCTCCAATATTGCTATTGTTTAATAATATTTGTGAATGTCCGGAGACTTGATACACTTGTAAATTGGTTAATGGATTCTTTGTCCCTATGCCCACTTTTCCATGAAATCCGAGTTTTGCGGCATAAAAATCTCCCCAAATGAGCGGGTTATCTGTGTCTGTATTTGAAATATAAAGTTTATTGATTTTAGGGCCTGATACTGAGCCTGCATTATATCCAATAAATACGTTAGCTGAGTCAGTAGTATTTGCAATTAACCCTGGATGCATTCCAGCTTTGGTGCCAACTACAGTGTTTTTGTTTCCATAATAGCCAAGAGTTAAAGCATTGCTACCTATAGCCACATTTTCGTTCCCCAATAATTCAAATCCTCCACCATAACCGACAGTTGTATTGGAACTTGAATTGGTTCCTAAAACCAAAGTTTGGTTACCA
>JAIPAJ010000108.1 GCA_021740125.1 Leadbetterella sp. | reverse complement strand
CAACCCAAAATCCTTCTCTAACCTACATGGCTCTTACTGCGAGAGCGGCTAATCATGCAGTGGAGGAGTTTCGGAAGGGGAATTTGTAAAATGAATCTCAAAAATTCAATAATAGATTCTGTTTAAAAATAAATAGAATCTATTTTTTATCTTAAAATTTACTTATATTTGTTATATAAAGTTTATAAGTACATTAAATGAAGTTTGAAATTGTTGAATTATCGGAGCTTTCTGGTTCGAAAGCTACTATTTATTCCATTTTTGTGGATGATGATAATGAAACTTTATTTGAAAACTTTATGATTGAAAATTTGAGAGAATTTCCTGATGAGATAAACTCAATTGTAGAAACGTTGAATCAAATTTCTACCAAATTTGGAGCAAGAAGGCACTTTTTTAAAGAAAATGAAGGAAAATTAGGAGATTTAGTTTGTGCTTTATACGACTCACCTAACTCAAATTTGAGGCTCTATTGTATTAGATTGGGCACTACCGTCATATTATTAGGTGGTGGTGGGCATAAACCTAAAAGTATAAGAGCATTACAAGAAAGTGAAAAAATAAAGAAAGAAAACTATCTTATAAGAGAAGTTTCAGAGCTGATTTTCAAAAAAATGAAAAAGAAGGAGATATATTGGATAAATGAGTATGAATTAGGGGGTGATTTAATATTAGATACTGATGAATAAAGCAAGAAAACATATTGGAGTACTTATCTCAAGCATTAAAGAGTGTATACCAGAAAAAACAAAAGATAATATTTCCAAAAGAATGGGCTTGGCCGCACAAATTGATGATGCCCTTAAGAATAGAGGTTTTACCAATCAGGAGTTTGCTTTTATGATGGGTAAGAAGCCATCAGAAATTAGCAGATGGTTGAGTGGTACCCATAATTTTACCACAGAAACGCTGTGGGAAATTGAGAGAGTACTTAGTATTCAACTACTTACAAGTTCAAAACCTTACGAAGTTCAAGAAACTGATTTGAAAGCTTACATTGTTTGTGAGGTTGAAAAGGCTTTTGAGAAGTATTCAAAAAAGAAGTAGTTTTCTCAAATCTCCACTCTACCGTTTTCCAATTTCAAAACCCCGCGAGGACAAACCGCAGAACATACACCACAACCTACACACGATGAGCGTACGATGTCTTCGCCTTTTTGGGCATAGGCACGAACATCGATGCCCATTTCGCAATAAGTAGAGCAGTTGCCGCAAGAAATACATTGTGAACCGTTGGTAGTTATTCTAAATCTCGACAAAAGTTTTTGTTGAAATCCTAAAATGGCGGCCATTGGGCAACCAAATCTGCACCAAACTCTGCTACCTAAAATTGGATAAAAACCTACTCCTACTACCCCACTGAATGCAGCTCCTATAAAAAATCCATACCAAGAGCGTAAAGAATAAGAATCAATAAAAAACACATTTGAATTTCCTATTGCCATATTGATAATCAAGAAAGCCGAAATTATCCCTGAAGCCCAATAAATGCCTTTTCGTGCATCTAAGGCCAATTTTTTGTAACCGATTTTGAAAATATACAAACAAAATACTCCCAAAAATAGAATTACTCCGACCAAGAAAAGCTTGGGATTTAAAGTGGCTTTTTCATTAATTAAAAAGGAATAAATAACCGCCACTGTTGTTATAAAAACAAAAAGTAGTACCGAATGAATTAACCATCGTTCTATTTTCCAGGCTTTTACAGATTTATCTGATAACTGTCGAAAGGAATCACCCGCAGTTTCGGCCAAACCACCGCAGCCACAAACCCAGGAGCAATACCACCTTTTACCAAAAAAGTAAGTAAGTATGGGTGAAATCAAAAATATCATGCCTATTCCAAAAAATAGCATAAACATCCCTAGATTTCCGCCACCCAGCATGGCCTTCAAATGCCAATCTTCGAAGAAATAGTAGTTGAGCGGCCACATATTTTTAAGATCTTTTGCAAAATAATCTAATTTAGGATTAAGCTTGGCCAAAAACTCTGGCAATAAAAATGCAAATGCCAACTGGAAAAACATGACTGAGCAAGTTCTTACAATTTGGTAGGTATTATGTCTATATTTGGGAATAAATTTCACTCCAAAACCCAAAATAGCAACAGTATAAAGTGTGCCATAAACAAACCACTGACTTGCACCGTGTCCGTTTAAAGCAAAGCTTAATGGATCAAAAAAAGCAACCAAACCTGTATTTCCTTCTTTATTAAGACCCAAATATTCTGGAAACCAATAGATTACAACATAGAAAGCAGTAAGCACAAAACCCAGAATCCAAGCCACAATTCCTTTTGAAGAAACACTTTTAAACCAAACCTCATTGTTTTTGATTCCAGACAATTCACCCGAATATTCACCAAATGAATACACCACGATTCCTGCCAAAATCATGCACAAAGAGATGTATAACAAAGCTGAACCGTTCAGCAGATTGAAAAAAGCTGCCGTAAGTATTAACATTCCGACTAAGCCTAGGCTTAAACCTGTCTTTTTACTTATTTCTAAATTCATAATTATCTATATTTAAGCATTTTGTAGATTAAAATTGCTTTTAATTTCTTTTTCATACTTCTTAAAAAACTCTGGGTCAAAATTGGCCTTGCCTAGATTTTCAATCACAAAACCTACATTTTCGTTTCTATTCAAAACCTTCTCAAAGAAATCCTGCCGCATTCTTATTCCGAAGGTATTTATTCCTTCGAAAACTCTGTTTTCTTTGTTAAAAACTATTCTCACCGCTTTATTTTCTTTCTCCCAATAAAATTCATCTTGATATTCATTCAGCTTAGCTGGTGCTAGACCATAAGTTTGATATTCAATGTCAAAAAACTTGGCCGAGTTAAACCAATTTCCCGGATTGTAGGCAGTTTTTTCTCCAGCCAATGTTTTCGCAAGGGTTTGTCCCATTATTTTTCCAGTGTACCAAACGGCTTCAATCGGCCTTCTTCCAAGCTGAGGCTGTTGAATTTCGGCACAATCACCAATTGCGAAAATATTAGGAACATTAGTTTGTAAATATTCATTGACCAAAATCCCTTTATTGATTTTTATGTTAGAATTTTGAAGAAATCCAACATTGGGACTTACACCGACAGTTAAACCAACAAACTGACATTCAATGGTTTCTCCAGAAGAAGTTATAACAGATTCAACCGAATATTTCCCTTTTATTTCTTTAAGCTCAGAATTTAATTTGAGGTTTATTCCGTGTTCTAAAATATGTTTTTCGAGCATACGGCCTTCATTTTCTGACAAAACCATACTCCAAAAACTATTTTCTCTCACCAAAAACGTAACCTCAATTCCTCTCGAATTCAGCATTTCGGCCAACTCCACTCCTATCAATCCACCGCCGACAACTACAGCCTTTTTTATTTTTGAAGAATATTTTTCCAAATATTCTAAATCTTGCTTGTGATACAAACCCGAAACCCCTTCTAATCCTTGTCCTGGCCAATTGTATTTATTTGGTTTAGAACCAGTTGCAATCACCAAATAATCGTAAGACAACTTTTTTCCATTTTCTAATGATATTGAATTTATATCTGGCAAAACTTCGTTTACTCTGCCATTTATCAATGAAATTTTATTCTTTTCCCAAAAACTTTTTTCATAAGGTTGGGTATGCTCAAACTTCATGTGGCCCATGAAAACATACATGAGAGCGGTTCGTGAAAAGAAAAATTCGGATTCTTCGGAAATCACCGAAATCTCAAAATCCGTTAGTTTTCTGAGTTCAATAGCAGTGGTTATTCCTGCCACACCATTACCAATTATTACTACTTTTTTTGACATCTATTCAATAATTATAATCCAATATCGGCTTGCATTTTTTCTGAAATTAGCCTCAACTCAATGTTCTTAATCGGGTTCTTTTTTATAACTTTTATCAATCTACCACTCTCGTAAACGTATTTGTCAATATTGTTTTCTATTTGGCAAGTAAATGTACCATCTTTATTCTTCTTTACGTTGTTAAATAAGGCATAATATTCAGCATAAAACTTCTGATTATGAGAGGGTTCATCGAAAAATAATCGACTTGAAGTCCAAGAAATGTAAGAAGTCAACATTTTTTCAAACTCTTTTTTTTCTTGTTTAGATTTCACCTCATAATGCCCATTTTTAAAAGTCGTTGTCGTGTAAAAATTACCTTTGTTTGAATTTACCTTGGCCTCAGAAAAAACCAGACCGTTTTTATCAAATTGACTATTTACTTCATATTTGATTTTTAAGGTAAAAACCAACAAATTAACTTTTACATCGCTTTTGACCTTATAATTTACGACATCTTTGCTCACTTGGTGTTTCGTAGCATGCATTTCTCCAACTTTTATACCGGCCATTTCTATCGCATACTTCTTCATTTCAACAGTTTCTTGTGAAAAAACAGGAATATTATAAAAAAGGTAAAGAATAAAAATCAATCGATTCATTTTCTTTGAAATACGGTATGGCAAATAATTAATTTTCATTAAAGTACGCAATTGAGATAATAACGGATTGTCATCTTTGTTACAAAACAGAATAATTTATTTACTAAACACTTATTTTACTCAATTAAATCATAATTTGCCAAGAAAAACTTTTCAGATGAAACGCGTTACCTTTATATTCTTGCTACTAATTCCCATTTTGGGAAAATCCCAAACCCCAAAAAATAGTTTGGCCTTTTGGCAAAATTTGAAAAAACATTGCGGAAAATCTTATGAAGGAACAGCAATTGCTGGAGCCGATAATGATACTTTCAAAAACAAAAGGCTAGTAATGCAAGTAATTAGTTGTGAAGAAAATGTCATTAAAATTCCTTTCTATGTAGGTGATGACAAATCTAGAACGTGGGTTTTCACTTTAAAAGGTGATAAAATTGAGCTCAAACACGACCATAGACACGAAAATGGTGAACCAGACAAAGTGACGATGTATGGTGGCACAAGTTCGAACATTGGCCAAATTGGCTTACAAATGTTTCCAGCAGATGATGAAACTACCAAAATGCTTCCCTTGGCAGCAACAAACGTTTGGTGGGTGGAGATCAACGATGATTTTTTCAGCTATAATCTCAGAAGAATCGGCTCAGATAGACTTTTTACCGTAAAATTTGACCTAAAAAATCCCATCCAAATAGACTGGAAACCTTGGGGTTGGAAATGATAGTAATATAATTCTAGCTCTTAAGTTTTCAAACTTTAGTGTCTTTGCGAGAAAATTATAAATTAACGCTTTGCAAGTTTCGTAATCAACCAGCCAACTCCAACAATTGTTATCGTGCCAAATGCTACCGTCATTTTAGGTTCCAAATTGGTTTTGAAGCTTTCTGGCAAATAGGTTTGAAGGGATAAATAAGCGATTACGACCACTCCTACCAAAGTTCCTCCAATAGCGGCCACTTTTCCAGCATTTTTTACCAAAAAACCCAGCAAAAATATACCCAACATGCCTCCTGCGAATATGCCTGAGAGTTTCCACCAAATATCTAAAATACTTTTGGCCCCAATCATAGCTATTCCGAAGCTAATACCAAGCAAACCAAAGCATACAGTAGCAATTCTTAAAACTTTGAGTTGTTGCAAATCATCCAAGTTTTTTTGGAAATATCGTGTGTAAAAATCCTTCAAAAAGACTGTGGCGGAACTGTTCATGCTACTACTCATTGTACTCATGGCAGCCGAAAGTAATGCTGCCATTAATAATCCCAAAAGGCCCGTCGGGATTTTGTTTTTGATAAAATGCGGCAGAACTCTATCGCCATAATCTGCTGGTTGTAAATCAGTAAATACTATACTTTTTTCGATAGAAACCAATTCTTTCAAACTTTGAATTTGCTCAGGAAAGTGCTGATAATAAACAAACAAAGCAGTACCAACGAAGAAAAACAAGAACGAAACTGGCACATAATAAATCACACATTGCCAAATGCTTTTCTGTGCGTCTTTGGTGCTTTGGGCAGTGTGGTAGCGTTGAATGTAGTTTTGATCTACCCCAAAATTGACCAAGTTTATAAAAAATCCATACACAAAAACCACCCAAAACGAACTTTGGTTAAAATCTGGCTTAAAGGAACCTAGGCTAAATTTGTCATTTGCAAGTCCCTCGTTTACAATTGTCTGAATATCAATGGCATACAAAATTATTCCTAAAATAAGTAAGGCTCCCATGGTTTTCAGAACGGCTTGTACCACTTCCGTCCAAATAACTGCTTCCATCCCTCCAAAAACGGTATAAACAATCACACAAATACCTGAAAAAACGATAATCACTGGTATTTCAAAACCTGTCAAAGCATTGATAGCGATGGCAATGGCATAAAAAATGGTTCCCATTCTGGCCAATTGGGTAAGGATAAAACAGAGCATGACATAACTTCTTGCCCAAGAACCGAAACGTTTTTCGAGATGCGTATATGCACTGATTTCACCAGAATTTCGGTAAAAACTTACGAAAAACTTGGAAGAAAAATAAGCCGCAAAAGGCATAGAAATACTAAATACGAAGGGATTCCAGTTGCTTCCGAATGATTTTCCAGGATCTCCCAAAAAAGTGATAGCACTTAAAAAAGTAGCATAAAAACTCATACCAATCGCCCAACCTGGAATGGTGCTGGAGGCCGTGGTAAACTGAGCTGTACTCTTATTTTTTCTGGAAAAAAATACACCAATACCCACCATGGCAAGCAGATAAAGTACGATTATGGATATATCTAAAAAGGCCATTTTTTATTTTTATAGGGTTCAATATTATATTTGGATTTTGTCTTCGGCTTCGCTCAGACAACGAAGTCGAGTATCGCATCTGACATTGAGCGGAGCCGAAGTGCCATCATTTCACATCTAGCACCACATATCTCACTTTTTTCCTTTTCCAAGTATAAGTAATATGAACTTTACCATCGGAAGTTTGAATCACAGCTGGATATGAAAATTCCATTTTGGGTTCATTTTCTAAAACCACAAACGGTTTCCATTCTTTCCCATCTTCTGAAATTGCAACATTTAATGGTGACCTTTTTCCTCCCCACAGTTCTTCACTTTTGCCAACATGATTGTAAACCAACAATTGTCGGCCATCTTTAAGGGTAACTGCATCTGTACCCGAATTTGGATTTGGCAATGAAGTGGGCTTCAATGACGACCAAGTCTTGCCACTATCTTTAGAAAAAGCTTCTAGAATATAGCTATTCTTACTTCTACACAGGATCTGCAGTTGGCCGTCTTTGGTAAACAAAATGCTCGGTTGGATAGCCGAAAACTCTTTACCATCATTTATGGCAGCCGTTTTTGTCCAAGTTTTGCCTGCATCTTTGGTCATTTCAAAATGCACCCGCCAGCCATTATCCTCAGAACTTGTGGGACAAAGTAAAGTGCCATCACTCAAAAGTTCAGGTTTGTTTTTTATCGGCCCATAGATTCCATCAGGCAGTTTTTCGGCTACCGACCAAGTTTTTCCTCCATCAAAAGACCTTTTGAGCATTCCCCACCAAGTAGATGGACTTGGACCCACTTTGTAAAATAATATCAATTCTGCTCCAGGCATTTGGAACAAAACTGGGTTCCAAGTCGGATATCTTTTCTTCGGACTTTCAACACCATTGGCAACTTCCGCAGGTACTGTCCATTTGCCATTTTCTAATCTACTCACCCAAATACCCACGTCTGGGTCTCGTTCTGCTGTACCAACAAACCATGCAGCAACTATTCCAGAAGGTGTTTCAGCCAATGTAGATGCATGACAAGAAGGAAAAGGAGCATTTTCGTAAATAAATTCTGATTTAATGATGGGGCTTTGAGCAGCCGAAAACAGAATTCCTGCACAAAAAATAAGTAAATATTTCATTTTTAAGATTATGGTTGAATTTTATGGAGATAAATCTAGGGAAAAATTTAAGGTAAATTAAGTTTTATCAAAGGAAAATTAAGGTTGACTAGAGATAATCGATTTTAAGCAGGCTAATTGGGGGATCTTAAGTTTATAATAAATGTTCCAATTAGTCCGATGACTGAATTAAATCCAATTGACATTAATGGCAAGTAATAACAGCAATAAATGGCCTTAGGCAAGAAAACAAGGAAGACTTTGTCAATGGCTCTCCAATGCATTTTGTGAAGAATTTCAGGTGAAATCTGCTGTACATAAACGGAACAGGCGACGACAATGTGCATTACCAAAATGCCGAACTGCTGATCAACGAAATGACAAAATACGACAAGCAGTTCCTGTTTATGCCCTACCCCAACCTAAGCAACGGCATATACGAAGGCGAAGGCACCACTTTACACCTTTCTACTCTATACACCAAATTTTTGAAGGAGCATTGTGCAGCTGGGGGGAGGTGAGAGTTGTGAATTATTAAATTTAAACTAATTAAAAAATGGTTCTATTTGATGTGAAATATAATTTTATTCTTTTTGATTAATTGTATTGATAGACCACTTGATTCCAAGAATTAAAAACCGAAGTGGAAATGCTATTAAAAATAAGATTTTAAAAATTAAGAGTGAGAAATCTATTTGCTCTCTTGAACTTAAAATTTTCCTATTTAGCTGGTTTGATTGATTTTTTAATTCAGCAACATTTTGGTCAACTTTTTTGGATTTCAAATAATTGATAGAATCATTTTTGTTAAATATATTTTCACCAACGAATTTTTCGAATGATTTAGCATCATTAAATCCTCTTGAACTAAGAAACATTCGTACTCTGGAATCCCACTTTGAGTATCTAATAGGAATACTGTCAGAAAGATAAGCCTGTCCTAATCCTTCCCATGTTTTTTCGGAAGTATTTTGTTCTGATTCGATAAGGTCGTACTCTGCACTCAATGCTTTAAAGAAATTTTCCTGGGCTTTTCTTTTGTGGTTATAAGCTGACAATAAATTTGCTTTTTTTTGGGATTGATATGAGATTTCTTTTTCATTATTAGTAAACTGTAACCGTCTGAAAGCTTTGTAGGGGTAAATACAAAGTCCGCATAACACTGAGAAAAATGTCAAGAAAGTTAATATCAAAAATTCACGTGCGATTATTTTTTTTACGTTAAGTTTCATAAAAATATTGGATATTACTTATTGCCATTTTGTATTAAACTCATTTAAAAGAGATTTCTGAACTATTGGTTCTTCAATTTTTGAAAACATAAAACCTTTTTTGCCTGCATCTTTCAGTGAAGCTCCAAAATGATAAAATTCTGTATTATCTATTATTACAAATCTATCATGGAAATCTGGATTTTCTTGCAACTCAATTTTAATTTGTTGTTCTAAAAACTGCTCGTTAAATTTTTCGATTTTTAAATTTATAGCAGGATTATGAGAGTTCTTTTTTGTGAGAATTTTAATTTTGACGGATGGATTTAAAATTGTAAAAATGTCAATAAATTGGTCATTTAAATAACCATCGATCAATATTATTTCACTCTTAGCACCTTTAAGTAATTCTGCAATCTTTGAGAATGCGTCAAAAGGTTGACCTGAAAAGTAAATACCTTCAGTTGTTATTTTTAAGTTGGACGTATCAATAAAAGAATTAGGCTCTGATATTTCTAAAAGATAATTAATGTCATTTTTCAAAAAGTTTAAATGAAATTCTCCAATATAATTATCGTTTGAATTTCTAGGTAAAGGTGATGAGGGTACACAGTCTCCGTAAAGTTCACTATTTATATTTATTAAATCTGCAAGATATTTTTTGAATAATGTTCTATAGTTTTCATAATCAGCCACATTAATCCCTGATAAACTTCCAGATGGACTATCCATTTTAGTCTTAAGGGCCTTGAGTTTCATCAAAATTTGTTTTTCAATCATATAATTGATTTTATAAAATCATATTGTAAAGTTAGGCAAATAAGCTATTATTAGTGGCTTGTCTGAATTATATTGATAACCATTTAAGATTGGGCAAAAGACTTCAAATTTACAGTTTATTCAACGCCAATTAGCCTAGCAAATTCCCTTTCAAGCTCTCTTCTTATTTTTTTTATTTCAGAGCTTGCTTCTTGTTCCAATAAATACCAGTTTTTTTTGGGTTCTAGTCTATTTTGTAAAGGAATAACTAACCCATTTCTCTCAACTTCACTGTTTTCCTGCTCCTGAAGTTTTGCAGTATACATATTTTGATTAATTGTTTTCATCCTTTCTATTAATGATTCTATATTTTCACACGTTGATTCACTAAAGTAAAGGCGTTTAATTTCGAAGTCATTTTCGAATTGAAATATTAAATCATGAATAACAAAATTGTTATTTGTTTCTTTCCATTCTGGCCCTTGAAACATCGTTGTCAATTTAACTAATTCAGCCTCTAAATTAATGATTCCAGAATAAACATGTTTTATTACAGTTCCCCTCTCTTGGTATAGTGCGTTATATTTAGTTTGATACTCTAAGGATATTTTGTTCAATTCATATTTCAAATTTTCTGATTCTTTATTCAATGTGTGTTTGAATAACTCAATATCTTGTTGAAGAGAGGATTTATATTTTTCAATCCCACCTTCTAAAAATTTTTCAATAAAATTCTTTGCTAAATATGTAATTCCTGCCATTACAATTGCAGAAGAACCAAAAAAGGCTAATAATTCATTTAAGTTCATATATTTAGAATAATATAATTGCTGTTCCTTATGGTTAACCTTGAATAATAAATCTGATTTTCCAAGTAATAAAAAGGTTTTTCAATTTTTTGAAATCTTCCCAACATCGAAGTGTGACAGTTGATGTATTTTAAATCCCATTCAAAGCTATCGAAATTTATCAATATCTCAATTTCCTTACCACTGCAATTATTCATTTAATTGTAATTCGGTTCTCAAATATTTCACTTATCTATGTTTATGATGTCTAGACCTTACCAAAATTCCACCAAAAATCGCTAATTTTGCGGAAAATTTGATTTAAAAACGCAATGGCAGAGTACAGACACCGAGAGATAGAGAAAAAATGGCAACAATATTGGGAAAATAACCACACCAACAAAGTTGAAATAGACACCACAAAACCTAAATGCTACGTGCTGGATATGTTTCCGTATCCATCTGGGGCAGGTTTGCACGTGGGTCATCCGCTCGGGTACATCGCTTCTGACATTTATAGCAGATACAAAAAACTCAAGGGCTTCAATGTGTTGCACCCCATGGGTTTTGACTCGTTTGGTTTGCCTGCCGAGCAATATGCTATCCAAACGGGGCAGCATCCGGCCATTACGACAGAGAAAAACATCGAAACTTATATTGGCCAGTTAAAAAACATTGGTTTTTGCTACGATTGGTCTCGTGAAGTGCGTACCTCTGACCCTGCTTACTACAAATGGACGCAGTGGATTTTCATGGAATTGTTTAATGCTTGGTACAACAGAGAGTCTGATAAAGCGGAAAATGTTGCGACTTTGTACGATTTGTTTGCCAAAGGCGGCTCAAACGCAGCGAAAGCCGTTTGCGACGAAGAATTGCCAGAATTTACGGCGGAAGAATGGAATTCGTGGTCGAAAGAAAAGCAATATGAGGTTTCGTTAAACTATCGTTTGACCTATTTGGCAGAGTCTGTGGTCAATTTCTGTCCTGAATTGGGCATGGTATTGTCTAACGACGAAGTGAAAGACGGCGTTTCAGAGCGTGGTGGCTATCCGGTGATACAGAAAAAAATGAGTCAGTGGATGATGCGTATCACGGCGTATTGCGACAGATTGATTTCTGGCTTGGATACCATCGACTGGTCGGAATCTTTGAAAGACCAGCAACGCAACTGGATTGGTAAATCTAACGGAGCTTCGGTAAAATTCGAGGTAGAGAATTCTGACAAAAAAATAGAAGTTTTCACGACCCGTATTGACACCATTTATGGCGTTTCGTTCCTTGTTTTGGCTCCAGAACATGAATGGGTGGCCGATTTGACCACTTCCGAGCAAAAAGCAAGCATAGAAGAATATATCCTAGAAACACAAAAACGCTCAGAATTGGACCGTATGTCTGATGTCAAGAAAGTTTCTGGTGCGTTTACGGGTTCGTATTGCATCAATCCTTTCAACGGCGAGCGAGTGCCGATTTGGATTGCAGATTACGTATTGGCTGGGTATGGAACAGGTGCCGTAATGGGCGTACCTTCAGGCGATCAGCGTGACTGGAACTTTGCTACGCATTTCAGCCTGCCAATCATCCCGATTTT
>JAIPAJ010000107.1 GCA_021740125.1 Leadbetterella sp. | reverse complement strand
CTAAAACTACAGTTTTACCTCTAGTTTTTCCTTTACGAAGTGCTAAGACATTGCCTACTTCATCTTTCCATATAGAATCTGCACCGGCGGCTTTTACCATTTGCATAAATCTTTCTCCTCTTTTTTGTTCCATAAACGGGGGAGCTGGGATTTCGGTCAATTCTACAAGGTCCTTCATGGTTTGAGGTTCCAAACTTTGGATTATATCAAAGGCTTTTTGTAGTTTTTTATCTTTTCCAATGGTGGCAATCTGGTTTTTGTAGGCTTCTTGAACTGAAACATTTTTTTCGTCTTGGGCTTTTATTTTTATGGACAAAAAAATCAAAAGTGACAGAAAGGAGAGTTTTTTCATGGTAGTATTTGTTTAATGATGTTAGTCAAAAATAGGAAAATATTTTTTGTCAATTGTTTTTTTTTGGTTTTGGGTAAAAATTATTGGTGGTCTCAACAGCTGAGCTTTTTTGGTAGGTTATTAATTATACGTACACAGTTATTAGTATAGAAGTATCTTGTGGAAGCGATAAGTATTTTTTAATAAAGTCGGATATGAATGACAAAATAGAATTGGAAAAAAAACTTGCAATGTGAAAAATAAAGTGGTAGCCATCCATGTTTAGCTTTTAAAAAAATAATAGAAGGCAATAATCTAGGCATTAAGGCTTAATATTGAACTAAATCCCGAAGCATCTATTTTATCAGCTCGCTTTTTTCAGATTTCGAATAACCTATTCTTTGGGCAAAGACATACAAAGAATCTCCTATTTTGACATCTATTGGCTTATCATACACCATCCAGGCATCTTTTGTTGATTTCCTAAATCCTATAGATGCTCCTATGGTTTGAGAGCTTATCGATATTTTATTTTTTGTTCTATAAATGACTGGTTGGGCGGTTTCGGGTGGGTTGTCATTCCCATTCCACCACTGTTTTACCATATCCATTTCCTTTAATTCTCCATAGTCTTTAAAATCTAAAAGCCATTTTTTATGAGCTGCTCGTAATTCTTTTAATTTTGATGCAAACTTTGGGTCTTGGGCTAAATTATTTAATTCATAAGGGTCAATTTGCGTATCAAAAAGTTCTTCTTCAGGTTTTATGGGTCTAAACCAAGCCATTTGGGCCGCATTTAGTTTTCCTTCTTCCTTAAGTTTTAGCATATGTGGCATTAAAGGATTTTGGAGGCGATAGGCTATGTTTTGATAAAAGGGTTTCTCAGGCATATAGTATCTTAGATAATTGAACCGCCCATCGCTTACAGAACGCACGCGGTCTATTTCTGAGTCCATGCGATCACGTGCAGCATAGACATACTTTCGGTTTTTTAATACCTTTTTATCACCCAAAAAAGCCTCCCCATGTATAGTGGGAGGAATCGGGAAACCAGCCAAAGACAATAGCGTAGGGGCAAAATCTATAGCACTTATTAATTGATTGTTAGTAGTGCCAGCCTTTAAAAATGGAGCCTTTACAATTAGTGGAATTCGAAGTCCTCGGTGATGTAGTTCCCTTTTAACATAGGGTAGGCCGTCACCATGGTCGCTGTAAAAGAAAATAATGGTATTTTCATACAAGTTATCGGCTTTCAGTTGTTTTATAAGATCACCAACCTGTCTATCCATTAACATTACATTTGTTAGAAAACGAGCAATTACATTTCTACTAATACTATCGTCAGGATAATAAGGCGGAACATCAACTTCTTTTGGGTTTACCAATAGCGGTTCTTTAGCCCTTGCCCATACCTGTGATTCATGCGTAATTTCTAGATTAAAAACAGAGAAAAAAGGTTGATTTTTGTCTTTTCTATTTCTCCAATGGGCTTTTTTGTTGCTTTCGTCCCACATAGTAGGAGGTCCTACAAATTGGTAATCCTCTTTTGCGTTATTGCTGCAATAATAACCGGCTTGTCGAAGATATTGTGGGTAGCCTACTACATTTTCGGGCAACACCGTAGCGTACGATTTAAAGCCTTTCGGATATGCATCTACTGCATTTGCAGATGCACCAAGGGTTCGCATGTTATGTCCTCCATTGGCAGTTTGATATCGACCAGTAATGATGGCGTTTCGGCTGGGTGCACAAACACCAGCAGTGGTAAATGCATTGGTATAACGAACGCCTTCTTTTGCCAGTTGGTCAAGGTTTGGAGTTTTGGCTATTTTTTCGCCGTAACTACCTAAATGTGGTGACATATCTTCACAGACAATCCAAACAATGTTGGGTTTTTGTCTTATCAACGGTTTGCTTATGAAAGAGGCACAAATTCCAAAAGCACAAGCCATTACGAGCAAATTAATTTTCATTAAGCGTTCTATTTGATATTGATATTCTCCATACAATACTAATCAATTTTATTCAGAATTGTATAGTTTTTAGTGTACAAAATAAATTGATTTAAACATTGATTTTTAAGTCATTGGATATTTTCATGATCCTGATATTTAAAGATGATAAAATTTCTTTTTAAGATGTGAAACAATAATGAATCACATTTAGAAATTCTAATATTGAATGAAAGAACTGCTTATTTTAGTTAATAAGCTTGATTAAAACAAAATCAAATAGCAATGCATTTATTTTATTTTATTTTTGTGTTTATTCATCAAAAGTTCTAAATGCGGTTTATTTCAATAATTACATTTCTTTGCTTATCCTTCCCAATTTTTGGGCAGGTGGACACCCTTCAAAAACTAGAGGAAGTGGTCATCTCTGCCAATAAATTTGAGTTGAAAAAGAAAGAAACTCCTAACCAAATTGAGCTCATTTCTGCCAAACAAATTGCTTTTCAAAACTCTCCTAATACCGCCAATCTTTTGGAACAAACAGGCAATGTTTTTGTGCAAAAAAGCCAAGCTGGTGGAGGTAGCCCAGTTTTGAGAGGTTTTGAGGCCAGCAGGGTGTTGATGGTTATGGATGGTGTGCGGATGAATAATGCCATTTACAGAGCTGGACATTTGCAAAATGTGTTGAGAATTGACCAAAGTATGCTCGAAAGAGCAGAAGTTATTTTTGGACCAAGTTCAGTTATTTACGGCTCAGATGCACTAGGGGGTGTGGTACACTTTAGGACGAAGAACCCTGAGTTTGATGTTAAAAATGTTCGGTCTTATTTAAGATACTCAACTGCAATTGGCGAAAAAACAGGACATGTAGATTTTAATATTGGCAAAAAGCGTTTGGCATTTTTGACAAGTTTGACCTTCTCTGATTTTGGAGATGTGGTACAAGGAACTAATCGCTTGGATGCTTATCCAGACTTTGGGAAAAGGCCTTTTTATGTAGAAAGACAAGGTAATGCAGATGTTTCTGTGAAAAATGAAAATGTGAATAATCAAGTGGGGACTGGATACAGACAATATGATTTTTTAGAGAAAATAAGTTTTCAACAAACCGAAAATATTAAGCATGCATTGAATTTTCAATTTTCAAATTCTTCCGATGTGCCTCGTTATGACAGACTTACGGAGCTTAGGAATGGTTTGCCAAGGTTTGCAGAATGGTATTATGGCCCAGAAAAACGACTGATGGTAGCTTATCATTTAGAATTGAAAAATACGCTTATATACGACAGAGCTAGTATTTCTCTCGCATTTCAAGATATTGAAGAAAGTAGGATTTCGAGAAATTTTAATAACATAAATAGAAAAAGCCAGTTAGAGAAAGTTAATCTATTTTCTTTAAATGCTGATTTTCAGAAAGTAATAAAAGAACAAACCCTTACCTATGGTCTGGAAGTCGTTGGGAATGATGTGAGGTCAAAGGCTCATTTTACAAACATAACCACCAATGAAGAAAGAAAGGCCGACACAAGGTACCCTGACGGGAAAAATATCATGAACACTTGGGCAATTTATGTGGCGGATCAATTGAAAGTAGCCAATAATTTAATTTTGCACGGCGGACTCAGGTACGCATTCTCAGATTTGTCAGCAGAGTTTATTGAGAAGTCATTTTTTCCATTCCCTTTCAGCCAAATACAGCAAAAAAACAGCTCGCTTACAGGAAACTTGGGACTGGTGTACATACCTTTTGCTAAAACTAAATTAGGCTTGATGGGTTCGTCTGGTTTTAGATCGCCCAATATTGACGACTTAGCCAAAGTTTTTGATTCGGTAGCTGGGAGCTTGATTGTACCCAATCCAAATATAAAACCTGAATATAGTTATAATGGAGAAGTGTCTGTAAATCAGCAAATTGTTAATAAAATAAAAATTGAAAGCGTCTATTATGTTACCAGTATGAGAAATGCAATTGTTATAGATGCCTTTACTTTAAACGGTGAAAGAACGGTGATGTATAATGGCCAAAATAGTAAGGTCTTAGCTGCTCAAAACAAAGCCAAGGCATTTATTCAGGGTTGGAATTTGAACCTTAAAGCCGATTTATCAAAAGAATTTTCACTTTCTAGTGCCTTGAATTATACAAAAGGTAGTATTAATGATGCTGCAAATACGCCTTTGGATCATATTCCTCCCCTATTTGGTCGCTCAGCCATTAGGTACCAGAAAAAAACTATTCAGGTGGAGGTTTTTAGTATTTATAATGGCTGGAAAAAGCTAGCCGATTATAGTCCAAGTGGTGAGGATAATTTGATATACGCCACCCAAGATGGTATGCCTTCGTGGTGGACTTTGAACCTAAGGTCTGATTATCAGATGAATAAAAACTTCTCTCTGCAATTTGCTTGTGAGAATATTTTAGATAAAAATTATAGAAATTTTGCCTCTGGCATTTCGTCACCTGGTCGGAATTTTATGTTTACGGTTCGAGGAGGCATTTAAGCTTTTTCTTTTAGAATCTCAGTAAGATCAGAAATATCTTACTGAGATTGTTTTATACTAAGTCTCCAAAAGTTAAGGGAGTTTCCGGAATTTCAATTGGAGTTCTGCCTTGAATTACCGAAAGTTTACCAGTTTTTAAATGTGGTAAAACCAATTTTGCAAAATATTCACACTCTTCTATAAGTGGGTAGCCAGAAAGTATAAAGGCTCTCACGCCCATGTCCATATAGCGATTCATTTTCTCAATAATTTGGGAAGGGTTACCAACCATTGCTGCCCCACAGCCAGACCTAGCTCTTCCGATACCGGTCCAAAGCAAAGGTTCAATAAAGTCATCCTTGTCAGCATTTTTTCTAAATTCGTCTTGACGTAATACCCCTGCCGATTTAGAGTCTTGTGTGCGGTGTTTCAACATTTCGGCTGTTTCAACATCGAATTTCGACATCAATTCCTTTGAATAAGCCAAAGCTTCTGCTTCGGTTTCACGTACTATAACATGTATCCGCATGCCAAAATCTATGGTTCTGCCATAAGATGCCGCCTTGGAGCTCATTTCCTTAATAGTAGCATAAATACTTTTTTCGGGTTCAGGCCACATTAAGAATACATCGCAATATTTAGCACATACTTCTTTAGATCCGGGTGAAATTCCCCCAAAATACAATAAAGGACCTCCATTTTGTTGGTAAGATTTAACAGGCTTAGCATCCATACTAAAATTATAGATTTCGCCTTTATGCTCTATTCTATCTTGCGTCCAGGCCTGTTTTAAAATCTCTATTACTTCAGCACAACGTTGGTATCGCATTTTATGATCTTCCTTCAAGCCCGGTAAATCTGAATTTATGATATTAACTGTTAACCTTCCTTTCAGCATATGATCTAACGTGGAAATATGTCTGGCCAGCATTGGAGGATGAATTTCCCCTGTTCTTATGGCAGCCAACATATTGATTTGTTGGGTTTGAGGAGCCATGGCTGCAGCAAAAGGCAGAACTTCCTGGCCAATAACATAGGAGGTAGGCAATAGAATATTTTCGTATCCAAGCTTATCGGCAGTTTTTATAATGTCTCCACAATGCTCATAATTGCTACGGCGTGAAGGATCCACTGTTCCCAAATAGCCAGTATCACCTCCACATAAATCATCAAACCAAGCGACCTCAGCAATTCTTTGTTCGGTTCTAATTCCTACCTGTTCAATTATCATATATTACTATTTAGAATTTCATAATTTTAATGAAATTATTCAAAATCAATATTTAAAAGTATTTTTGAATTTCAAAATTACGATAAATTATAAAACCGAATTTTTTTGAAATAGAAATGTCTTTAAAAAACAAAACGAAACTTCTTAGCTTTGACTCAAAGGAAATAGCATTAGCTTTGGTTTTGGCTATTTTATACACCAACTTTAGATTTGTTGAAAGTGGTAAAAATGAATCGAAAGAGTTCAAAAAAGAGGTGGAAAAACTCAGTTCGGCGTGTTCTTTTTTTGAAGTCAATGTGTTTGATGAGTCAGTTGTAGGTACAGTTTTAAAAAGAAGATTATCTGTATTTTATTCTGTCGACTTCATGAAAAATAATGCTATTTATGGTGTATTTATAACAGCTGAAAGCATTTCTGTGGAAGAATGGGCAGATAGGTATTTTTTGGATCAACCAAAACAAGTGGTTGTTAAAGAACGCATAATTCATGCATTAAATCAAGAAAGTTAAAATAATGCTAAAAACTCTGGAATGGTTTGATGTAGTAGTAGTGGTAGCGGTTTTATTGTTTCTCATTGTTGCCAGTATGTATTCTAGTTTTAAGAAAAAAGATGCCGAAGAATACTTTATGGCTAGCAGATCACTCAGATGGTGGTCAGTGGCTGGTTCTATTTTCGGCACAAACATACACGCCCAACAGATTATTGGCATGATGGGCGTGGGTTATTCCATAGGTTTTGCACAAAGCCATTATGAAATATGGGCCATTCCAGCCATTTTGGTTTTATGTTATGTGTTTATTCCCATATACCGCAAAAGAAATTTCTTTACACTTTCACAGTTTTTAGAAATTCGTTTCAACGCCAATTCACGTTTGGTTTACACGATTCTGATGGTTGCATTTATTCTAATTCAGTTGATTGGCGGATTTTATATCGGTAGCCGAACATTGGGTTTGTTATTTGAAGGAACAGGGTGGGAGGTAAGCTATTTGGCAGGAATATGCATAATTGCTACTGTAACCGTCGTTTTTACTGTTTTTGGAGGTATGGAATCCGTAGTAACAGCAGACAATATCCTAACAATTATCATGATAGCGTCCATTTTGCTAATGGGTTCATTTACCTATATACAGCCAGAAATTGGTGGATTGTCAGGATTGCTAAAACTAGATCATGCTGAAGCCAATAAAATGCATCTGTATTTACCCTCCAATCATCCAAAACTCCCATGGAGCGGCATTTTTACTGGCTTGACTATTTTAAATATGTTTTATTGGACCACCAACCAATATCAAGTACAAAGGGTATTGGCCGCAAAAACTGATAGAGATGCCAAACTTGGTTCGTTAGCCGCAGGTTTTTTGAAATTGATCATACCGTTTTTCTCTATTGCAGTGGGTTCTGCAGCTTATTATATTTTTAAAAGTAGATATGGGGCGGGTTCCATAAAACCCGATGACACCTTTTTAACGCTTCTAAAAACGGTCGTTCCTACGGGTTACGGTTTGGTAGGATTGATATTGGCTGGGTTGATGTGTGCAATATTTTCTGCTATTTACTCCATGATGAACTCAGTTTCTACAATGATGGCTTATGATATCTATAAAAAATATATTAATCCAAATGCTTCAGATAAAAAAACGGTTAGATTCGGACAATTGGCAGTGTTCTTAATCTGTATCGTGGCTGGTATTTTAGCCTTTTCCACTTATGATCCCAATTCATCGGACAATTTCTTTTTAAAATTAGCGAATCAAACCTCTTATATCAAACCAGGTTTAGTAGTTGTGTTTTTCTGGGGAGTACTTTGGAAACAAACCAATCCCATAGCTGCCGTATTGGTTTTGGCAGGTTCTCCATTCATAGGTTTAAGCTGCGACTGGGTATTTGAAAATATTTTGGGTCGATATCCCGTAATTATGCAAACTTTCGGCGAAACCTTTAACTTCTTATACCGTGTATTTTCAATTTTTATGATAGGATCCTTTCTATTAGTCATTTTGAGTAAGTATCTAAATGCCAATGGAAAAGCCAAGATAGCAGAATTCGATTTAGGCATATCCTTATCAGGAATAGGCAGCACCTTGTTTTGGTTTTTACTTACTCAAATTCCATTTATAGTATTAGCATTGTTAGGCCTGATTTCACCTCAGACAGCAGCCATTCCAGCGGCAATTGTTTGTTTACTTTTGTTTGTTTGGTATCATAAACGGGCGAAAGATGAAATGACTTTATTTGAATCAGATTTATTTTATGCGGGATTGCTTACTTCTTCCATGATTTGGATTATGTTTTATTTTGCATAATATTGCTGATTATTGTAAAAAGGATAATATTTTAAACTAATGTCTCAAAAAGTAATTATCATCGGTGCAAGTTCGGGAATAGGAAAGGCTCTTGCTTTAAAATATGCCCAAGAGGGGTTTGAGGTCGGAATAACGGCAAGAAGATCAAATTTGCTCCAAAAAATTGTAGAAGAATTACCAATTGCCAAATTCTACATAGCCGAAATGGATGTGGAAAAGGTGGAGAGTGCTCGGAATATTTTGGCTGATTTGGTTGAGAAAATGGGTGGATTGGATATTCTTATTATCAATGCGGGTATTGGTATTCCAAAGGCGAAATTTGAAGACGAACTCAAAACCATTGATATTAATGCCAGAGGTTTTATGGGATTAGCACAATGGGCCTATTATTTTTTTAAATCTAAGGGAAGCGGAAAAATTGTTGGTATTTCTTCAGTAGCTGGTGAAAGAGGCGGGCCAACTTCGCCCGAATACCATGCAACCAAGGCATTTGCGTCTACTTATATGGAAGGACTAAGGATTCGTTCTAAAAAGAAAAAGCATGGTATAAATGTAATAGATGTGCGGCCAGGTTATGTGGAAACCGAAATGACTGAGGGGCAAAAAGGGATGTTTTGGGTTGCAAAAGCCGACAAGGTGGCGAAGCAGATTTTTGAGGCAGTCTTAGCGGATAAACCTGTGGTATATGTTACCAAAAGATTTAGAATAATAGGTTTCTTGATGCGTAATCTGCCAGAGTGGCTTTTGGTAAGAATGATGTAATTTTGAAAAAAGCCAGACGAACATATTTCGTCTGGCCCTAAAAATTACTTTTTCTGATTGGCTAAGAATGTAATCAACGAAGCCAATTCTTCATACGACAAAGCATTGGCCAAGCCTGCTGGCATCATAGAAGTTTCTAGTTCTTTGCGAGAAATTATATCTGATTTTTTGATTTTGCTCACATTTCCGCCAATATCTCTGAGTGTCAATTGTGTCGAAGTTTCCTCCGTCACGAAACCCATATAAGTCATATCACCTTTGGCTTCAATAAGCACAGATGCAAAACCCTGAGAAATGGAGGCGTTAGGTTTAAGAATTGATTCTGCTATTTGTTCGCGGTTCATAATGGACCCAATTTGCCCCATAAATGGCCCCTTGATGGTTTCTGAAGTGCTTAAACTATGGCAGGCTATACAACCTTGTTTGGCAAACAAGGTCTTGCCCAACTCTGCTTTTCCAGGAATTTTAGCCATGGCCAGCATTACGTCTTCAATAGACGCTTCGCCTACTTGGCCTTTTTTATTGCTTATTTTTTGAAGGTCGACTTTTACTTCTTCTTTTGCTGCTAAAGCCTCAAAAGTACCCAATTCCGCCAATCCCATGCGGTTTTTGTCATTAAGCTCCACAAAAAAAGTCTTATCAGTTGCTTTCTTAAATTCTTGTAACAATATCGCTTTGATAATTGGAGAAGATTCCCATATGATATCTTTATAGTATGGTCCATGCGTATCTGGGCGGGTACTCCACCACCACGAACTGTCATAAGGAGCTTCTTTTTTATATAAACGCGAAAGTGTAGTTAATATCTCTCTTTTGGTTTTGGCATCTTTAACTACTTTATACTTTGTAATTAAGCCATTCACGGCTTTTGGGTGGTGCATGTATCGCAATGCCCAAAGTGCTATGGTAGAGTTTTTAGTACCAATTGCCGCAACGCAAGCATCAACTGCATGGAGGCTTACCAAGGATCTCACAGCTAAGTGAGGTGGTACAATGGCAGAATTTGGTGTTGCATGAGGGCCTTCTTTGCCTTTTTCAGGTGCCATAAATGTAGCTGGTACTTTTACATCAAGAAGAGCATTGGCAGCTTCTATCTTTCCTAATCGACCTAAACCTATGGTGGCTGCTATTTGTACACGAGGATTGGGGTCTTTTAAACTTTTCATAAACAAATCTAAAGGAACTTGATTGGCAAATGCTTTGCGGTCTGCCAAAGTTTTTAAGACGATTTCTCTAATGGAATCTTCATTTGCGAGTTTAACCAAATTTGGAATCCCACTGGCTCCTGCAGCTTGAGCATAGGTAAATATTCCTGCAACCCGAGTATCCAATGCAAGGCTTTTGTCTGAGGCAATGGCCCAACTGATTTCAGTGGCATCTACATTTGAGCGTAATAAAAGCTCTTGCTGAGCGGCTAATCTTGCCATTCCACTCCCTGATTTCAAAAGCTTAGCTATTAGGGCTAAATCTGCTTTTTTAAGATTAGGGAAAGCTTCATATTTCCAGCCTTTTGGTACTACTCTTACCACAAAACCTTTGCTTGGATTACCTGAATATCCAGCTCCATCCCATGCCGAAAGGTACATTTGTCCTGTAGCATCCACATCCACATCGGTAATCTGACTGAGTTTTATAAACTCTTCTTCTGTTTGGGTAAAGGTGGGGCCATCTGGCTTTATTCGGTGGATAAAAAGTTGGCTTCTGCCCCAGTCGGCCATCATAGGTACTTTGTTGTATTTTTCTGGCCAATTTGAGTCGTCTATGAAGATTGAGCCAGTGCCAGAGCCGCCACCTAAATCAACCAAAGCTGGAATAATCTCTTCAGTGAAGTTTTTGAAGAGTGTTGGGTATCCATATTCTCCCGATTGTATATGATGGCTAAAGCGGATGTTCCAGCCGCCCCCATCGTTGGTATTGTCGCGGGTAAAAATATTCATGAAAGGGTCTATTGCCGTGTCGTAAATATTACGTGTGCCATGAGTGAAAATTTCAAGTTCTCTGCCATCGGGACGAACTCTTACTATACCACCACCCAACATGGTGAGTTTTTTTCCAGACCTGTCTATAGCATCTGTAAAGCCAAAGTCCCCTACAGATATGTAAATCCAACCGTCAATACCCATGCGAATTCCATTGGTCGAGTGATCGGTGCCTCTACTTTGCAAAAACTTAGGTGAGCATATATTTTGTACCAGAGGTTGCGGTAAACCGTCTGCTATGCCATCGTTGTTTGTGTCCTCAAATACCACCAAATCCATCCCCGATGCTTTGCCTGTTTCTTTGCTGAAAGTGGTATGCAAAACATACACTTTGTCGCCGAGACTGATAATTCCACGCGGATTATCCACTGTTGCAAACACCGTGTGACCATCCATTTTTCCATTGTGGTCGCTGTCAATCAATTTTACTATACGGCCTTTACCAGGTGTCTTACCCAAAGAACCAATCATATCTACCCCTACAAATACTTCTCCTGATGGAGCCACCGCTAGACATGACGGACTTGGTACAATACTGGGTCCAGCATAATAGTTGGCCAATAGTTCGGGCGGACAAATGAATCCTTTCGGCAAAGAATCATTATCAATTTTTAATACATCTCTTTTGTTTATTTGTGAAGGCTGAAAGAATATGCCATTACTAAGGAAGATAATAAAGGCCGTAAATAGGCCTAAGTTTACTTTTAACATGTCAGGGTTGATTATAAATGATGAGCAAATCTAGAGATTTTGATTAATAATAGGAAGTGTTGTTAGTCAATTAATCAAGGTCTATTGGGTTTTAAAGTTGTAATAGAAATTATTATTTGATATTGGAAGTCAGGAATTTTCTCATTTATTAATTTATTTTATACCCCATTTTTTGGTAAATGTCTAGATAAAACTATTCCAATATATGTCTAGGTTTAAAGTTCATTCATCGATTTTTCTTTTAATTTAAAATACTCCTATTTTAAGGTAACTATGTGTTTAAAAGAGATTTAAAGTTTTAGGGATTAAGTAAATTGAATTTGTTTGGTAGATTTAATTGTCAAAAGATAACTCTTTCAGTATTCAGGTTTTTGACAGATTGGTATTTTCTATTTCCAAAATAGACCCAAATTCTGATTTGATATTGTCCTTACTACC
>JAIPAJ010000106.1 GCA_021740125.1 Leadbetterella sp. | reverse complement strand
CCTTTGCTTTTTGACCGAAATTTTGAACCTAAAAAAGCTTATAATTCTGTAATGAACCTCAAAAAAACCAACCCTAACCTATAAAAAAATGACACAAGAATCTCAGAAACTCTCGGTATTAGAAAAAGTTGGCTACAGTCTAGGTGACTTAGCGGCCAATTTGGTATTCCAAACTTTGGTAACTTATCTGGCCTATTTCTACACGGACATTTATGGATTGAAAACTGAAGATGCTACATTGGTCACACTTTTTGTGGGACTATTTGCTGCATTCGTGTTTAATCCAGTAATGGGTGCCATTGCCGATAGAACCAGCACCCGCTGGGGTAAATTCCGTCCATGGATTTTATGGACAGCCGTTCCGTTGGGCGTTACCGCATTATTGGCATTTAGCACGCCAAATTTTGAATATCAAGGCAAAGTTATTTACGCAGTAATTACTTATAGTTTGTTGCTTTTGCTTTACGCTGCAAATAATTTGCCCTATTCTGCCTTAAGTGGCGTGATTACAGGCGATATGGCGGAGAGAAATAGTATGTCGGCTTATCGATTTGTGGCAGTGATGTTTTCGCAGTTTTTTGTGCAAGTTTTTATGTACAACCTTATCCTGAAAGCTGGTGATGGAGATAAAGCGGTGGGTATAGAAAAAGTAATGACCATATTGGCCATTGTGGGCACGTTGATGCTTTTGGTAACTTTTTTTACCACCAAAGAGCGTATAGTACCAAAACCCGAGCAAAAGTCCTCTTTAAAAGAAGACCTTGGAGATTTGTTCAAAAACATCCCTTGGATCATCATGTTGATTACTACCACTTTAGTATTCGTTACTTTGGCCATGAAAGGCGGTTCTTATGTTTACTATTTTGAAAATTATGTAGATAAGGCTCAATTAACCACATTTTTGGAGCCTATGAAAGGCTTCCTTCCAGCCTTCGAAAACGACATTTCGATGGGACTTGGCGTGTTTAATGGCGGTGGAATTTTAATAGGTTTGATAGGAATTATGCTTTCGAAAAAGTTTGCCGATAAGTACGGAAAAAGAAATGTATTTGGAGCATCATTGTTTGTTTCCACTTTATTTATCATTTTTTTCTACTTCTTTCCACCTCAGTCGGTTGGATTGATGTTCAGTTCGCAGATTTTACACATGTTTTTTTATGGTATAAGCACTCCGATACTTTGGACCATGATTGCCGACGTAGCGGATTATTCCGAATGGAAAAACAATCGAAGAGCCACAGCCATTATTTTCTCAGCGATGATGGTGGGCTTAAAAGGAGGCTTGAGCATAGGTAGTTCCTTGTTAACCATGATTTTAGGGTTATTCAATTACGAAGCAAATTCAGAAGTAGCACAATCGGCTGAGACCATAAATGGGATTAAATTACTTGTGAGTATATTTCCTGCTATTCCGTTTTTGATAGCCTGCGGCTTGTTATTTTTCTATGAAATAAATAAGAAAATGGAGTTGAAAATAGAATCGGAATTGAAGGAAAGGCGATGATAATTGGTTATTTGTTATTAGTTATTTGTTATTAGTTTTTTGGGACTTACTTTCTTTTTATTTGTCTCCGCTGTGAATAAACCATATTAGAGCTAATAACCTTTAGAATATCTTCACATTCTAAATTTCAATTAACAATTAATTCATATAACAGTAACTAATTAACCATTAAACAAGTAACCAATTAACCGGTAACCAATACACCAGTAACCAACAAACCAGTACACCAGTATCCAATATACCAGTAACTGATTAACAAATACACCAGAAACAAAGATGCCAGAAGATAGTATAGAACATATTGATTTTGAAGATTTGAATAAGCGAGCTATTTCAAAGCCACTTGTAAAACACATTTACACCGCAGATCCATCAGCACATGTTTTTGATGGAAAGATTTATATTTATCCATCGCACGATGTTGACGCTGGCGAAGCCTTCGACGACCTCGGAAGCCATTTTGCCATGGAAGACTACCACGTAATTTCTATGGATACAATTGATAGTGAAGCCGTTGACAATGGCGAAGCTTTGCATGTAAATGATGTACCATGGGCAGACAAGCAAATGTGGGCCCCAGATGCCAATGAAAAAGATGGCAAATACTATTTGTTTTTCCCTGCAAAAGGCTATGATGGAATTTTCAAAATAGGCGTCGCTGTTGGAGATTCGCCAATTGGGCCGTTTAAAGCTCAACCAGAACCCATCAAAGGAAGTTTTTCGATTGACCCCGCAGTTTTTAAAGACGAAGATGGTGACTATTATATGTATTTTGGTGGAATATGGGGCGGACAATTGCAACGTTGGAGAGAAGGAATATTTAATGCAGCATCGCCAGAAAGTCCTGTTGCTCATTTACCCGCAGACCACGAACCAGCACTTTGTCCAAAGATTGCGAAAATGACCACCGACCTTTTGGAGTTTGCTCACGAAGCCAAAGACGTTTTGATTTTGGATGAAAACGGTCAACCGCTTTTGAATGGTGACAATGAAAGAAGATTTTTTGAAGCAGCATGGATGCATAAATACAATGGAAAGTATTATTTCTCTTATTCAACTGGAGATACGCATTACATATGTTACGCGATTGGCGATAATCCTTACGGGCCCTTTACGTATGCCGGAAGAATTCTTGAACCCGTAGTGGGCTGGACTTCCCACCATTCTATTTGTCGAGTAGCTGGCAAATGGTATTTGTTTTATCACGATTCTAGTCTTTCTGAAGGAGTAACACATTTGAGAAGCGTGAAATTAGCTGAGATAACCTATGATTCAGATGGAAAGATTAATACTTTGGTACCGTATAAATAACTGAAATAATAGAAAAAAACTCATGAAAATTCAAGAAAAATTAGGTTCAATCTTTATTCTTAGCAAACTATTTTTCTGCTCGCTTTCTTTTTGTTTAGTACTTAATACTAATCAATTATCTGCCCAAACTACCTTGAAAGAAGTCTATAAAGATGCTTTCAAAATGGGTGTGGCTGTTAATGATCAGATAGTTTCTGGGAAAGATAAAGCTTCGCAAGACATTGTGATGAAGCATTTTAACACCATTACCCTCGAAAACTCCATGAAAGCGGCTTTGATAAATCCACAGCCTGGGGTTTTTAATTATGAACCTGGTGATGCTTTTATAGATTTTGGAAAGAAAAACAATATGTTCATCATCGGGCATACGCTGGCTTGGCACAATCAAACGCCTGATTGGTTTTTTCAAGATGAAAACGGAAAGCCCAAATCAAAAGAAGAAGTTGCTCAACGTTTACATGACCACATCAAGGCCATAGCGGGGCATTTTGCAGGAAAAGTGAACGCATGGGATGTGGTAAATGAGGTAATTGACGATGACGGAAATTACCGCCAAACAAAATGGGTGAAAGGAATCGGCAGTGGTGATGAATTTGTAAAATTGGCTTTTAAATACACGGCCCAATATGCCCCGAATACAGAATTGTACTACAATGATTTCAATGCATGGCGACCAACCAAACGTGACGGAATTGTAAGAATGGTAAAAATGCTTCAAGCAGCAGGAATTAAAATAGATGGTATCGGAATTCAAGGGCATTGGGGATTAAATTACCCAAAAACTGAATACATCGAACAAGGCATTGACGCTTATGCTGCTTGTGGTGTGAAAGTGATGATTACTGAACTCGATGTGGACGTTTTACCCCTAACCAAAGAAGGTCAAATAATTGGCCAAGGAATGAGCGAGAAACAATTTCAAAACGAAGAGTTCAAGACATTCTTAGATCCTTATCAAAAAGGTTTACCAGCCGATGTTGAAAAAGCGTTGGCCGATAGATATGCTCATTTTTTTGAGATTTTTTATAAAAGAAAAGACAAAATTGACCGAGTTACACTTTGGGGTGTGCATGATGGCATGAATTGGAAAAACGATTATCCTGTGCCCAATCGTACCAATTACCCACTGTTATGGGATAGAAACAAACAAGCCAAACCCGCTTTAAATGCTGTTTTACAAATACCTAAAAAGCTAAAATAAACCCATGAAATCTCGTTTTTTACTCATATTTGCCTTAGGAATTTCGGTTTTCTCTGAAGTGAAATCACAAATCAGATTACCAAAACTGATTTCTGACAACATGGTTTTGCAGCGAGATACACCCATTAAAATATGGGGATGGGCAAGTCCAAAAGAAAAAATTAGTTTGATTCTGAAAAACAAAACCTATAAGGCAACCACATTAGAATCAGGAAAATGGGAATTGAATTTGCCTCCGCAGCCTTCTGGAACTGGTGTAGAAATAATGTTAAAAGGCAAAAACGAGATAAAAATCAGCAATGTGGCCTTTGGAGATGTGTACTTTTGTTCGGGTCAGAGCAACATGGTACATCAGATGGAACTGCACCATGTGCTATATGCCAAAGACATTGCAGAAGCCAATAATTCTGATATTCGGCAGTTTTGGATACCCACAAGCACCAGTTTAGGAGAACAAAAAGATGATTATACAAACGCCATTTGGAAGGTCTGTAATCCTGAAAATGTTCGTCAGTTTTCTGCTGTTGCATATTTTTTTGCAAAAAATATACATGAAAAACATCAAGTACCCATCGGCATCATCAATGCCAGTGTGGGCGGAACACCGATAGAAGCTTGGACGAGTGAGGATGGTTTAAAAGACTTTTCGAAATTAACAGAAACTATTCAAAAAAATAAAGATACGGTTTACGTTAATTCGTTTTCAAGGATAAAAAGACCATTAACAATTTCAAAAGACAAAGGTGAAATGGAATCTCCAAAATGGTTTGAATCTTCCTATCAACCCAAAGGCTGGAAACCGATAACTGTTCCAGGTTTTTGGGAGGACCAAGGAATAAAGGATTTAGATGGTGTGGTTTGGTATAGAAAAGACATAAATCTGCCTGTTTATATGCTAAACAAGCCTTCAAAAGTATTTTTAGGTAGAATTGTGGATGCCGACGCCATTTATATCAATGGAAAAAAAATTGGGCAAACTGGCTATATGTATCCGCAAAGGCGGTATCCAATTCCTGCCGATTTACTTAAGGCAGGAAAAAACACCATAGTAGTAAAAGTGACCAATAATGGTGGTAAAGGCGGCTTTGTACCTGATAAACCTTATAGTTTGATTGCTGGAAACGACACTTTAGATTTGGGAGGAACATGGCAATATAAAGTAGGCGAGGCTTTTTCACCTTCAGGTGGATTTTTCCCCAGTTTTTCAGCCCAAAATCAGCCGACATCATTGTTTAATGCGATGGCAGCACCCGCTACCCAATACAGCATTAAAGGTTTTCTTTGGTATCAGGGAGAAAGTAATTCTGGACGACCACAAGAATATTCAGATCTGCAAAAAGCTCAAATAGTTGATTGGAGAAAACAATGGAACCAAGGTGAATTACCTTTTTTGTTTGTACAATTGCCCAACTTCATGGATGCCAACTATTTGCCATCAGAAAGTCAATGGGCCGCACTGCGTGAAGCTCAGTTAAAGGCATCAACCATGCCCAATACGGCCATGGCAGTTGGAATAGACCTTGGCGAATGGAACGACATTCATCCCGACAACAAAAAAGACGTGGGCAATAGATTGGCCTTACTGGCCAGAAAACTTATTTATAAAGAAGATTTGGTGGTCTCAGGTCCTATTTTCAATTCTGCTAAAATTGAGGGGGATAAAATAATCCTGCGTTTTGATCATATTGGAAATGGCCTCATAAGCAAAGATGGTGAACCTTTAAGAGAATTTGCCATAGCGGGGCCTGACAAAAAATTCGTTTGGGCAAATGCCGAAATCAAAGGAAATCAGGTAGTTGTTTCAAATCCACAAATAACAAAACCCTTGTATGTAAGATATGCTTGGGCCGATAATCCTGATGTGAATTTTTACAATACTGAAGGTCTGCCAGCCTCTCCTTTTCGAACTGATGGCCAAGACATGGACCAAAAAAAGCCTTGGATGGGCAAAAAAACGGCTGTGGTGCTAACTTATGACGATGCCCTAAATGTCCATTTGGACATTGTAATTCCCGCCTTAGATTCATTGAGTTTGAAAGGGACATTCTACCTGACTTCGTCTTCGGATGCATCAAGAAATCGAATAAATGATTGGAGAAAGGCAGCGTTGAATGGACATGAACTGGGAAACCATACCGTTTATCATCCTTGCGATGCAAGTGGGCCTGGAATGTCATGGGTAAAACCTGAGTATGATCTGAGTAAATATTCCTTGGCTCAGATTCAGTCTGAAATCAAGATGTGCAATGCCTTTTTGAAAGCCATTGATGGCAAAAACAAACGCACTTTTGCATTCACCTGTGGACATAAAAAAGTAGCAGAGGGTGAATTTATACAATCTCTTTCCGATGAATTTGTAGCAGCACGAGCCGTAAGACACGAAATGCACAATTTTGAAGAGCAAAAACTGATGGATATTGATTGCTACAGTATGGAAAACAAAACAGGTGAAGAAATGATAGCTCTCGTTAAACAAGCCCAAGAATCTGGCAAACTCTTGGTGTTTTTATTTCATGGTGTGGGTGGCGAACATGGATTGAATGTATCCAAAGAAGCTCATAGCCAGCTACTTCATTATCTAAAAGACAATGAAAAAGAAATTTACATCGATACGATGTTGAATGTAGCTGAGCATTTAATTGATATGAAAAATTCAACGCAAAAGAAATGAAATTATTTAAGATTTTGATTATTTTTCTCACTTTTAGTGCTACCTCTTCCAATGCCCAATTTGGACTTACCCCAGCACAAAGAGATAGTATAAATAAACTTACAGAGGCTGATTACAACAATATGTTGGGTCAATTATCAATTAACCGTTCTCAAGTCAGAAGAGGTCCGTCAGGAAATCCAAAAGATGAAAATGCTGCCAATAGTTCTGAGGAAAAAGTGAATAAGTACACTTTGCCCGATCCAATGGTGCTAAAAAATGGAAAAAAAGTAAAGTCTGTTAATGATTGGAATCAATTACGAAGACCCGAAATTGTGGCTGATTTTGAAAACGAAATCTTTGGAAAACTTCCAACGAATATTCCAAACGTAAAATGGCAAGTGATTTCTGTAAAAGACACTACAGTTGGCAATCAAGCCATAAAAGAAAAACTATTGAAAGGGATGGTGGATAATTCAACATATCCAGACATCAAGGTGGAAATAAACTTACTCATAGCCACTCCTGCAAATAGTAAAAAGTCTGTGCCCATAGTTTTAGAATTTGGTTTTATAAAAAATCCATTTAATCCAAGCCCAATAAAAGCGATCGGCTTGGGTTCGGCTGGAGAACCCACTTGGCAAGAGCAGGTAATCACCAAAGGCTGGGGATATGCCATTATAGAGCCATCTAGCATTCAGGCAGACAACGGAGCTGGCCTTACCAAAGGAATTATTGGATTAGTTAATAAAGGAAATTATCGAAAATCTGATGATTGGGGAGCATTAAGAGCATGGGCTTGGGGTGCCAGCAGAGCCATCGATTATTTCGAGGCAGATAATGACATAGATACGAAACGCGTAGCGATAGAAGGACTTTCGCGTTATGGAAAGGCTGCAGTAGTAGCCATGGCTTTTGAACCCAGAATTTCGCTTGGATTCATTGGATCATCAGGGGCTGGCGGCGTCAAAATACTCAGAAGAGTTTTTGGTGAACAAGTAGAAAACCTTGCTGGATCTGGCGAATACCATTGGTTTTCAGGTAGTTTTATAAAATATACAAGCCTACTTACTCCTGATGATTTGCCAGTAGATGCTCACCAATTGGTGGCTTTGTGTGCTCCTCGACCGATATTCATCAGTACGGGTTCTCCGCAGGTTGAAGGAAACTGGATAGATGCAAAAGGCATGTTTATTGGTGCGGCTCAAGCAGGTTCTGTATATCGACTGTTTGGCAAAAAAGACTTGGGAACCACCGAATTTCCTCCACTGGGTACACCACTTATAGATGGTGAAATAGCTTATAGACAACATGCTGGTGGCCATAGCACTGGCCCCAATTGGAGTACATGGATTGCTTGGGCGAGTAAATATTGGGGCGATTGAATTTTTTTTAAAAAATTGATCAAATACGAATAGTGGTTTAAAGAAAAAAAAGACTTGTTAATTTTTGAATAACAAGCCTTTTAATTGAACACCTTCATTATTTTCAGTTCTTCAAAAACCTTTATGAATGATTTTGAATTATTTAAACAAAAAGTAAGCAATAATAAGCGTTACAAAAACATTAAACAATTGGGCTATTAGGAATGCAAAAAGTGGTTTTTTACCTTCATTGTTAAATAAATCAGAAAACTTGGTTTCGAGTCCGATACTCGTAAAGGCTAAAGCAAACCAAAGGCCTTGAAGTGATTTCAATCCACCTTTGACGGCATCTATTTTTTCAGAGGAAACAAAAAATGAAAATAATACTGATGCGGCTATAAACCCGATAACAAACTTCGGAAAACGCTCCCAAATAACGCCCAATGTAGGTTTTGTTTCTTTAACGGTTGCTGATTGGTTGTTGGTGTATGTCCAATAAACAGAAATTGCAAAGGCAGCCAATCCGAGTAACACATTTTGAGAAAACTTAACGATCGTGCTGATTTTTAATGCCTCCTCTCCTATCATCGTTCCTGAAGCTATTACAGCACCTGTAGTATCGATAGTTCCGCCTAACCATGCACCTGTCACCGTTTCTGACAATCCCATTAATTTTGCCAAAAAAGGCATAAATATTATCATGGGAATAGCTGTTATCAAAACTAGAGAAATCACGTAGGAAAGTTTTTTTGAGTCGCCTTTGATAGCCCCAGATGTGGCAATTGCAGCAGAAACTCCACAAATAGAAACCGCACTGGATATCATGATGGCCATTTCTTCGTCTATGCCCATTTTTTTAGAAACCCAAAAAGCAAAATACCATACTGAAACAACCACAAGCAAAGCCTGAACTAAGCCAAGAGAACCTGCTTTGAGAATATCTCCAAAAATAACGCTAGTACCCAGTAAAACTAAACCGATTTTTACGTACAATTCAGTGTTTAAGGCCTTACTGAGCCATTGGGGAACTTCAAAGAAATTTCTAATAAGCAGGCCTATAGCCAAACTAAAGATGACAGCTTCTAAATTCCAGTTTTTAAGGAAGGTGTTTCCAGCCAAAATGAGTGCAAAAACCGTTAAAAGAAAAACCACAGGAAAACCTTTGAGCGTGTCGGAAAAACCTTTCCCAAGTGTTTTAGCGGCCAATAGTGCTGACAAATAAACAACAAGGAAGATTGAGCCAATCTTGATTAAATTATCCACTGTCAAGACTTTTTCCAATAATTGAGAACTATTTTCCCAACCGAAAGCAGGGGTCGGAATTTTAAAACCAATCAAGGTCAAAATGATAATCAAAAATCCAAAAACCACCACCGTCCAGTCTTCGGTTAGTAGTGCTTTTTCTTTGTTAGGGTTCATAAATTTATATTTGTTAGGGTTGAATTATCAATGAAATCCGTAATTTTTTTCGCCAGCGTCAATTTTTACATTTAGCAAATTCTGTTTAGGTGGCAAAGGACAGGTGGCATAAGGTGTAAAAGCACAAGGAGGATTATAGGCCTTATTGAAGTCTATTTTCACGTTGCCTACTGCATCTGGAAGTTGGGTATAAATATATCTACCACCACCATAGGTACTTATTTTATTGGTTTTATCTCCAAAAATAACAAAAAACTGGTCTCCTTCGGCCAAGACATCTAGGCTATATTCTTTTTTACCAATTCTAAAGACCAATTTCCCAGGAGAATCTTGTTGGCTAGTTTGCCCTGTAATATCCAATATTGAAATCTTCTTGTTTTCAGTCTTTACAAATTTAGCCGTGAAATTCCACTTTGGGTTAATTTTGAAATGTTCAATATAGGTAAATTCTTCTAAAAAAGGGCTTTTCAAATCTCTGAGCCTAATAGCAAACTTTTCTCCTCTTTTGATAACAAACCATTTCAATGACCCGTATTGCAAAATTATAGGTTTTTCTGAAGGAAATATCTTCACTTTTTGGATTTTAACCCCTTCAATAAATACTTCATGTCCATTCAATACCGAAAACTCAACTTCGCCATTTTGCAGAAAAATTTCACCCAAAAAATCAGGGCATTTGTCACTAGGAAACAAATGATCATTTTTAGTATCAGAGCCAATGGTATTACGGCCTTCGTTTAGCCAAAACAATCCTGCCAAATTCAGCCATCCATTTTCCTTCTTGAGATTTTCTTCTCGTTGTTTGTGCCAATCGTTGATTTCTTTGAGATAATCAGTTGTTTGAGCTACACCCAAGCTAGAGAAAGTCAATATTGCCAAAAAAAATAAAATATTAATTCTCACCGCATTTGTTTTTTTGTAAAAATAGCAAAATGTTGTCGTGGGTGGAATCGAACCACCTCATAAAGTTTATGAAACTTCACTTCTCCTTTAGAATTCACGACCAAATATTAATAAGAGCTGACTCTTTTAGATCAAGTCAGCCCCAAATAAACTAAAGTGTATATCTCAAAGTAACACCATAAGTACATGGGTCACCCAAAATACCGCCGATTTGGCCTGCACTTCCTGGAGCAACCAAAAGCTGCTCGTAGTAATCCTTGTTACCCAAGTTTCTGCCCCAAACAAATATTGAAATACCATTGGAAGCTCTGAAACCGACTCTACTATTTAGTAATGCGTATCCTTCAATATCTAAGAATTGTGAAGGCGATGGGCTTGAAGAAAAAGTAGAACGGTAATACACATCTAAGCCACCGAAGTAGTTTCCTTTTAGGCCAAACAAACTACCTTTTCCGGTGATTTCTGTTCCCAATGATCCTGCATATTTAGAAATTCCTGGCAGAACACCACCAGAAATATCTTTAAATGCTGTAGTACCACCTACTTCTTCAATAGGAACAGGAGCATTGGTGAATTTTACGTATTTTCCGTCTGTATAAGCAAAGGCTCCATTAAATGTAAAATGGTTGTTTACCCTGATATTTCCATCCACTTCAAAACCAATTACTCTAACTTCTTCAGCATTTGCTAAGTATCCTCTATTTACACTAGGCTCAGGTGTTTGTACTTGTGTTTGATAATCTTTGATATTGGTATTATGAAAAACTACGTTTAACACTGAACTGGCAGATGGTTTGGTTTTAATACCAAATTCTAAATGTCTCACGGCCTCAGGTTTTACGGTTGCCAATTCTGTCAACACTTTGCCGCTGGCTGTTGGCAATCCACCCGCATTGACACCAATAGGTTTGTAACTGAGTGAATAGGTACCAAAAGTATTTACATTCTTATTGAGTTTATATTGTAAAGTCAACTGGCCAGAGAAGTTATCTTCTTCTGCATCAATGTCAAAAGCCTGATTGCTATAAACGCCATTTTTTAAGGCCAAAAGAGCTGCATCTGTGGTTTGCAATCCTCCATAAGTTACGCGGCTGTAGTTGGCTTTTTTAGCATCTTTGTTATATCTAATTCCTGGCAAAACATGCAATTTTTCAGTTATAGACCAGTCCGCTTGAGCAAATAAAGCTACGCTGGATGATTGGATACCGTAGGTGGTTTTGATACCAAAATTATCTAATAAACCTGGTGTTTTCCACAATGGACTAGTAGAACTTTGGGCAAAACGCCATTGGGCTGTACCAGCTTCCTCTGTGTGAACTGGATCTGTTCTTAAATCTTGCCACAAACCAAATGCACCTATTACACCACTTATTTTATCATTTACCTTACCCGAATATCTAAACTCTTGTGAATACTGGTCATGTGCCGAAGTTCCAGCTGAAATAGAGAAGGAATTCAGACCTATATAGTCACGATCGTTTAATGGGTCCCACTTCCAATATCTCCATGCAGTTGTGGAGGTGAGCGTTCCGCCGCCAATTTTGAAATCTGCATTCAGTGACAGTCCACCCAATTGGTTACCAGCCCTTGAAGGGGTATCTTGGTCTATAATTCTTTCGAATGCACTTTTGTATGGAAGCGTATAGCCTAAATCACCAATAATGGCATTGAACTGACGATAAGCCGCACGTTTGGTAGTGACTACCTTAGCAACTGGCCAACCATATCCCACTGGATTTTGGTCTGTAACATCCGCAATAAACGTAAAATTGATTTTATCTGTAGGCTTAAATAACAATTGTCCCCTTACCCCAATGTTGTTGATATCATTAACATTTGTCTGCGTACGTGTATTATATAACAAGCCGTCTCTTTGCGTACCTGTAAAAGATACTCGTGCAGCCAATTTCTTACTCAAAGGGCCAGATACTGT
>JAIPAJ010000105.1 GCA_021740125.1 Leadbetterella sp. | reverse complement strand
GCCTCCCAAAAACAAGTTCCCTTAATTAGATTTGATTATTTAAGCAAAGAGGATATGTTTGACGCTCATTCCTATCAAAAAGGTGGGAGAGTGCTGCAACAGTTGAGAATGGAAGTGGGCGATGAAGCTTTTTTTGCTTCTTTAAACCATTATCTTAAAAGTCATGCTTTTCAAACTGCGGAAATCGAAGACTTGCGTATTTCTTTTGAAAAGATTACTGGAAGAGACTTGAAATGGTTTTTCGATCAATGGTTTAAACTTCCGGGTCACCCAAGGCTAAAGGTTCTTCAGAAAGTTGAAAATAAAAAACTGCTTTTGTCAATTAGTCAGGTAGTTGACTCTGTAAATCAAATGGTTTATAAATTAAAATTGCCTTTAAAAATATTTTCTGGTAAAACAGCCTTCGAAAAAACCATAGAAATAGAAAAACAAGAGCAAGATTTTAGCTTTGATTTGGATGGGGATTTGAAAAATGTGTTACTAAATCCCGAAGGCTATTTTTTAGGCACCATCGATCATGTTAAAACTACAGATGAATTGGTCTTTCAGTTTCAAAATTCTTCTTCTATTTATAGTCGTTTATTTGCTTTAGAGGCACTCACTTTCAAACCCGAGGATGGGGTAGGAGAAAGTCCAATGCAAGATAAAGTGGTAAGAGACTTGACCATAGACGCACTAAAGGATGTTTTTTGGAAGATTAGACAAACAGCAGTTCAAAAGCTTTTTGATTATGATGGAGAAGACTTTTTGAAGGTAGAAAAAGCTTTGCAGAATTTGATTAGAAATGAAACCAAGTCAAATGTAAAAGCAGATGCCATTTTGGCCATGAAAAACTTTTTGAATCCCCAAAATGATTTATTGTTTAGAGCAGCACTCAACGATTCCTCCAACCTTGTGAAATCTGCGGCACTTGAAGCCTTGTTTGCCAATAAAGTTGTAGATGCAGCAGAATTGGCTGAAAAGTTCTCGAGTAGTTATGATAATGCTATATTTGCATCGGTGGCCAACTACTATACAGAAAATCCTCAGTCTCAACATTATGAGTGGTTTATGTCGAGATTAAGCAGAATGGAAGGAGTAGAAGTCTATCAATATTTGGCGATATTTGGTTCGTATTTGGCACGTTCAGACAAAGATTTAATTCTCAAATCTATTCCTTATTTGACAGATTTAGCCTCTAAGGAGCCAGAGTGGTTTGTCAGAATAAGTGCCACTCAAATATTGGACATGCTTAGCGATGATAATAAAGAAGCAGAAACGGCCTTAAAACAAGTAATAGCTAAGGAAAAAGATGCAAGGCTGATCAATTATTACGAGCAATTCAAAAAATAAATGTGGAGTGATTACATCAATTTTTTATCAAAACTCACTTTTAAGAGAGCCATCAATGCCTTGGGCTTGGTCTTTGGATATATTTATTCTAAAATAACTAAGACGCCCGTTAATGGTTTTTTACCAGTTGCTTTGGCTATTGAGCCCACCACTTCGTGTAACTTGCGATGCCCAGAGTGCCCTAGTGGACTGCGGTCTTTTACTCGCCCCACTGGAATTCTCGAAACTAAACTCTTTGAAAATGTAATCACTGAACTCAAAGATGCTTTGATGTATTTAACCTTTTATTTTCAAGGCGAACCTTATCTACACAAGGATTTTTTAGAGATGGTCAAGTTTGCTTCGAAAAAAGGAATTTATACCTCTACTTCTACCAATGCTCATTACCTAAACTATGAAAATGCCAAAGCTACAATAAAATCAGGCTTAGACAGAGTAATAATTTCATTGGACGGTACAACGCAAGATACCTACCAACAATATAGAATTGGTGGATCTTTGGACAAAGTAATAGAAGGCACAAAGAATCTTATAGCAGCCAAAAGAGAGCTAAATTCTAGTACTCCTCATATCATATTCCAGTTTTTGGTAGTGAAACCTAATGAGCATCAATTAGCTGAAGCCAAAGATTTGAGTAAGACGCTTGGTGTGGATGAGATTAGATTTAAAACTGCCCAAATTTATGATTATGAAAATGGCTCGGGCTTGATTCCTGAAAATGACAAATATGCCAGATACAAAAAGAATACCCAGGGCAAATATGAGATTAAGAATAAACTTCTAAATCACTGCTGGAAAATGTGGCATTCGGCTGTTATCACTTGGGATGGTTTGGTAGTTCCATGTTGTTTCGACAAAGATGCAGAATACCGTATGGGAAATGTTTCCAAAAGCTCTTTTAAGGATGTTTGGCTGTCTGAAAAGTATCTTTCATTTAGAAAACAGCTTATAGGATCAAGGAAAAACATAGAAATGTGCAAAAATTGTACGGAAGGGACAAAAATCTGGGGTTAAGGCCGAACGTTGGGAAAGTTTTTACCGTATATTAGGTATTGGTTCGACTTTTGTGAACTATTATTTTCAAGATATTTATGCTATTGAAAAAAATAATTTTCAGTATTTTGGTATTAGGTAGCGTGTTTTGTTATGCACAAGATTCCGCAGATGGATATTTGATTGAATGTGAGGCCTCTGAAAAAAATGAAGATGTAGCTTTTCTGGGGCCGTCGTTCAAAAACTTAAAATCTGCTGCAAAAACCGCTACTATCAATGTGACGTATTCTAATTTCCCTGATAATGCCAAAGCAGCTTTTCAAGCTGCAGTCGATGTTTGGCAGAGTTTACTAATTACTAACGTTTCCATAAAAGTCACTGCCAATTGGGATGGAATCACCAGCAGCACTTTAGCAACTTCAGGTGCAAAAAAAGTGTTCAAAAATTTCGCAAATGCCCCTATTAAAGATGTTTGGTATCCTTCAGCACTAGCAGAGGCCATTGCGGGGGTAAATCTTAACGGAACTGAGGCTGATATTGCCATTACAGTAAATAAAAATATTAGTTGGTCATTTGATACAGACGGAACCCGACAAGCCTTCAAATATGATTTAATGACTGTAATTCTGCACGAAATTGCACATGGATTGGGTTTTAGCACCTCCATGAAATTGGCGGGTACAAATGAGACCCAAGCTCAATGGGGTATTGAGGGTTTACCACTTATTTATGATATTTTTTCTCAACGCTCAAACGGTCAAGTTTTGACCAATACGGCCATAATAGGCAATCCATCAACAGAATTAAAAGCTGCTATCACCAGTTCAGATGTTTTCTTTAAGATTTCTTCTGGACCTTTATCAAATGATTATCCCAAAATGTACGCCCCAGCAACTTACCGTAGCGGAGGTACATTATCACATTTAGATGAATCTAAATATCCGAAAGGTTCTGAAAATTCTTTGATGTCTCCGCAAATCGGAGCAGCAGAAATCAACCATTTTCCTGGCCAGGTAATTTTGGGAATATTGAATCAAATTGGATGGGGAGTTTTTAAATATGATGGATTTGTGGTTACATCCACCGAGCCCCAAGATATTTCTCAACAATTGTTTATTTACCCAAATCCTTCTCCAAATGTATTGAATGTAATTTTTCCTGAGAAATACCATGATAAAACTTCTCAGATTCAAGTATTTGACATGAAAGGGATGTTGATGCATCAAGAAATTATCGAAAGTCAACCAAATGTAAAAATAAACGTCGAAAAACTGCCTTTCGGTAAGTACATCCTGAGAATTGCTCAGAATGAGTCCATTCCTTTTATCAAGAACTAATTACTCAATTTTGTAAGGAATATATGGCGTAATATCCGCACCAAATTTATGAAGTTCTCTTACTATTGTGGAGCTGATTGGAGCCAGTTCTGGTGCAGTAATTAGAAACACAGTTTCTAAGTCTTTCGCCAATTGGCGATTAACCTGCGAAATCGTGTTTTCATATTCAAAATCTGTGGTGTTTCTTAATCCCCTTAGAATAAACTGTGCTCCGTATTTTTTTGCTACTGAGGCAGTTAGGTCATCATAATGAACGATTACTATTCTTGGGTCGTTGGCAAAAGCACCCTTGATTTCTCTCTCTATTACCTCTATTTCGAAATATCTTTTTTTATTGGAGTTTGTACCAATACCAATAATGATTTCATCAAATAGCTTTAATCCTCTTTCAACTATATCTGCGTGACCTTTGGTGAAAGGGTCAAACGAACCGGGGAAGAAAGCTACTTTTTTCATTTTTTATCTTTAGATATTATTTGGCAACTTTGTTGTTACACAAAGTTATACGAAGAAGGCACAAAAGTTCACAACGGATATTTTGGCTTATTATTTTGATAATTCTGTGGCTAAGACCATTCTGATTTTTATTCTTGCACCTATGGCCATTACGTCAACCAAATCCTGTATTGTCAGATTTTGCTCGGCTCTTAGAATCACTGTGGGTTCTTCCATTCCAGTGGTGGCTTCTACCAAAGATGCTTCCAATTGTGGAAAAGGAATCGGCTTTTTATCTATAAAATACAGTTTGTCTTCGGTTATAGATAAGGTAATTGGTTGCTTACTAACGTCATGTGTTGATTTGTCAGACTTAGGCAACATCAATTTTATAACGTTCGGGCTTCCAAGTGTTGACACAATCAAGAAAAACAAAAGCAAGAAGAACATGATATCGTTCAAGGACGAAGTCTGAACCTCGGCCTCAAAACGTCTTTGTCTTTTAAATTTCATTAGCGGATTGGCTCATTTAATGTATCAAAAAAGTCCATAACCGTCGCTTGAAGATTGATACTGAATTTATCAATCATCATGTTTATACCGTGGTAGAAAGAGTAAGCCAAAAGACCCACCACTAGACCTGAGAAACTTGAAATCATTTTTTCATAAAGACCATTTGAAATAGTTTCTATAGAGAAATTTCCAGTAACAGATATCTCATAAAATATACGGATGATACCTGAAATAGTACCCACAAAACCCAAAGTTGGAGCCACACCAGCTATCAAACCGAGGTAACCCATGTTCTTTTCCATTTTAGAAATCTCCAAATTAGACTGTATTTCCATTGCACTTTCAATGTCTTTTACAGGTTTTCCAACTCTTGCAATTCCTTTTTCAAGTATTCTCGAAATAGGTTTGTTCGTACCTTTGCAAAGGGATGAAGCGGTTCGAATATCACCTCGTAAAATATTATCTTTCAATGATCTAAGAAATCCGATGTCTATTTTTGAAGAATCTTTAATAAACAAATATCTTTCTGCTGCCAAAAACAAAGTGACCAAAAGCAATGCCATGATGGGGTAAATAACGATACCACCTTTAAACAACAATGAGAGATAATTGATACTTTGAACTCCTGCTACTGCGGCGGTTGAGTCTGTAGCAGCAGGTACTTGAAGAATGAGGTCTAAAAGCATATTTTGATGGGTCTAATTTATTTTTTGCGTTATTAACTGAAAAGCTACTTAAATATTTTGCAAAATAAGGTTTTTTTGGCCAAAATCAGAAAAATCGAACCAAAGTATAATATTTTCTTAAATTATTTTACTAACTGGTTTTCTCATAAAGTACCTTTCGTACTTGGCATAGCGTCCAAATCTTTTATATTTCTTTGAACAGCCATTTTTATGGCTTTTGCCCAAGCTTTAAAAATTGATTCGATTTTATGATGCTCGTTGTCACCTTCACATTTGATGTTTAGATTACATTTTGATGTATCGGAGAAGCTTTTGAAGAAATGCATGAACATCTCAGTTGGCATTTCACCTATTTTTTCTCGTTTAAAACTTGCATCCCAAACCAACCATGGTCTTCCAGAGAAGTCAATGGCTACCTGAGAAAGACATTCGTCCATCGGTAAAAGGAATCCATAACGGTTGATGCCTCTTTTTTCGCCCAAAGCTAACAAATAAGCTTCTCCCAATGCCAAGGCGGTATCTTCAATGGTATGGTGTTCGTCTATGTGTAAGTCTCCATTTACGGTGATGGTCAAGTCGGCACCTGAATGTTTGGCCAGTTGGTCGAGCATATGGTCAAAAAAACCAAGGCCAGTTTCAATATGTGATTTACCTTTACCGTCGAGGTTCAATTTTACATAAATGTCGGTCTCTTTGGTAGTTCTTTTTACTTCAGCTATTCGCTCAGGAAGTTTCAAAAATTCATATATTTTGTCCCAATCTTTGGTGACCAATGCCGTTGCATTTTTTTGTTCTTCCGTGGCAGTTTCAGGCAAATTTTCTCCAATAAAGATTCCTTTTCCGCCTAGATTTACAGCCAATTGCATATCCGTAAGTCTATCGCCCAAAACATAAGAATTGGTCAGATTGTATTCGCTTTCAAAGTATTTGGTCAAAAGTCCGGTTCTTGGTTTTCTGGTTGGGGCGTTTTCGTGTTCGAAAGTTCTGTCTATAAAAACCTCTTCGAATAGGATGTTTTCTCCTTCTAAAAGGTTCATCATTTTCTGGTGTGCTGGCCAAAAAGTTTCTTCGGGGAATGAGTCTGTGCCAAGGCCGTCTTGATTGGTCACCATAGCCAGTTCATAATCAGTTTCTTCAGATATTTTTCTAAGATTAGAGATTACTTTAGGCAAAAACTCAAGTTTTTCGAGAGAATCTATTTGGAAATCAATGGGGGGTTCTACGATTATGGTACCGTCACGGTCTATAAAAAGGACTTTCTTCATCATTTATATTTTTTGCAAAAATAGGCCTAGAATTATTCTTTTTAAAATTATCTTTACATTTAGACCATTAATATTCTATAATTCAACCTCAGAATCATGAAAAAACTTATTTTACTTTTTTTTGTAACATTTCAATCTTTTGCTCAAACCAAATCGCTCAAAATCAGTGCTCCGCTTAAAGACTCAGCTCCAGAAAGTGCTGGAATGTCTTCGGAAAGAATCAAGCGAATTGAAGATATGTTGGCAGAAGCCATCAAGAATGAAACCATTCCTGGTGCCACGGCTTTGATTGTAAAAGATGGCAAAATAGTTTATCAAAAAGCCTTTGGATATGCCGATGTGCCCAATAAATTGGTGATGAAAAATGACCATATTTTTAGAATAGCCTCTATGTCGAAGGCCATCACTTCCACAGCCATCATGATGCTTTGGGAGCAGGGAAAATTCACATTGGACGATCCCATTTCTAGATATATTCCTGAATTTAAGAATCCTGTAGTTTTGGATAGATTCAAAATGGGGGACTCTACTTACACTACTAAACCAGCTGATAAAGAGATTACCATCCGCCATTTGCTTACGCACACTTCGGGCTTAGGTTATGGCGTAATCGATGGCGACGAAAAAATGAAGGCCATTTACAAAAAGGCTGGTATAGTTGATCTTTTCACCACTAATCCAGTTAAAATAGGTGATAACATCAAGAAATTGGCTAAGCTTCCTCTGCACGCCAATCCAGGTGAGAAATTTATTTACAGTGAAGGATTGGATGTTTTGGGATATCTGATTGAAGTGGTTTCTGGACAGACTTTCGATGAGTTTTTGCAAAAGAATTTGTTTGAGCCAATGGGTATGAGTGATACTTATTTCTATTTACCATTTGCCAAGACCGATAGATTGGTGAAAGTACACACCAAAAAAGACAACAAATGGGTGCATTTTACGGATACTTTTTACGATGTAGACTACCCAGCAAAAGGTGCCAAAACTTTCTACAGCGGTGGAGCGGGTCTTTCTTCTACGGCCAAAGATTACGCCACGTTTTTGCAAATGTATGTCAATGGAGGTGAGTACAACGGAAAGCGTTTTTTGAGCAAAACTACCATAAAAGCCATTATGGCTGACCAGTTGGGTGATATTTGGGGTGGAGATAAAAGTGCTACAGGCCACGGTTTAGCTTTCGGATTGGTAAAAGCCAAAGGTGAAGGCAAAGGTGGAAGTGGCTCTGAGGGTACTTTCGATTGGGGTGGATATTTTAATACGGCTTACTTCGCTGATCCAAATTCTAAAATCATTGGCGTACTGATGAAACAAACCCAAAGAATAGGGGAGGATAGAACTTCTACCCTTTTTAGACAAATGGTTTTTGCGGCGGTGGATGAATGAAACGCATACTTGTCAGTTTGAGTAGCGTCTCATTTGGGGGCTTTACGTGATGCTTTTTGGTATGAATTTGGCGTTATAATAAAGTTAAGAGTTCTCTGAGGTGAGACTCTTAACTTGCTAATATAAAAGGGAATGCAATGAGCAATAGATTCGCATTTATGTTCTTTTTTATGATTTTGATAGCTAATTTTTTCTTTTTAGAAAAGATGGAGCCTTCGGATTACCAAGCCTATCAAGACAAACTATTGAGTCTTTTCTTATTCCAGTTTGACTATTTCTTATTGTATGTTTATGTTACAATTAAGTTTGTCAAAAATCCAATTTGGCCTTTGTTTTGGCTAGGCTTCGTTTATGGTTCTCTTTTTATTATGGGTATGTCTTCTATCGTAATCACCGATGAGAAAGAATTTGAAGTGCTTTATTCCTATATTCAACCAGTTTTAAGGCTAATTATCATAGTTATTTTTGTAAATATAGGTCTGGAAAGAATCACGTATATTTCAAAAACTAATGCTTTCCTATTGGCACTAGGTTTAATTGCAGGCTTGTATTTTCTGATTTTATTACATACTTATCCAAGGCCTGTCATGTGGTCCTTTTATTTTTATTGGTTAGTTCTGTTATCTTTTTTAATGGTTGGAATTTTGGTTAAATTTCCAAAAACTACCCTACTTTTTTCAATTGGCTTAATGGGTGTTTTTGTTTCAGATCTATACTATATCTTGCCACCAGAAGTTCGGTATTATGAACTAACCTATCTTTATATTAGGATAATCAATACCATAGGGGAGTATTTGATAGTCAGTTATGTATTGAATTATTACATTTCTCTTAAAAGTAGTAGCTCAGTGTCCGCTTAATTTGAAACTTCCTATGCATTTAAGTCCATTATAAGGTATTGTATTTCCGTCTAGTTTTCAATTCTAGTAGATGTTTTTCTGGGTCAAAATTGTGGGTAATGCGTGGAAAGGCCAAAATCATCGAATAATATCATATAATCAAAAACTCACGTTTAGGTTCAAATGCCCACCAAGTCCAACTTGAATGATTCTCATAAGGGTAGAAAGTCTAATATCCGAGGCATTGTTCTCAATTCTTGAAATATAAGTTTTAGTCGTCCCGCATTTTTGGGCGAGCTGTTCTTGCGTCATCCCTTTTTCTTTACGGAGTTCTTGTAACATTACCCCAAGTTTAAAAGCTTCGAATTCTTGTTCGTAAGTTTCCCTGGTTTCAGTTCCTTTGGTACCGTATTCTTGGTCTAAATGGTCTGAAAATGAGGTTAATTTATTCTTGTTTTTTTCCATTGAAGTATTGTTTTTTAAGTTTTTCTGCTAATTCCAATTCGTTTTTTGGCGTCTTTTGAGTTTTCTTTTGAAAACCGTTGGTAAGTATGATTAGTTGCCCTTTGTCAAAAAAGCTGAACACTCTATAAATGTCAGAACCAACTTCTACTCTAATTTCATAAAGTCCATCAGTCCCTGTCAAATGCTTAAAGTATTTTTCGGGAATTCTATCAATTGTTGCTATCAACTGTAAAGTCCAGTTGAACTTTTTTTTTACTTCAGGTTTTAAACTGTTATAAAAGTTCAGATAATGGTCTTCGTAGTAAAGAATATCTCTGATTATGTCGTCATTCATCAAAAGTGTGTTTCTATTTTTTCATACAAAGTTAGCTAATTGGGTAACATTCAGCAACCTTTTAACAAGAAAATTTTATACGCGTATTTTTACCACCAATTCCAATTTTGAATCCTTTGAAAAAATCTGGTTACGATATTGATTTGGAATTATGGTAAGTAGAATTGTATTTATCGGTCTGAAGACCGTTTAACACTCGTGCTTAGTCTAAAGACTAAGCACAGCGAGAATCACTTTACACCTTTTTCAATAAAGAAATTTCTTAGAATGTCGTTCAATTTGTATCCTGTATCACTGTTAGCAAAGAAAACATATCCGTTGTTTTTATCTGTTGAAAATAAATAACCTGAAGAAAAGTCATTATTGAAGCCGCCGTGCATATATAGTGTTTTTTCGTTATTCAAAGAATGAATTTCAATACCTAAGCCCCAAATTTTTTCTTTCGAATTAATTTGAACCTTTAGCATTTCTTGTCTCATTTTTTCTGATAGTTCTGGTCCTTTCATAATGGACATCAACAGTTTGGCATAATCACTGGCCTCTGATTGTAGGCTATATGAAGCATAAAAACCTGGTTTTTTTGACGAAATTCCCCAGCCCTTGGCTACTTTGCCATTTATGTGTCCGTCAATCCGTTTGAGTTCTACATCTTTATTCCATATTGTGCTGGACTTCTTTATTCTTAAGGGTTCAAAAACATCCTTTTGTATTAGAACCTGAAGACTATCCTTGGGTACGTTGTTTATCTTGGCCAAAACATTCGCCAGATACTCATATCCTTCGCCGGAGTAATTAAAATCCGTTCCTGGACTGAATTTTATGTCCAGTTTATTGTCCTTATTCGAGCGTCTCCAGTTAGGGAAGCCTGAACTATGACTCAATACCATCCGAGCTGTTATCAGTTTATACCTTTCATCATATTCGATGTCAGGGAATGTAAGATATTGGTAAAGCGGCGTGTTTAAATCAAGCTGGCCCTTATCTACGGATTTTAGAGCAAAATAGGCAAACAACGTTTTTGAAAGAGATCCCGCATCAAAAAGACTTTGTGGGTCGATAGGCTCCTTTGTATTTATGTTTTTCACACCGAAAGTACGGTGATAAACCATCTCAGAATTATTGATAATGGCCATGGATACTCCAGGAATAGCTAATGAGTCCATCTGATATAAGATAAACTTATCTATTTCTTTTGTTTTAATTTCTTTAGATGATATCAACTGGATTTTTTTACTGCAAGCACCTAAGACAAGGCTAAGTGCAAGAAGAGTGACAAGCGAACGGTAATTCATTTTTTAGTTTTTCCTAAAGACTTAAATTCACCGTTAAGGTTGCATTCTGGTGATTTTTATAAATGAAAAATAACGCAGCTATCTAAATTGTTGTTATTAAATAAGTGGGTTCTTGCAGATTCTTGCTTTGGAATTATGATGATTGAGATTTTATGTTTCGGTCTGAAGACCGTTTGACACTCGGGCTTATTCTGAAGACTTAGCACAGCTAGTTTGCTGTTAGTATTAATTGGCTATTAATTTTTCGAATTTATAAAAAAACGTTAAAGTTTTACTTTTGATTCTAACTGACTCTCCTTTCGCTATACGATGAGCTCTAAATAAGAACCAATTTGATTTTTAAGTGTAATTCAGTATGTTGCAAATAGAGAAACTATAGCAACCAAAAAACGGTTATTCATTTTAAAAACATTAAGTATGAAAATAGCAATAATTGGTTCTGGAAACGTAGGCGGGGCATTGGCAAAGCAATGGATAAAGGCAGGTCATACCGTTTTAATTGGGGCAAATCTTCCTTTGAGCGAAAAAAACCTGAAGCTGGCAACACAAATAGGAGAGGATAGATTTTCTTCTATTGAGCACGCGGTTAAACAAAGCGAGGTTATTTTAATAGCCACGCCTCCAGCAGTCATCTTTGAAATTATAGATCAAATCGGTGATGTATCAAACAAAATAATAATTGATGCCACAAATTCTGTATTGAAAGGCCCTGAACCATATAAAACTGTTTATCACGTCTTGGATGATAAAACAAAAGCAGAAGTTGTCAAATGTTTCAACTCTACAGGTTTTGAAAATATGCTAAATCCTGTGTATGACGGTCAGGGGATAGATATGTTTATGGCTGGAGATAGCGAAAAAGCCAAGTCTGTTGCTAAAACTTTAGCTTTGGATGCGGGTTTTGGTGCGTGTATAGATTTTGGCAAATCTGACAAAGTAGAACTGTTGGAAAAATTTGCTTTGTCTTGGATCAATTTAGCCATCCTGCAAGGGCATGGTAGAGATATGGCGTTTAAAGTGGTTCGAAGATAGGGAAGGGATTCGGCGTGGTTTTGATGATTTGCATAGTTTTTAACATTCTGACAGAGTTTCCGTTCGAGACTTTAACTATTGCTTTTGGGAATGATTTTGGAGTGCGTTGGCGTTCATTGTCCACAGAAAGGAGATTCTGAATGGACCAAGAATTAAATTGAACTGATGCTTCATTTTAAAAACTTGAATGTTTTTTTGCATGCCAAACGAAGCCAAGGTTGTTTACATCATTTTATCATTTTTTATTATAGACATTATCTAAGTCTAGTAATTCACTCCAATTTAATTGTCCATTGAGAGTGTTTAAATCACCTTTAATATCTGTCAGTTTTCCTTTTTCAAATACTTTTACTCCAATGTCAATTATTTGATTATCTGATTTTTTTTGATAAACACTGTATTTGACACCTTTATTGTAGAAAGTTAAT
>JAIPAJ010000104.1 GCA_021740125.1 Leadbetterella sp. | reverse complement strand
AATATCGTCTTTAAATTCGAGGTTTGTTGAAGTTTCAAAATGCCATCTGGACTATCTTGGCGGATTATTTTTAGCATAACAGAAAGCATCCCGCTCACTTCTTTGTCATCGTCTATATCATCTTTACGACGCTCAATGCGATTGTTTAATCGAATTTCTTTTTTTCCTGATTTTTTTATTTCAGTTTTTGAAGTAAAGACCGCCACGTTGTTTTTAGGCATATGGTCAATGTTTATCGAGATTTGATTATTGCCTTTGTTGGAGACTTTTATCAAATTACCCATCAATTTGCTTTCAATTTCCTTGATAGAGTTGGTGAAAATATAACCCATTTCACGCTCTATTCTTTCTTTTTCAGTAACATAAGTGCTGAATAGGTAAAATCCCAAGAAAGTGCCCAGCAATAACAAGCTCATTGCCATCATCCAATTGCCCAACTTTGTTTTAATATTTTTCAAAATAGCTTCGATATTGTATCACAAATGTAGCAGCTTGAAGTTCAACTCTTAAGCACTTTAACCTTAATTAACCTTATATAAACTTTCATTAACCTTACTTTTATCCAAAAGATTATAGTTTTGTGCAATTAATTTAAAAAAGTCTAAAACCAAATGAAAAGTACCCTAGTATTGTTGTTTATCTCGTTCTCTGCTTTTTCTCAATTTCAAAAATCAGGGAAAATCTATTTTAAAGAATCTATAAAATTGAATATTCAAATTTCGGAAGAAAATAAAGAAATGGCCAAAATGATGCCTACTTCTCAAGATTCTTACAAGGTCCTCTATTATGATTCAAATGAAAGCCTATTTAAAGTGGAGGAGAAAAAAAATGAAGACCTTGATATCAAACATGAGGAAGGCGGTAATCAAATAAGAATGGTTTTTAAAGTCCCGCAAACCACCATCTACCAGAACTTATCGGAAAACAGTTTTATTCAAAGTCAAGAGTTTTTAGACAAAGAATTCTTAATAGTGGATCAAGTAAATGACAAAAAGTGGAAAGTAACTGGCGAACAAAAAAAGGTGCTGGATTTTGTATGTATAAAAGCAACTTTGGCCGATACCACACAAAAAGTGGTGGCGTGGTTTACTCCTCAAATACCTGTGGGTATGGGCCCAAATGGCTATAGCGGCCTCCCTGGGATGATATTGGCCTTGGATACAGATAATGGACAAAGACTAATTGCTGCTACCAATATTGAGCCTCTTCCCCAAGGATTTACATTTACAAAGCCTGAGAAAGGTAAAAAGGTGAATAAAGCAGAATTTAAGAAAATTCGGGATGAAAAATTGAAAGAAATGGGCAGCGATGGTAAAGGCGGTGCAAGAGTGATAATCAGAAACGAAAACTAAAAACATTATGCTTCGTTCGGTACTTCTATTCTCGTTTGTTTTTATTACAACTTTCAATGTTTTTGGTCAAAAAATACAAGGAAAAGTGGTAGACAAAAACCAAAATCCATTGGAAATGGCCTCGGTTATGCTACTGGATGCCAAAGACTCCTCTTTGGTGAGTTTTGTTTCTACTACTACGAATGGTGTTTTTGAAATAAAAGAAGTTTCAAAGGGTGACCTTTTGGTTCAAATTACCTATCTCGGCTATGAAAATTTTTGGAAGAAAATAACTTTTGAGGGCAACACTATTGAACTTGGTACAATAGTATTAAGAGAAAATACCAAAGAACTCCAGAGCCTTGTGGTGTCGGACTATGGTAGTCCTATGGAATTTGGCAAAGATACCGTGACTTACAATGCTGCCGCTTTTAAAATAAAAGCTGGCGATGTCGTGGAGGATTTGCTCAAGAAACTTCCTGGTGTAGAAGTGGAACGCGACGGTTCTGTGAAGGCTTTCGGCGAAAATGTCCAGAATGTATTGGTGGATGGAAAGGAGTTTTTTGGAAAAGACACCAAAATAGCTACAAAAAACCTGGATGCCGATGCCGTAGAGAAAGTGCAAGTTTTTGACAAAAAGTCGGATATGGCCGAGTTTACCGGTATAGAAGACGGACAAGACGAACGCACCATTAATTTGAAACTAAAACCAGGAAAGAAAGCTGGCTATTTTGGTACAGCAGAACTTGCGGGCGGAACCAGCGAAAGATTTAAGGGAAGAGCGAGTATCAACAGGTTTTCTCCCAAAAGTAGAATTTCGTTTATTGGCTTAGCCAACAACATCAATGAACAAAATTTTTCTATGGAAGACTATATTTCATTTATGGGAGGCATAGGCTCAATGATGTCGGGCGGTGGAATGAATATTAATTTAGGTGAAAATGGAGGACTACCGATGGGGTTAATCAATAACCAAGGTGTCCAAAAATCATTTGCGGGAGGTTTAAATTATTCTAAAGATATTAATAAAAAAACTTCCTTGGTTAGCAGTATATTCATCAATGATTTTTTTAATGATTTGAACAAAAACGTTTCAAGAGAAAATTTCCTGAAAGATGCCAGTTATTGGTCTCAAATACTTGGAAGTCAAAACTCTAACAATTTGTCCACTTCCTTCAATTTGAAACTTACCTCTAAAATATCAGCCTTTCAAAATGTGATTTTTAGATTGGACGGTGGCCTGGGTAGCAATCACTTGAATTCGGTGTCTTCGGATATTTCTTCGCGAACTGACAACAGCAAAATCAATGAAAATGATGCTATTTATACCATTTCAGGGAAAAACTATAGGCTGAATCCCGACCTTACCTACCAACAGAAGTTTTCAAAACTGGGTAGATCAATGGTTTTGAAAGCCAAAACAAAGGTCAACCATACAGATAACAATGCAGATTTAGATGCCAAGTATTCCTTTTATTCAGATCAAATAACGACCAGAAAAATCTTGCAAAATCAGCAATCTGCCAATGAGGGTGTAAGTTATGATCTGAATGCTGCCTATATCGAGCCGCTTGGCAAGAAAAGATACTTGGAGTTTAGTGCTGGCATGGATGACCAAAACAATAAGCTAAATACTGACTTTTTTGATGTCATCAACGAAGCATTAATATACAATCTTAACCTATCTACCTGGTATAATCGAGATTATATCAATCGTAAAACAGGCCTTAAATTTAGCAGCACACAAACCAAATACAATTGGGCAGCTGGCTTTAGATATGAAAATTCCTTGTTGAAAGGTCGCATAAATAATGAAAATACCAACATTACGAATACCTTCAATGCTGTTTTGCCCGAGTTATACTACAATTACGAGTTTGGAAATGGACATAATTTCAACATGGATTACAACACTGATATGGTGGAGCCTTCTCTCATTCAGCTGCAGCCGATTGTCAACAACGCTGACCCATTGAATATTTACAAGGGTAATCCAACCCTTTCCAATGAATATAAGCATAATTTGTCGATGCGATACATGAAATATAATGCATTTGAATTCAGGATGTTCTATGCGAGTTTCAGAGCTGGATTTACCCAAAACAAAATCAATAATAGCATTAACATCGACGAGTTTTTTGTGCGGACAGTGAGTCCCATAAATAGTAAAAATGAGCAATCAGGCAGTGGAAGGATTGAATACAGCACGCCCATAAAACCTTTGAAGCTGAAAACCAAGATAACTTTGAGGAGCAATGTCTCTAACGGATTTAGCCTGATAAACGATGTCTGGAATCAAACGACCATTTTTGGAAAGGGTATAAATTTTTCGCTCGAAAACAGAAAGAAGGAAAAGGTGGATGTACTGGCAGGTATCCGACATTATAGAAGCGATAGACGTTATTTCGAAAACGCTAATTTGGGGCAGTTTTATACGGAAACTACCTTGTTTGTTGAAGGAAGTTTGAATATTGGAGAAAATGTGATATTCAAAACCAATTTTGACAATATAAGTTATCAGCAATCATTTTCAAAAGATGTTGTAAATGTGCCGCTGTGGAGGGTAAATCTTACTTCATTCGTTGATAAAAACAAGAAGCTAAGATTTACCGCAGAAGTATTTGATATTTTAAACCAAAACAAAGGAATAAGTAGAAACAGTAATTTGAGCTACAACGAAATAAGCCGAACCAATGTTTTAGGAAGGTATTTTATTTTTGGTCTTTCATACAATATCAAAGGCTTCAAAAAATCGAATGGAATTGAAATTAAAATGGGGGATAGGGATTAGGAAAAGTGCTTAAGTAGTTTAGGGGTTATTTTAAAATATTAGGAAATTTTGAATGACTCGTCCGAAAAATCAGTACTCAATTTAGTCTCTTGTAACCCAGTTGTCGAGCAGAATAGCCTTTTCATCTAAATGTAAATATTTTCCTATAAATTTATATTAATTTGAGTTTCGTATTCAACCTTAATATAAAAACATGAAAGAAATTTTACGCAAGTCTAGAAAAGGGTTCTCCATTAAAAACGCTTTTTTGGTTTCTATTGTAAGCATTGCACTCAGTTCCTTTGTTATTTCAAACACTCCAAATGATTTTACCGAAACTAGTATCAAGGGAGATACTTTACCTAAAGTAAAACTACCCGAAGGCGTAGATCCGAACAGCGATGATTGGAAAGGCATAGATTTAGAACCCAAACAACCTGTTTTGCCCTTGACTGTAGCAGAAGAACAAAAGCAGTTTTTACTACCTTTGGGCTATAAAATCGAACCTATTCTGACCGAACCCGCCATTCAACAACCTGCTGCAATAGCTTTTGATGGCAACGGCAGAATGTATGTTTTGGAGTTACGTTCTTACATGCTCGATGCTGATTCAAAAAATGAGCTAGAACCGACCAGTCGTATTTCTCGTTGGGAAGACAAAAACAACGATGGTGTTTATGAGTCTGGAACTACTTTTATCGACAACCTGATATTTCCTCGCTTTGTGTTGCCATACGGCAAAGATTGCGTGCTAACAATGGAGTCAGATGCGGATAATGTTTACAAATACACCGACACCAATGGCGACGGTAGAGCCGACAAAAAAGAACTTTTTACAACGAAATATGGTCGCTCAGGCAATGTTGAACACCAACAAGCATTTATGTATTATGGCATGGATAACTGGTTGTATAGTACCGTAAATGCATTCAGGGTTAGAGAAACACCCAACGGTGTTATCAGAGAAAAAACGGGTTTCAATAGAGCACAATGGGGCGTAACCCATGACGACTATGGTAAACTTTGGTTTCAAGGAGGTGCAAGTGGATTGCCTTCCCATTTCCAGTTTCCGATTCACTATGGAAACTTCGAGGTGCCAGGTGAATTTGCCAAAGGCTTTGATGTGCCTTGGGGTGCAGCAGTGAAAATTGCTGATATGCAAGGTGGTATGGACGAAATTCGTCAGCCAGACGGTTCTTTGAACAGAGTGACTGGTTCGGCTGGAAATGACGTGTATAGGGGTGACAGACTTCCAAGTAATCTCAGAGGGCAATATTTCTATGGTGAACCTGTAGCTAGAATTGTTCGACAAATCAATCCAGTTGTTACTGAGGGCGTGACTACCCTTCACAATGTTTTTCAGGACCAAAAATCAGAGTTTTTGCGTTCGACAGACCCACTTTTCCGTCCCGTTGATATGGCCACCGCTCCCGATGGTACCATGTATATTGTGGATATGTACCGTGGTATCATTCAAGAAGGACAGTGGACCCAGAAAGGAACCTATCTGCGTACCAAAATTGAACAGTATCAACTAGATAAAGTGGTGGGTTTGGGTAGAATCTGGCGTATCACGTATGATGGAAAAGAACGAGACAAATCTCAGCCAAAAATGCTGAACGAGTCAGCCGCAGCCTTGGTAAAACATTTGGAGCATCCCAATGGTTGGAGACGAGATGCTGCTCAGCAACTCTTGGTTTTGAGAAAAGACCTTTCTGTAATTCCCTTATTGAGAACGATGGCTACATCGAGCAAAAACGAATTGGCCAGAATACACGCGATCTGGACATTGGAAGGCTTGGGTGCTTTAAAAACCGACATGGCCAAAAAACTGTTGAAGGATGTAAATCCAAAAATTAGAATTCAAGCTTTGCGTGCCAGTGAAACGCTCTATAAAGCCGGTGCGAAAGAACTGGAGTCAGATTATAAGGCTGCCATGAATGATGCCAACACAGATGTAGTGATGCAGGCCATGCTTTCGGCCAAAGTTTTGAAAATAAGTGACTTAGAAACAGGAATAAAAACAGCCATTGCGAATAACAAAGCATCAGGTGTAAAACTGATTGGTGAGCAAATCATCACGCCACCAAAACCGAGGAATAATGGGCCTTTTGGAGCAGCTGAATTGAGCAAAGACCAAAAAGAATCGGTTGATAGAGGTATGGTGATTTACAGTGAATTATGTTCGCAATGTCACGGAAATAATGGCATGGGAGCTCCAGGCGGAAATGGAAAACTAATGGCTCCAGCTTTGGCTGGTTCGCAACGCATTCAGGCACATCCTGAATATGCTATAAAAGTTGTATTGCATGGCATGGAAGGAAATATTGAAGGCAAAAACTATGCAGGAGGACTCATGGCTCCAATGAAAGACCACGATGACGTTTGGGTAGCCGATGTGATATCCTACATCAGAAATGGCCTTTCCAATGATGCATCTTTGGTCACACCAAAACAAGTTGAAAAAATTCGTGCAAATACAGCCAATCAGAGCGTTTTATACAAATATGATCAACTCATAAAAACAACACCCAAGGAAATACAGGTAGCAGATGGATTGAAAATAACAGCCAGTCATACAGCTTCTACACGTATTGGAGGTAATGTTTCTCCCCAAAGTGCATTTACCTACGAAGGTTGGTCAACGGGCAAAAAGCAAGAAAAAGGCATGTGGTATCAAGTAGAATTTCCTAATGCCATGCGTGTTTCAGAGTTTCAATTTAATTCTGCAGCTATAAGAAGATTTGGCCCGAGAACTGCCAATAACCAACAAGCACCACCGCAGGTAACGCAAACTTTTCCAAGAAAATACATAATTGAGATTTCAGTGGATGGAAATAATTGGGAGCAAACCGCCAAGGGACTTGTGGGAAATGAAGGAGATAACATAGTTTCACTATCCACTCAAAAAATTAAGTTTTTACGCTTAAAACTTGAAGAAGGTCTAGATCAAGAAACTGAAGCTATCCCATGGACAATGAAGCAAGTAAAAATATTTGGATTGCAGTAACTTACAGTTCATAAATCCTTAGCAGATTAATGCGGACTAAAAAAGCCGTGTTAATCTGATTTGGAACATCCGAGTTATCCGATTACTATTAGGAATTATAGTTTCTATATTCATATCAAAATATCCAAATAGGCAGGTAAGTACATAATACCCAAAGGATAATTCGGATGTACTTTGCCAAAAATATTTTACCCTTAACAATAAAAATATGCTAGATCGAAAAGGAAAATGGATAACAATTGTGTTTTTTTTATCTGTTGTTAGTCAGGTATTTGCAGGATTTACACTTGATAACCTCAAAGTGGATTATGAAAATACACCGCTAGGAATTGATATTACTAATCCGCATTTTTCATGGCAAATGAAAGCCACAGATAACAAACGAGGCTATGCACAAACAGCTTACCAAATAGTAGTAACCGATGCCAATAATCAAATAGTTTGGGATACCCAAAAAGTAAATTCTGATCTTTCGCATGGGATAGAGTACACTGGACAGTCTCTAAAACCCACTACTCGATATACTTGGAAAGTAAACGTTTGGGACAATGTCAAATCAATGAGTACCAAAAGTTCTTGGTTCGAAACAGGTCTCATGAATCCTGATATTTCCGCTTGGTCAGGTGCTAAATGGATAGGAGGAGGTAGCGAAGACTTGGTGTTTTATTCCCACTATTTATCGGTTTACAAATTTCAATATGCAGTTCAGCTTGATAAAGTCACAAATTCTACCAAGGCGGCATTTGTATTTGGAGGAAATGATGCCCGATTGATGGACAAAGATTTGAATATCCAAGGTGTTGAAAACCAAAAAGACCAAAGCTATATAGCTTTAGAATTGGACATAAGCAATGTTTCTGAATCTGCTGAAGGCTTAGCAAAACTCAACATCTATAGAGTTGGCTATACCAAAACAGACAGTAAGGAAATTCCCTTCAAAAGTCTTTCGATTTCGAAAAACTTGATAAATGATGCCAATAAGTATGAAAAGCACAAGATTTTCGTGACATGTAATTTTGGTTTATATGAATTTTTTATTGGAGAAAATAAGCCTGAGAATAAAGTGGTAGAAAAAGTGGAAGGAACGCCTTCGCCTTTTGGCCCTCGTGGCTTAAATCTTAATCCGGTAGGAAGTGGAAATAATTTTATAAGTTTTCCGATGATGGCAGATGTGGGTTTTCAAACCAATGAGAATCAAACAGCCATTTTTTCGGAGGTAGAATTAAAAAACTTCCGTTTCCCTTCAAATACTTTGTTTACTGAAAAGCTTAATGTGGATGAATATAATGGTATTTTTAAATCCAATAAATTGTCGGTTAAAAACGGTAGCTATGTTGTAAAAGGCGGAGCATTGATTTTGGCAAATCCAAGCAAGAATGCCGCCCCTATGCTTAGAACTACTTTTGAGGTGCTGCCCAAAACCATCAAAATAGCCAGATTATATGTGACTGCCAGAGGGATTTATGAGGTTTTTATGAATGGAAAACGTGTGAGCAACGATTATTTTAATCCGGGCTTGACGCAATATAACAAAAACCACATGTATCAAACCTATGACGTGAAAGAAGCTCTGAAACAAGGTGGCCAAAATGCAATAGGAGCATGGTTGAGTGAGGGTTGGTGGAGTGGAAACATTACATTTAGCGGGGAAAACTGGAATTATTTTGGCGATAGACAATCACTCTTGAGTAAATTGGTCATAAAATATACCGATGGCACAGAACAGATAATCACCTCAAATCCAAACGAATGGAAGTTTTTCAATGATGGACCCGTTCGTTATGGGAGTTATTTTCAAGGCGAAGTGTATGATGCCAACAAAGAAGCTGTTATAAAAGATTGGTCAACGTCTTCTTACAATGCAAGTGCTTGGAAGTCAGCAGTGGAGGTGCCATTGGAGGGAACGGCCTACCAAGGAACTTTTATAGATGGACGTGGACAAAAATCTACTTTCACTTATGATAATTTCAAATTGGTTGGTCAAATGGGAAACAATGCCACTATCGTAAAAACCATGTCTGCGGTTTCGATAGAAGAAGTTCGTCCGAAAGTTTACGTGTATGATATGGCTCAAAACATGGTGGGAGTTCCGCAAATTTTTATCAAAAATGGAAAAAAAGGCCAAGTAATTACGATGCGTTTTGCTGAGGTAAAGTATCCAAACTTGAAAGAATACAGTGAGAATGTGGGTATGGTGATGATGGAAAACATTAGGGCGGCACTCACCCAAGATGTTTATATTTTAAAAGGAGGTGATGAAATTATCCAACCTCGATTTACATTTCACGGTTATAGATATTTAGAAATAACTGGTCTAGAAAATGCTTTGCCAATTACTTCTGTGAAAGGTTTGGTTATAAGTTCGGTTTTGGGTTTGTCGTCGAGTTATGAAACTTCTAATCCTTTAGTGAATAAATTATGGCAAAATATCACTTGGTCGCTTCGCAGTAATTTTCTTTCTATTCCAACAGATACACCTGCACGAAATGAACGTATGGGTTGGAGTGGGGATATTTCTGTTTTTTCAAAATCAGCCACTTATCTCACAGACGCAGATATGTTTTTGAGACGCCACCTGCTCGCCATGCGTGATGTACAGGCCGAAAGCGGTCGATTTACTGATGTGGCTCCCATGGGTGGAGGCTTTGGGGGTACACTTTGGGGAAGTGCTGGCTTGACTGTAGCTTGGGAGACATACCAACAATATGGCGATATGCAACTTCTCAAAGAGCATTACGATGCCATGAAAAAGTATATGACATTCTTAGATACCAAAGTAGATAAAGCCACTGGAATATTAAACGAAGGGCCGTTGGGCGACTGGTTAAGTCCCGAAAATGGCAAAAACGATAATACGGCGTTCTGGATGACCTATTTTGCATATGATTTAGAAATAATGACTAAAGTGGCTACAATTCTTAACAAAACTGAAGATGCAGCAGTGTTTAAGGCACGTTATGAGGAAGTAAAGCGAGTTTTCAATGAAGTTTACATAGATAAAAATAGTCATAGAACCATAAAGTCTGGTATAAAAACAGCCAGAATTGGACCCCCAAATGCAAGGAATGTGGAGGAAAAATCAGACAAAGGGCAACTGGTAGATACACAAGCTTCATATGCTATTCCGCTAGACTTGGGGTTATTTAATGAAGAAAATAAGCCTTTTGCTGTAAAATATTTGAATGAAGCCCTAACACGCAAAAACAAAGACGATGAAAGCGTTGAGCGTCCTGAATATTCTTTGATGACAGGGTTTATTGGTACGGCCTCCATTGCAGATGCACTTTCAGAAAATGGAAATCATGCCAATGCTTACAGATTGTTGCAACAAAAAAGCTATCCTTCTTGGTTGTATTCGGTGGTAAATGGAGCTACTTCTATTTGGGAGCGACTAAATTCTTATACAGTTGAAAACGGTTTCGGAGGTAATAATTCCATGAATTCATTTAATCATTATTCTTTCGGAGCAGTTTCCTCTTGGATGTATAATTACTCTCTGGGTATTCAAAGAAGTCCAGATCATGCAGGATTTAAACATTTTATCCTGAAGCCAACTCCTGACCCAGACAAAGTGATGACCTTTGCTAAAGGACATTATGACTCGGTATATGGCATAATAAAAAGTGAATGGAAAATAAACAATGGTAGGTTGAACTATAAATGTACTGTGCCTCCTAATAGTACAGCAACACTTTATTTACCAGCAAAAAGTGTTGGCCAAATCACTGAATCTGGAAAAGTTATCAGCACTTGGATAGGTTTAAACGTGGATGATGAAAATGTGATGATACCTTTGACTTCTGGCGATTATGTTTTTGAAGTGAGGTAATATTTGTTTGAATTTGATGATAACCAGAGTTTTCCAAGGTGACAGCTCTGGTTGTTTTTTTTACAAACAGAATCTATAACCCAAATTATTGAACAATTTACTGTTGTCTTATAAGTAGATAAAATCTACAGCAAATTCGACTTTTTGGTTATTACTCTAATTTGCTATTTGTCAATTGATTGATTTTGAATACTATATGAGTTTTTTTGATTCACAATAATCTTTATTAAAACTGAAATTTGTAATATATTTTGGAGGAATAATTCCAAAATGTTTTAATAGTAACCATTTGTACAGGTGTAAATTGTTTTTAATTTGACGAAGAATCCTTTTTAATGTTCTGTAAAGTAATTGATTTTGATTCTATTTAAACCCTAAATATAAATGAAAAAAGGACTCTTTACCTATGAAAATGGCATTGTGATGCTCATGGCACTCACTTTTGGCTGTTTGTTTTTCGATAGACTAGCACTTAATTTCTTGATGCCTTATGTGGCCAAAGATTTAAATCTGAACAATACACAAATAGGGCTGTTGGCTGGAGCATTGTCCTTGGCTTGGGCATTTTCTAGTTTCTTTTCAACAGCTTGGGCAGAAACTAACAATAAGAAGAAAATTGTATTCATTGTTGCAGTTTTTATTTTCTCCATATGCTCATTTGGGTCCGGATTAGCCACATCTTTTATTACTTTACTTTTAGCTAGATTGGTGATGGGTTTCGCAGAAGGTCCAGTAATACCTTTAGCCCAAAATTTTGTTGAAAGAGAATCTTCTCACAACAGATTAGGACTGAATGCGGGAATTCTACAGGCATTTGGTTCAGCATTGTTTGGGTCTATTTTAGCTCCAGTGTTATTAGTTCAAATCGCCGAAAACATGGGTTGGCGAAATGCTTTTTTTGTGGCTGGTGTACCAGGTTTACTTTTAGGTCTGTTGGCATGGAAGTTTGTAAAGGCTTCTACGGCAGAAAGTAGCAAAGCGTCCACAGATCAAATATCAGCGGCACAAAACAAAGAAAAGTCAGCTTTAAATATTAAGGAACTTTTACAATACAACAACATCAAATGGGGCATTGGAGCGGCTTGTTGCGTGTTTGGTTGGTGGTTTGCAACATTGCCATTTATCTCTAATTATTTTGTAAACACACAAGGCATGTCCGCTGATGATATGGGTAAAACCATGGGGCTTTTGGGCGTTTCTGGATTGGTCTCTTCCATCATTGTTCCTGGTCTTTCTGATAAAATTGGGCGTAAGAAAGTGCTAGTTGCTTTTATTTCATTGGGAGTTATTTATCCTTTTGCGGTTTATTACTTGGCGGGTTCAGCACTCCATTTGCCTGCTATGTTTCTAACTTATTTCACCATGGGTACTATTCCATTAGTGGCTGCAGTTATACCCGCTGAAACAGTTCCTAATCACCTCAAGGCTAAGGCAATTGGGCTAATTACGGGCGTTGCGGAGATAATTGGA
>JAIPAJ010000103.1 GCA_021740125.1 Leadbetterella sp. | reverse complement strand
GTAAAACCACTGCACCAAATAATTAAAAATCCTTTTGGGCCAATCTGAAAGCGACCAGTACTACTTTTAAGCTGTAATTTGTCTAGTTTATCGGGATTGTCGCTTAAAAAATAATTGTTTAAATCTACAGTCGAATTGCCAATATTAAAAATTTCTATCCAGTCAGAAAAGGCTTCAGCGTTGTCTTTTATAGTATTGGAATTAGAAGCCATAATCTCATTCACCACAATTTGGCCGTAGCCAAAGTAGTTTATAGAGATTAGTAAGAATACAAAAAGCTTGACCTTCATTTTGTTTCAAAAGTATAAAACCCACGGAACTTCGCCGCAGTCAATTTTATTAGAGAAAGCACAAATCTAAAATTATAAACAGAGCCAAATAAAGACAATAAGAGTTTTTTATTCAACGGTTAATGCCTTAAAATGAGCAAGTTCTCAGGTAGGTGTAAACAATAACTATTCCCCAAAAAAACAGTTAAGCTTAATTTATGAATAGGCCTAAGATTTTCAATATATTAATTATTGAAAAAAATAAAAATACTGAATTTTCAATAATAAATGAAAATTAATATTCAAGGTATGAAAAGACTTCCAAAGAATCTGAAAAAGAGCAAAATTTAGCCTTTGACCCGATTTCAATATTTCCTATAGCTTTGTTTATGACCTTTGCGGGCGTATGTGTGGCCATTTTGATGGCATCTTTTGTATCAATTTCTAGCCAGTTTTTTGCATTTTTTACAGCATCGGCCATAGAAATTGTAGCCCCTGCCAAGTTTCCATCAGAATTCATGTAATTTCCATTTTGCAAGAAAGCGTCGAATTCGTCCCAGGTGAAATTTTGTTTCTTATGGTTTTGAAACAAAGCATCAGAAATCAAAAACAGTTTGTCTTTTTTTAGCTTGAAAGCGAGTTTTGCAGCTTCTAGTGCCACATGTACATCATCAAGAATAATGGGTGTATATACGTTCTCATTGGCCAAAGAAGCTCCTGCCAAACCTGGTTCACGGTGGTTAAATGGCGACATGGCATTGAACAAATGTGTCACCAAGGTTATACCCAATCCAAAAGCCTCTTGAGCTCTTTCGAAACTAGCATTCGAATGTCCTAAAGACACAGTTACGCCAGATTCTACCAATAAGTTCAGTTGGTTGTTGGTGAAATTCTCGGGTGCTACGGTAATCATTTTTAGATATTTACCGCCAAAATCTATGATTTCTCTGAGTATTTTTTCGTCTGGTATTTTGATATACTTTTCTAAATGTGCTCCGCGTTTCTTAACCGAAATAAACGGCCCTTCCAGGTGCATGCCTAAAACTCCGGAGTTAGGATTTGCTAAGCAATAGTTTTTTATGGCTGAAAGTCCCTCAAATATATTCTCAAATGAAGAGGTAATCAATGTGGGCAAAACATATCCTACGCCATTTTTTTTTGCAGAAAATTCTATATCTTTCAGTGTTTCAGCGTTTGGCTGATGGGTAAAATGGCACTCCTCTCCACCATTGATGTGTAAATCGATCAGAGCTGGAGCTAAATTTTCGAAATCAAAAACAAGTGTATTTTCGACAGTACCAAAAGATGCAATTTTGCCATCAGAGATATCAATAGATTGATTTACAAGTTTTTGGGTTCCTGTATAGAGGTTTTTACAAGTAATGGTTTGTTTCATGTTTTGCGATTGAATAGGCAATTGTTTGTATGGATATTCAGAAAAGTTTCTAATATATCCGCATCAAATATAAAATTCTGAGCTTCTAAATTAGCATAAAAGGCTTAATTATTTGTTATGGCCGCTAAAGGATTGGTCGCCTATCGTATTTTCTGAAGATTGTTTGACAAAGTTATGGCTTCTTTAGAACTGATCAAATGGTTGTAAGGTGCCCAATACTCATGATTCAGTGATCTTGAATTTGAGAAATTATTGGTAGACGAGAGGATTTCATTCGGAAATATGCCTGACTTTATGAGCGGTAAGTTTTCAAAGGCCACATAACGCATCAAAATATGGGTGTCTATTTTATATTTTTTATCGAGTCGGTCTTCAAAGTTTACATCGAAATCTACCCTTGATTCTTGCAAACACCATTTATTTCGGAACTTTCGATATTGAAAAAATGCATGCGTTGCACTACCTTCAATTTTTACGGCTCCAGTTTTGGTATCTATCAAATCTTTGATGCCGTTCTCCGTAAGCTTATATTCTATTCTTACAATTGCCTTCGTTTCAGGTTCCAAATAAATAGTTCCCTCTTTGGCTCCTTTGGTTTTGGGTTTAAATGGCGAAAAATGGATAATGAATAGGGGCAAGCCTTCGAATGTGGTCATGAGCGAATCTAACCTGAAATCGTAAGCATCCATTTGTTTTTTTTGCAAAAAATCTGGAATCGTCGTTTCTAGAGACCTACAAACCAAATCTGAACCATTTTGAAAGCCCCAGCCTTCTATTTTCTGTGTCTGACCACTCCAGTCCAATCGCCGGCCTCTCAGGAGTTTTACTTTTTCAATTTTTGGTTTTAAATTTGGGAATCGCTCTACTCTTAATATTCCTTCGTTTACTTTTATGGCACCCACAGTCGGCAAGTTGACTTGCTCAAGATAAAATCCATTTTGATAATAGGGTGTATGGTTATAATTGGCGGGAATACTGTCGATAGCCGCTAGTAGCATAATTCTTACATCAGACAGACCGTAGTTGGCATCATAATTAGGGATTTTTTCTAAGAAAATTACATTATCCTCGTTCTTGAGGTCATTGGCTTTGAATGTAACGCTTTTGTAACCAATGTGCGAAACCATCACAACGGAGTCTAAACTAAGGTTGGGAAACTGAAAAATAAAATCTCCGTCAAGGTTTGGTGCAGTTCCATAACCTGTACTAGGAATACATATATAGGCTTGATTGAGAGGCGAAAAGTTCTCTTTTTCTACTATTTTTCCTTTGGCTATATAATATCCACCTTGGCCAACAAGATTATTGGATGCCCAAAGAATATATACACATATCAAAAGTTTTTTAGAGGTAAACCTTATTACATGCTTAAAAAAGACCCAATTGCTCACCTTCTTGTGTTGCATCATCAGATTTGTTTTGATCGTCGGAAGGCAGGTTTGGCAATTTTAACTCTTGTTCTTCACTTTCAGCCTTTTCCTCATTTTCAATCTCTAACTCTTCGTTGTTTTCTTCAATATCTACGTTTTCAATATCCGATATTTCGTCTTCTTCATCTCCTTCCTCTTCATCAATTTCAGGATTCAAGACTTTTATTTCAACAATCTTATCATAGACCAATTTGTTTCCTAGAGCTTTCCAACCTTTCACCTCAATCATCTCATCTACCTTGAAAAGTTGGGTTTCAACTTCGGATTTTCGTTGTTTCTTATATTTTATTTCAATTCTTGGACGCTTCTCAAAGGAAGCCATCAAAAGCTCTGATCGGTTATGATCTGTGATAAACATAAATTTCTTATCCAGCGTAGAAGTTTCTATCAGGAAACGTTTGATATGATAGTTTTTCTGCTCGCCGTCGTAATATATGCATGATATTGCTCTTTTTTCAACAAATTTAGCAATGGTATGTACTTGTCTAGGGTCATAATGGTTGGTTAATTCAAAATTAGTAAGCTCGTATTCACCTGTTTTATAAATCACCAATATCTTGTCAGTGGCTCCAAAATTACCCAAATACATGCCATGTTCATCCTTATTTATTCTTCCCAAGGTACTTGTGTACCAAATGTCCACACCACCCAAGGTAGATTTCCCAGCTGTTTTAAATGCAATCTTTCTAACGGAATACTTGGTTACTAAATTGCCCATGGCAGAGCGATTTTTAATCAATAATTCTGCAAAGTCGAAGTCAAATACCTTCTTTTTTGCGGTTGAGCTGGCCGTAAGGTTGATGATTACAATCTCAGCTTCACCGTTTTCATTCGCAGAAAAATATAGAATTTTTGATCTTGGAGATCCTTTAGTTATATCATATTCTTTGTCACGTGTTATTCCCGTTACTGCGAAACGCTTAGCAAAAGTACGTCCAGTTTTGCCATCTAAATATATGACGTTGTATATTCTCCTTTCGTCGTTTTTACGAAAAACAGAACACGAAATGATATCCTTTCCGACAAATACCTTTTCTTGTATTTTAACGACAGAGAGTTTGCCGTCGGCCCTGAAGACAATTATATCGTCTATATCGGAGCATTCCATCACAAACTCATCCTTTTTAAGGCCATAACCCACAAATCCACTGGCTCTGTCTACATACAGTTTTTGATTGTTGGCTGCTACTATGGCCGCCTGTACTTCTCCAAACTGCGTTATTTCAGTTCTTCGCTCTCTGCCTTTTCCATATTTTTTAATTAAATCATGGAAGAAATTTACGGTGTATCTTACAATGTTGTTGAGGTTGTCTTCTACTTCAAGAAGTTCTTCTTCAAGGCGTTTCATCAATTCATCTGCCTTGAAACCGTCGTATTTAGAAATTCTCTTGATTCTGATTTCGGTAAGTCTCAGAATATCTTCTTTGATGATTTCTCTATAAAAATCTTTCTTGAAAGGCTCCAAGCCTTGGTCTATCGTGTCAATAACCGCATCAAAAGTTTCACATTCTTCAATATCTCTGTATATACGATTTTCGATGAATATTTTCTCTAAAGAGCTGTATAGAAGCTTCTCCATGAGTTCGGATTTTCGTATCTGAAGCTCTCTTTTGAGTAAAAATAAGGTTTGATCAGTAGAACTTTTTAGTATTTCGGAAACACCTAAAAAACGAGGTTTTTGGTCAATAATAACCACTGCATTAGGAGATACCGACATTTCACAGTTGGTGAACGCATAAAGTGCATCAATAGTAATATCTGTAGAAGTGTTGGGTGCCAGATGAATGATGATTTCCACATCTCTAGCTGTGTTATCTTCTACTTTTTTAATTTTAATCTTCCCTGCATCGTTTGCTTTTATAATAGACTCAATAATACTTCCGGTAGTGGTTGAGAAGGGGATTTCTGTTATTTTGAGTGTTTTTTTGTCTGCCTCAACAATTTTAGCCCTCATTTTTACCTTTCCGCCCCGAGCCCCGTCGTTGTAATTGCTCACATCTACTTGGCCACCTGTTAGAAAGTCAGGATAAAGTACAAATGGTTCTTTTTTGAGGTATTTTATTGAAGCGTTACAAAGTTCTATAAAATTGTGAGGCAAAATTTTAGTCGAAAGTCCAACTGCGATACCTTCAACGCCCATTTCCAAAACCAAAGGGAATTTAGCAGGAAGCGTCACAGGTTCACGCTTACGGCCATCATAAGACATCTGCCATTCTGTGGTGTCTTCATTGAAGAGTACCTCCAAGGCAAATTTCGAAAGTCTTACTTCGATATATCTTGGTGCTGCAGCGGAGTCGCCAGTTCTTATGTCGCCCCAGTTTCCTTGAATATCAAGGAGAAGTTCCTTTTGGCCAATATTTACGATGGCATCTCCAATAGAGGCATCACCATGCGGGTGAAATTGCATAGTAGAGCCAATAACATTAGCAACTTTATTGAATCTGCCATCGTCCATTTCTTTTAAGGCATGCAAAAGCCTCCTTTGCACGGGTTTTAGGCCATCTTCACCGGCAGGAACGGCTCTTTCCAGAATTACATAAGAAGCATATTCAAGGAAATACTTCTCAAACATGTCATCAATTACTTCGTTTTGCTGGGTAGGGTCGTAGTTAGCACTCTCGTCGCTCATCTATTTCTAAAACTATATTCACTTTAGGCAAATATAGTGAAAATATAATTTTCTTTAAAGTTATGCTGATAAATTCGGTGAATCTTAGCAAAATTGATTGAAAAGTAAACCAGTTGAATTTTTTTGTGAGTGAAATTGAATATTAATTTTAAAACGTTGATTTTATTTGTTAATAAAAATATATTGGAACCACCCAATCAACCTTTTTTCTGTTATTTTATAACTTTTCCAATAATATTTTGTAAAATCAGAATAATCAGAATAAACTTTCTTCAAAATAGGGTAGTACAAAATAAAATTAAGTTTTTAGGTTTTAATAAATCTCCTTATTTTTGCCTTTAATCAAAATAAGCGAAAAGTAATAGATGAAAAAAATAGCGGTTTTTACTTCGGGTGGAGATGCTCCAGGAATGAACGCCTGCATAAGAGCAGTAGTGCGTGGAGCTATCTATCATGGAATTGAGGTTTGCGGTATTAGAAGAGGATATAATGGAATGATTTCGGGGGATATTTTTGGAATGACCTCCCAGTCAGTTAGTAATATAGTTCAAAGAGGTGGCACAGTTTTGAAATCGGCTCGCAGCAAAGAGTTTATGACACCTGAAGGCCGAAAAAAAGCCTATGAAAATTTGATGTCTAATGGCATCGAAGGTTTGGTGGCCATAGGTGGCAATGGTACTTTTACTGGAGCGGAGGTTTTTTACAATGAGTACCAGATTCCCACTGTTGGATGCCCTGGAACTATCGATAACGATTTGTACGGTACTGACTACACTATTGGCTTTGATACGGCTGTGAATACGTCTTTGGAAGCGATTGACAAAATTAGAGATACAGCGGACTCTCACGACAGAATATTTTTTATTGAAGTGATGGGCAGAGACTCTGGATATATCGCCATCCAGTCGGGTATTGGTGGTGGAGCAGAGATTGTTATGGTCCCAGAGACGCATACACCTTTGAAAAAAGTTGTTTCAACCCTAAAGGAAGGATGGACAAGGTCTAAATCATCTTCGATTGTTGTGGTGGCTGAAGGCGACGAGGAAGGTCACGCGGCTGAGATCGCCGAGAAAATAAAAGAGCAAGTAGGAGATAAACTGGATATCAGAGTAACGACACTCGGGCATATTCAAAGAGGTGGTTCACCTACTGCTTATGATAGAATTTTGGCTTCAAGAATGGGTCTTGCAGCTGTGGAAGGTTTGATGAAAGGGCATAAAAATGTGATGGCGGGTATTGTGAACAACGACTTGCTTTACACGCCGTTTATAGATACCATCAAAAAACAAAAGCCAATTCACGATGATTTGTTGAGAATGGTTCACATTCTAAGTATTTGATATTAAATATTTTATAAAAAAAAAGACCTTTCCGAAGGTCTTTTTTTGAATATTATATTTAAGTACATTGCTAAGTATTTAAATATAATCCATCGATATTTATATATAACCCATGAATTTGTAAACTACCAATCCAACGAGTTCATTTGAAATAAGCTCTGCATCATTAAAGGTGTCAGAAGAAGGAATCAGGTCTTGGAGTTTGAAATAGGAATTTCTGGAAATCGGACTAGTAGCATACCAATCGGCCTTTAGTTTTTCTTTTTCAAAACAAGCTAAGGCTCTTTTAAGATGGAAAGCAGAAGTAATAACCAGAACAGTTTTATTGTAATTTGGGAGCAATTGCTTACTAAATTTAGCATTCTCATGGGTGTTTATAGCTTTTTTTTCTTGTAGTATATCTTCAGGCTTTACACCAACCTTGATTAAAAAATCTCTGCTTTTATCGTTTTCGGTAGGAATCAAGGAGTCGATTTTATGAAAACCATCGCCTCCAGAGATAATGATTTTAGTGATTTTCTTGGCTTTATATAGCTCAGCTGTTTGCCAAAGTCGATCGCTTTGAGGACCCAAATGAATATTGTCACCCAAGCTTTTAGACTCATTGATTAATCCTCCGGTCAAAACTATTCCATAATCGTAGTTTTTTGAATTAACAATCTCATAGTTGGAGAATTCATACATCTTTAGAATATAATTAATGATAGCTGGGCATGAAAAAATGTATAGAATTACAAGAAAAGCAATTGTCATGCGTTTACTTTTGGTACGGTTTTTAAGTGATAGGTTAAATAACGTAAGAATAAATAGTATTCCGATAGGTTTTAGAAGGAATGCAAGGGTTTTTGAAAGGACGAAAAACATAATGAATTGTTAAATTATATAACCAAATTGGTTAATTTTTTAAATTTGCAAAAAAATCACTGTATGAAAAAATTTGGTCTAATAGTTTTTGTTTTCTTCACACTTATCGCTTCATCTTTTGCCCAAGAAAAACTCGGCTACCACATTTCCGTTAAAATGAATGGTGTTGAACCAGACAAGTTCGTTCATTTGGCCCATTATTATGGATACAATCAATATTTGAAGGTCGATTCTGCAAAAGTTGAAAATGGCGTTTTACATTTCAAAGGTGTCGAACCTTTAAAAGGTGGAATTTATCTAATCGTATTATCTCCAGCAAAATATTATGATATTATTGTGAGTGGAACCGAGGCCAATTTCTCAGTAGAAGCCGACACAACAGATTTTATTAAAAGTGTAAAGTTTACGGGTACTAAGGAAAATGAGATTCTTTTTGGCTACAGGAAATTTTTAGCTGACAAATCAGAAACTGCTATGAGCATTCAAAAAGCCATGCAAACCCAACAAGACCCTGCCTCCGTTGAACTAAACAAGACAAAAATGAAGAACCTTCAAGAGGAGGTTTCTTCTTATATGAAAAATGCCGTTACCTTAAACGAAAATACTTTTGCAGGTAAAATAATCAAGGCCAATATGGAGCCTGAATTGCCAAAGGAAGCACCGATTTTACCAAATGGAAAGAGAGATTCTACCTATTTGTTTAATTTATACAAAAAGAAGTTTTTTGAGAATATTGATTTTTCTGATGAAAGAATGCTTCGTACACCATTCATACAATCCAAAGTTGAGAAATACTTCAAGGATTTGGTGTATCAAGTGACAGACTCTATTAATGTGGATGCCGACAGGGTGCTAAAGCTTTCTAAAAAAAATAAAGAAGTATACCGATATGTGCTTTGGATGGTCACCAATAAATACGAAAACATAGATATCGTTGGACTCGATGGCGTTTTTGTTCATTTGGCAGAAGACTATTATTTGAAAGATGCCGACTGGTTGGATAGCACTCAAAAGGCAAAATTTCAAGAAAGGGTGAATGTATTGAAGCCTATAATGACCGGAAAAATTATGCCGACCTTGATATTATCGGACACCCTTGGTGTAGAGCAAAACTTGGCCAATATTAAGGCCAAATATACCATTGTTTATTTTTATAGCCCAGATTGTGGTCATTGCAAAGACCACGCTCCTGAGTTAGTTAAATACTACGACGAAAACAAAAGCAAAGGAATTGAAGTGTTAAATGTCGCGGTGGATTATGAACTTGATAAAATAAAGAAGTTTGTGAACACTTATAAAACCGGCAAAATGAGAAACCTATGGGATTCTAAAGGAAGGTATGTTTTCAGAAATAAATTTGATATTTATTCTACTCCAACTAGTTATATTTTGGATAGTGAAAAGCGAATTCTTGGTAAAAGAATACCGATTGAGGAATTCAATAAATTTATTGAGTTTCACGAGAAAAAATCAATGACACAAAAGAAATTATAATTAAAAAGCCAGTAAATCTGGCTTTTTTTATAGGCCTACTTTCATTTTAACATTTTATTTAATACCTGTGGCACAAAACTTGAATAACTATTAATATTCAATAATAAGATAAATAAATAATGGTTTTTAGATTTTGCCTTTTCCTTTTTATTCTTTGTGCTTCAGTTTTAACTAATGCTCAAGATACATTTGCATATGATATTAAAGTGAAATTTAAAGGAATTGAAACCTCCAAAAATGTACAATTGGCTCACTATTATGGAAATGCACAGTTTCTTAAAGTAGATTCTGCCAAGGCTGAAAACGGCATCATCAGATTTAAAGGAACGCAAGGTCTACAAGGTGGAATGTATGTGATCGTGCTTTCTCCATCAGTATATTACGATTTTTTGATAAGTGGTACGGAGCCTCAAATAACCATAGAAGCAGATACTTCAGACTTTATAAATACCGTGAAATTTACAGGTTCAAAAGAAAACGAAATATTGTATAATTATCGGAAATATTTGGCTGATAAGACCAAGGATGCCATGGAAGTTCAGAAAGTATTGCGAACCAGTAAGGAGCCTTTGGTTCTAGAAGAAAATAAGCGTAAAATGAAGGCAATGCAGGAAGAAGTAAATGCCTACATCAAAAATACGGTAAAAACGCACGAAGACACTTTTGCTGGAAAAATCATTAAGATAAACATGGAGCCAGAGCTTCCAAAGGAAGTTCCTTTATTGCCAAGCGGAAAGAAAGATTCCACTTTTATGTATAGAACCTACAAAAATAAATTCTTTGAAAATGTAGATTTTTCAGACGAAAGAATGCTGAAAACCCCATTTATTCAGAACAAAGTCGAGAAGTATTTTAAGGATTTGGTTTTTCAGGTAACAGATTCAATAACTACGGATGCTGACCGGGTATTACGTTTAGCTCAAAAACACAAAGATGTTTACAGGTTTGTGCTGTGGATGATGAGCAATAAATACGAAAATATTAATGTAATTGGTCTGGATGGAGTGTTTGTCCATTTGGCAGAAAACCATTACTTAAAAAATGCTGATTGGTTAGACGCCACACAAAAGGCTAAGTTTCAAGAGAGAGTGGATATACTTAAACCGATTATAACAGGTAAGGTCATGCCACTATTAATACTACAAGACACTTTGGGCAGAGATGTAAATCTAATGGATATTAAGTCTAAATATACGCTTGTGTACTTCTACCGTTATGACTGTGGCCATTGTCAAGATCACGCACCAGACCTAATGAAATTTTATGAAGAAAATAAAGATAAAGGTTTTGCAATTTATCATGCTGGTACACATGAAACTGGCGATATGAAAGAGGAATTGGAAAAAACAAAAGGCTTTATTAAAAAATATAAAACCGAGAAATTAATCAATGTCTTAGACTTGAAACTTAGGTATGATTTTAGAAAAAGATATGATGTATACAAAACGCCAACCATATTTTTACTGGATAGCGAAAAACGAATACTGGCAAAGAGTATTCCCCTTGAAGATGTAAAAGGCTTTGTTGAATTTCATGAAAAGCAATTGGCGGCAAAAAAGTAAGAGCCTTTATGCCAGTTCTTCTTCTCTATGGAGACCAAACTTGTTAAGCTGAGCCTGTCTAGACCCAACTCCAATTGGCAAAATTAGATTTTTATGTTGGACGTCCCTTTGACAAGCTCAGGGTGACACTTTCACAAGCTCAAGTAGGCACACCTATTCTGCTCAGCGGCCAAGTTTCCAATAACTAATAACCAGTTCCCTGGTAACCATTATACCAATAACGAGTCCCTACCCAACCAAATAACTTACAGCCAGTTCATATCCCTTTAATCCGAGGCCGCAAATGAGTCCTTTGCATTTGGGTGTAAGGTAGGAATGTTTTCTGAATTCTTCTCTGGCGTGTATGTTAGAAATGTGTACTTCCACAGCAGGGGTTTTTACCCCACCCAATGCATCAGCCAAGGCCACAGAAGTATGTGTGAGTCCACCTGCGTTTAATATTATACCATCATAAGTGAAACCAATTTCATGGATTTTGTCAATAATTTCTCCTTCATGATTAGACTGAAAATACTCCAATTCAATGGCTGGAAAAACACTTTTTAATTCTCCGAAGTAATCTTCAAAACTCTTGCTCCCGTATATTTCTGGCTCACGTTTTCCTAAAAGATTGAGATTGGGGCCGTTAATAATTATTATTTTCATAAATGACAAAAAAGACTACTAAAACTAAATTATTCCAATATGAGTGACAAATATCATAAAATATATCTGTTATGATAAGATATTTTTGTCAAAAGTTGATTGGAATGAATAATAGACAGGAGTATCTAATAAATAAATATAATGTGGCGGGGCCACGGTATACGAGTTATCCAACCGTTCCATTTTGGGATTTAGACAAATTCAATCTTGATAAATGGAAGGATGGAATGCTTTCGTTTGGCAAAACTGAAATTCTAGCTAACGGATTAAGTCTCTACATTCACCTTCCTTATTGTGAAAGCCTTTGTACTTTTTGTGCCTGTCATAAAAGAATCACCAAAAATCATGGCGTAGAAACGTCTTATATCGACGCACTTTTGGCTGAGTGGCAAATGTATTTGTCCATTTTGACAATTAAGCCTACGATAAAAGAAATTCATTTGGGAGGCGGTACACCCAGTTTTTTTTCAGCCGAAAACTTAGATAGACTACTGAAGGGGGTCATAAATGGTGCTAATGTTGATGAAAATCAAGCTTTTAGTTTTGAAGGGCATCCAAACAACACGACAGAAGAACATTTACAGACGCTTTACGATTTGGGATTTAGAAGGGTAAGTTTTGGCGTGCAGGATTATGACCCCATTGTTCAAAAAGCTATACACCGCTTTCAACCCTTTGAGGCTGTAGAAAAAGTTACAAATCTTGCAAGGAAATTTGGATATACTTCCCTGAGTCATGATTTAGTATTTGGCCTGCCTTTTCAAAAACTTGAGTCAGTTAGAAATACCATTTTGAAAACCCTAGAACTTAACCCAGACAGGATTGCCTTTTACTCCTATGCTCATGTGCCATGGATGAAAGGTAATGGTCAAAGGGGTTTTGAAGACGATGATTTGC
>JAIPAJ010000003.1 GCA_021740125.1 Leadbetterella sp. | reverse complement strand
CAAGCCTCCACCGTTGTCCACACTCAGTTTCACGCTTAGTTTTCCTGTTTTTTCTAGAGATTTTATTTGGCTATTGGTCAAAGGTATTTTTACCATGTAACCATAGCTGCCTGCTTCCGACAACTTCCTGTTTTGTAACTGATTATGCCAGCTCAATATTCCTCTATGGTCAGCTGGGTCGTCTTCTAAAGTTACCGTCTTTACAAAAGCACCATCTACAAAAACCTTCAGATTTGAAGGAAATTTCTTCTCATCTGTCATTGGATACGAATTCTGATTCTGACTTGGCTCGGCTTTGGCTCCCAACATGTAGTCAGTGTTTTTAATTTCTGACCCTGCACGGTCTTTGAAAAACAACTCTTTCGCACCCAATTCCATCAACAAGTAACCCGACTTTGCCTTTACAGATTTGCCTTCGAAGGTGTAAGTAAAGCTACCATTACCGGCACCGTTTACTTTTTTACCACCCATAATTTCCCATTTTTTCAAAGACCATTTGGCATCTGAATAAGCATTTGCCGATTTCTCAATTATAGAAACGCCTGCTGGAAGTTTACCGTCTGTAACGATAAAAGACACAAAGTTTTTGTGATAAATCGTACCGCCTTTGCTGTCTTTGAGTGTAAATGTGAGCGTGTAAACCCCGTTGGTTTCGGGCATTTTGATTTTTAGAGGATCAAAAGCCTTCTGCATCCAAGGTTCAAAAGGTAAATTGAGTTTGCCTTCACCCACTTTTACCGTATTTCCGATTTGATTAACTCCTTCAAGTGTATATTCTACCAAAAATACGTTGTCCACCATTTTTATGTCTTCCATTACCGATACAAAAATCGGCACCGACACCTCTTCGTTTGCTTTTACCGTATGCGTAATATCTTGACCATTAGATAAATATACCAAAGAATGAAAATCTTTGTCGGTCATGCCATTTGCCATATCGCCAAGGCCAGTATATTTCATGGTTCTGTCAAAACGCCAGTATCCATTCCATTCGTTTATCACATCGTGGTGTTCGGTATATAGCCAGCCTGACATTTTTGGGTGAACTCTGAAGGTGTTCATCATACGGTGGTAGTCGTAGCTCCAATCCACATCGCCTGTACTGCCATCATAGCCCCACACATTGCCGCACTCCGAGTTTATCATAGGTTGGTTGCCTTGCGTAAAACCTTTTTCGAAATGAAAACTGCTTCCCGGATAGGTGCCTTTGTCAATTTTTTGCATGTGGGCTTCCCACTCGTAGCCAGGTAGATATTCATGCCATGAGTTGATATCGGTCTCTGTATGGCCAGCACCGCAACAGATAGAATTGTCTTCGGCTAAGCGTGTTTGGTCCAGCGATTTGGCCAAATAATACATCGAGGCCACCCAGTTTTGGGTTTTTGGCAAATATTGACTTTCCACTTTTCCGGTAGTTTCGTTTTTCACTTTGGTTCTAAGTCCCCAAGTTTCGTTGAAAACAATCCAAGAAAATATTGCTGGGTGATTGTAGTCACGCCTGATCATTTGTCGAAGTGTAAACTCTGATTCTTTTTGTGCTTGTGCATCAGGCTCTCCCCAGAAATTGGGTAAATCGGCCATCACCAAAAGACCCAGTTTGTCAGCCCAATAAAGCTTACGAGGCACGTCCACTTTAATGTGTGTACGTAGGCCGTTAAGTCCAATATTTTTGCAAAGTTGAATCTCGTTTTTCATAAATTCATCCGTCGGGAAAGTGTAGAAACCTTCGGGATGGTACGATTGGTCAAGTGTTAGTTGGAGATAAATGGGTTTATTGTTCAAAGCCACATAAGGAATATCGGTGCCAGGCAGTTTGGTGACGGATATTTTACGCATGGCAAAGTAGGTTTTCACCACATCATCTCCCCAAGAAACCTCTGTATCGTAAAGATGAGGATTTTCCAAAGTCCAAAGCTTGGCGTTAGGAACCTCAAAAGTAAACTCAAACATTTTTTGACCTTTAGGAATTGTAAAAGTTAATGGATCGGAACGGTCTTTCACTTTGATCTTCAATATGTTGTCTTTGGTATCTCCGCCAACGATTTCGCCTGATACTTTTGCTTTATTTTGGTCAATATCGGGGGTAAAATGTACATAATCTAGAAAGCTATTTCCCCTTGCTTCAAGATAAATCGTTTGCCAAATACCTCTTGCGTTTCCGTAGCCTTGCTTGCCATAAAGTGTAAATTCACGGCGTTTGTCGTCTACTTTTATGACCAATTTCTGGGCTGAGCCATATTTTACAAAAGACGTAATATCGAAAGAAAACGGCGTGTAGCCTCCTTGATGTTTTCCCAAAAGATTGCCATCCAACCAAAGGGTTGTTTCCCAGTCAGATGCTCCGATGGTCACGAAACATTTTTTGTTTTTGAATGACTCTGGGATTGTGATGCTTTTCTGATACCAAGCAATATCCGCCTCATCTTTTACCCCTGAAAGTGGTGCACCCCATGGAAAAGGGACATTAATGTTCTTTGAAAATTTAGCTGTTCCTTTTTGCCAATTTTGGGCCTCGCCTTTGCTCAGGCTATCAAATTCGAATTCCCATTTTCCGTTTAGATTGACCCAATCTACTCGCTCAAAATCAGGCCTTGGATGCTCGGGTAAGGGGATGGTTTGGGCTTTTAGACCCATTGAAAAGATTAAGTATAAGGTAACTAAAAAAGTTTTTTTCATTTTTTAAGGTTGAATTTGTTTTCAATTTAGGTTTAAAAACCGAAATCAGAAAGTCTACAGTAGTTGAAAATTCCAATCTAGCGATTATTTTAGCCATTTTGTCGATTTGGGAAAATAATTGCCAGAATTATTTTTAAATTGTTCTATCAAACCAAAATAAAAAATGGATCAAAGAATTATCAACCTTTTTGACGAATACACCCACAAACCTCTGAAAAGAGAGGATTTTTTAGCAAAACTAACCAAACTTGCTGGTGGCACAGCTGCTGCAATGGCCATTCTACCGATGCTCGAGGGTAAATATGCCTTGGCCAATCAAGTTTCAGAAGAAGATGAAGACCTAACGATGGAAGACATCAGTTATGCCTCGAAAAATTGTACCATGAAGGGGTATTTGGTAATGCCCAAAAAAGTAAAAGGTAAACTAGGGGCGGTATTGGTAGTACATGAAAACAGAGGGTTAACTCCTCATATCAAGGATGTTACAAGAAGAATAGCAAAAGCGGGATTTATTGCCTTGGGTATAGATGCACTTTCGCCTTTTGGTGGTACTCCAGCCAATGAAGACGAAGGTAGAGCCATGTTTCCGAAACTGGACCCTGCTCAAAATATAGAAAATATAAAAAGTGGCCTCGATTACTTGAGAGCATTGAAAAATAGCAATAAAAAAACTGGTTGTGTAGGTTTCTGTTGGGGAGGAGCCATCGCCAATGCCATGGCTGTAAGCGATCCTTTGCTCAATGCTGCAGTGCCTTATTATGGCCGACAAGCGGCTGCGGTGGACGTTCCTAAAATCAAAGCCAAACTTATGCTCCAATACGCGGGTATGGACGAGCGAGTAAACGAGGGTATACCAGCTTATGAAGCCGCTTTGAAAGAAAACAAAATTGATTACAAACTATACATTTACGAAGGAGCTCAACACGCCTTCAACAACGATTCTTCGCCCGCTCGCTACAATGCCGAAGTGGCTAAATTGGCTTGGGACAGGACTATTGCGTTTTTTAAGGAGGAGTTGAAATAAGATTTTAAGAACGAAATACTTATATTTCTGAATAGGTGCATCTGATATTTCGGATGCACTTTTTTGTCTTCTAAAAAAGAATGATTCCACCAAAACTCTTTATTTTACCCAAAATTTTCTAAATTTAGGTCAATTTCAACCTTTACCTTTTATGAAGAACTTCTTGCTGGCCATTCACTTGGCTATTTTTAGCTTTTTGTTATTTTTTATCCAAAACGATAAACCTGAATCTTTTTCTCCTCCTAAAATAAGTCAACTTAGGATTGTCCAAGACGACAAAGCTCAAACCATTTCTGTTTTTCGGTTTTCGGGAACTACACCAATACTCACTCAAGTGGCCAAAAAAGACTTTCGACCATTTATACACCCCATAATGGCTCCTGACGGAAAAGGTGTGATAACCGAATACAGCCCAGGGCATCACAAACATCAAACGGGAATTTATTGGGGCTACACTCGCGTGAATGGTCGTGATTATTTTCACCATCCCGAGGGAGATTATTGGAAAAAAGTTTCTGCCAAAATCATCAAAGTAAAGGGTGCGGAGGTGAAGTGGCAAACCGTTTATGACCTTTTAGATGAAAAAGGAAATGCTGTTTTGAGAGAAACCCAAACCTGGACCATGCAAGAAAAAGACGGCAAATACGTGCTAAATGTTGACTGGGAGGGAGATGCCCAAACTGACGTGACAATAAGTAAATATGACTACGGAGGCTTGTTTGTAAGGATGCTTTGGAGAGAAGGAATAGACGGAGAAGTAATAAATGCTGCAAGACAGAAAAATGAAAAAGCTGAAGGGAAGCGTGCCATGTGGGTAGATGCCGGCATGACTATAGAAGGCAGAAAAGATAGAGTTCATGTGGCGGTGTTTGACCACCCTGAAAACAAAGGATTTCCGCAATACTGGCGGGTTGATGGTCAGCTTGGTATCGGGCCTGCACGTGCTAGAACAGGAGATTGGCATATTAAAAAAGGAGAAGTGGAAGTAATTAAGCATCAGCTGATAGTATATACAGGTCAGCTTAATGATGTCGAAATCAACAACATGTGGGGTGAGTACAGTGGCCAGAATATGACTTGGGCACTTTGGGGAATAGCCCAAAAAGAAGGAAGAGACGCAAAGTTTTTGTCGCCAGAGGAAGCCGTGGCCAACATGACCCTGAAAGATGGTTTCAAAGTAAATACGTGGGCATCAGAGCCCATGATAACTCAACCGATGGCCTTTTGTTGGGACGACAAAGGCCGTCTTTGGATAGCCGAAAACCGAGATTATGAGTCTAGGGGAAAAGGATTTTCGAATGCTGGTAACAGCAGAATTCTGATTTTGGAAGACACCAACCACGACGGTGTGGCGGACTCTAAAAAAGTGTTTTTGGAAGGCATTGCTTTTCCTGCGGCTATGGCGGTAGGTTTTGATGGATTGTATTTGGGAGCACCGCCCAACTTACTTTTTGTACCAGATAAAAACCAAGACGACCAAGCCGATATGGACGACATAGAAGTGAGGTTAACCGGCTGGGGAATTCGGGATCGACATGAAACGCTCAACAGTTTGCATTGGGGTCCGGATGGCTGGCTTTATGGCTGCCAAGGATTTGCTACACCATCGAAGGTTAGAAAACCAGTTGGTAAGGGCCGACTTTACCGACACAAAGACCCATTTCCTGAAGATATTTTGCAGGGCGAAGGTGTGGACATTAACGGTGGTGTGTGGAGATATCACCCAATTAAAGACAAGTTTGAGGTGGTTTCACACGGCTTCAGCAATCCTTGGGGAATAGATTATGACGCTAAAGGTCAGTTGTTTATTAGTGCATGCGTGATACCCCACATGTGGCACATTATACCAGGAGGTATTTATCACCGTCAGGGTGGGCAACATTTCAATCCTTATACGTATAGCGACATCAGAACCATTGCCGACCACAGTCATCGCTCGGCCCATGGCGGTGCCAGGGTGTATCAATCAGATGCTTTTCCGGCAGAGCATCAAGGTAGAATATTTATGGCCAATATCCATGAGCATGCGGTTTTGTCTGATATTTTAGAGAAAAAAGGCTCCGGCTTTGTGGCCAAACATGGCGATGAACTGCTCATGGCTAACAATGCTCAGTGGGTAGGTTTTAGCATGGAAGTTGGGCCAGACGGCGGTCTTTATGTGCTAGATTGGCACGATGCCGACATTTGCGGCCAAGAAGTGGTAAACGGCGAAACGGGCAGGGTTTTCAGAATAATGCCCAAAGAAAACAAGGCCATCAATTGGGAAGGTAGATATGAGGATTTGAATAAATTGACAGACAAACAATTGGTGGCACTACAAACCAACACGAGCGATTGGCATTCCAGAAGAGCTCGGTTGATTTTACAAAATAGAGCTATTAAAGGTAATTTAGATGCTTCAGCTTTAACAGAATTAAAGACTATTTTTGAAACAAATAGCAATTCAGATTATCGTTTGCGTGCTTTTTGGGGAATGTTTATTACCAATAATTTGAGTAAAGAGGAGCTGTATAAATCTCTTTCAGACAAAGACGAAAATGTAAGAGCATGGGCTATCCAGATGCTTTGCGAAGACAAAAATGCTGAGCAAAATGCCAAAGAAAAATTTGTGAAAATGGCGAAAGAGGATCCTTCTGCTGTAGTTAGATTGTATTTGGCTTCTGCTATCCAAAGAGTTGATAACCTTACAGCATGGCAAATATCTGAAGGATTGGCACTACATGGAGAGGATTCTGAAGACCATAATTTGCCTAAAATGATTTGGTTTGGTCTGGAAAGTTTAGTAAAGGAAAACCCTGCTCGGGCTATGGCCTTGGCACATCAAACAAAGATTCCGCTTATATCAAATTATATTTCGAGAAGATTGGTAGATGCCAATAACCCAGAAGCTATTGTAAGTTCGTTGGCAAAAAATGCGACAAACCAAGTGGAGATTTTAAAAGGAATGAGAGATGGATTGGAGGGAAGATTTGACTTAAAAGCTCCTAAAAATTGGGCTGCACTTTCGACAAAATTGAAAACCACGAAAGGAGAATCATCGACTTTGGCCAACCAGATTTCTCAACGATTTGGTGATACGCAAGCATCTGAACAACAGATGGCTACATTGAAAAATAAAAACGCTCCAATTCTCCAAAGGCAACAGGCTATACAGTCTCTTTCTTTAAGAAAAAGAGAAGAATTGGTAGTTGAAATTCCAAACCTTTTGATCGACCCTAAACTTAGATTAGAAACGATTAGGGCTATTTCAGAATACGATAGGCCCGAGTTTGGAAAATTATTGGTGGTCAATTATAGCGAATTCACTGCTACAGAGAAACAACAAGCCATTCAAACGCTTTCGTCGAGATCTAAATATGGTTGGGAACTTACCCAGGCTATCAAATCTCAAAAAATATCCAAGCGTGATGTGCCGCCTTATGCAGCCAGACAACTCTTGAGAGTGGTAGGAAGTGGATTTATAGAAGTTTGGGGGCCGATAGAGCAAGAGCCTTCTTTGGAAAAATCGTATGCCAAATACCAAAGGATGATAAATGATAAAGCTTTGGTAACAGCAAATCCAATAAAGGGAGAGAAAGTCTTTCAAACTGTGTGTGGAAGCTGTCATAAAATGTATGGAAAGGGTGGAAATATCGGACCAGAACTAACAGGTTCCAACCGTTCGAATACGGATTACATTCTATTCAATGTACTGAATCCGAGCGGAGAAATTCAGGATGATTACAAATTGGTGGTGGTTATTACTCGTGATGGGCGAACCTATTCTGGCAACGTAATTTCAGAGAATGATAGACAATTGACCATGCGGATTGTGGGCCAAGACAAGGTATTTATCAACAAGTCTGATATTCAGTCGAGAGAAGTTATGCCAACCTCACTAATGCCTGTTGGGTTATTTGATAATATGGAAGAGCCAGAGATTTTGGACTTGATGAAGTATCTGAAAACTATGAAGAAGTAGTGAGGTTTTTTTAAACCCATAAATGCACGAATTATTGGATTTGTGCATTTATGGCAAACCGCTAACACCATTTATTTTTTAACAGAGCTGTACATTTGCTGCAAAACCCATCGGCCTTTTACTTTTTCTAGTATTATGCTTTCTAGCCATTCTCTTTTCTTTATAGAATTGTCTTGTAAAGATCTAATAGTGGCGGTGTTGTAGTAGCTTACCCAAGCGATGTTTTTGTAAAATTTAACTTTAATAAAATCAAACTGATTGTTGCGTTCAAACGTCAAGGGTTTGGCCGTAACCCTGTCCACATAAGCTTGTATTTCCTTGCGTTCCCATACCTCACCTACCTCTAATAGCTGAAAATCAGAACTACAATTTCTGTCAAAATACTTCATGTCGGGATGCGTGAAAGTCTCAAAAAAGTCTGTAAGAACTGCCAATATTTCAGCCTTGTCTTTTTCACGATTTTGTGCAAAAGTTTGGAAAGAAAAAACTTGAAGAATAAGCAAGAAAGCCAGTCTTTTCATAAAATTCGTTTTAATTTCTATTTAGTTCTGCTGATATACCAAGCCCAAGCAATAAATAGAAATTGTATCGGGAGGCGAATTAAGCTAGCTTGATGACTACCTATGGCTGGGCTTTCTTTGAAAACGTCCAAGATGTGCAAAGGTAGAAAGAACAACATCAATATTAAAATGCCCAAAGTTGCCATTTTTCTAAAAGAAGGAATGAAAGTTCCAATTCCCAAAGCAATTTCGACAATTCCATTAAAATAGTTTATAATTTCCTTCGGCAAGAAATCAGGAAAAAAAGGAAAGTACATCTCTGGTTTTAGAAAGTGATTTACTCCTCCCAAAACCATAAACGCACCGAAGAGAAATGTTAGAACGAGTTTTAGGTTTTTCATTTTAGGTTCTAGATCAATTATTTTGGATATAAATCATTAATTTGTTTTTAGCCTATTTCACAAACGCCCTCGAACTGGTCTTATCTAAAGTCGGAAAATCAGTTGGAATAGGAATAGTCACCTTGCCAGTAGCTGCCCATTGTGAGCCACGTAATAGGGTAGTGATAAATCCTACGCACTCTACTGAATAATCTATGTGGCCCATGGGTGTATGGAAAATCCGACCTTTTCCATAGTCAATGGTCATGAGCATGGGTTCGTGGCGTGCTGTTCCTCGGTTTTCTTTTGAAGAATATGCTGTGGCCAAAACCTTCATGTTTTCGGCAGGGCCACGTAGGCGGTCATACAATTCGTCTTTGGCGTGGAGCCATTTCATGGGCATTCCTTTGGTTATCGGGTGCTCGGTGTCTCTGACTTCAATGGTGTATTCGTGCTGTGGACCGTGTGAGCCAGCTTTTCCTGGCGAATTATCTCTGACCAACTTGCCGGCATCATCAAAATATACATATGGGCCGTCTTTTTCAGTGCGGTCGCCCCAGCCACCAATGCCAATCATTTGGTTATAAGCTGGCCAATTCGGAAACGAGTTGTCGGCGGCATGGATGATAACTACACCACCACCTTTTTTTACAAAATTCTCGAAGGCTTGATTGGTGTTTTCTGGCCAACCGGCGGCATTCCAACCAAAGTTGACAATTACCAAGTCATATTTTTTAAAATCTGGCGAAAAATTTGGGTCAGCTTTTGGCTTTTTTTCGGCTTCAGTTTTGGGCATACCTGCTATCACAAAATCATTGATTTGGCCTTCGGCTTCTCCCCAAGTGTAGGCACTGCGTTGCACATCGACCTTGAAAAGACCCGTTTCTTCCAAATATTTCTTCATCATGTAGGTAACCTTTGGCCAGTGTGTATGGTTATTCTGACCATCTACAATGAGCGTTTTTATAGGTTTTTTCTTGGATTCCGCAGAGTTAGAAATTAGCATAAAAAGCGTAAGAGCAAATAAAAATAGGTATTTGATTTTCATTGAAACAAGGGGTTGAATTTGGTATAAAGATATAAAACAAATATTTAAATCGATTTGAGTTTTTCAATCAAAAACAGAGAGCATTGAATTTCTGTATAAATAATACTTAAAAATAAGCGTTAGAATTTCCAGGAATCAAAATCAAGGCTATTTTTACAAAAAATAATTGAAATTGAAGAAGCTGTTATTCTTACTTTTTTTTGCTACCAATTGCTATTCGCAACATTTTTTAAAAGACATTAAAAAAGAGATTGATAATTGGCGACAGAAAGAATGGAATTCTGAAAGTATTTATAAGTATCATGCATTGGGGTTGGCTCAGCAAAACTTACAACAGCAGAGTTTTTCTCAAAACCAATTTAGGGGTTTTGGACTGGCCTTTTTTGGAAGTAAAGTGGTGGATAGAACTAAATATGAAATGGGAGTTGAAAGGTCTTTGAGTGCTTTGCCATTTTATAAATCAGTGAATGGATCAGCTAATTCATACTCTGGAAATATGTCTTTGGCAAGGCATTATTTGAGAAAAGTGAGTAAAAACTTTGCAATAGGAGCTCAGGTCTCTTTTAATCTTTCGGCTAGGTTTGGGCCCGAATACGACAACAATTCTATCGCCTCAGAAGTATTTTTGAGTCTAAATCCGAAAATGAAGTATATGAGAGGATTTAGGTTATTTAGGAGAAATTATGCCATCGATTATAGTCTTTCAGCATCAATGGCAAGCGTAGGATTCTGGACGCCAACCTTTACCTCTAATTTTACCAACAACAAGTTTGACGGCTTTCTTCCAAACTCTTACAATGCCATCAACAGCAGACTTTTGTTGAAATTTCCGAACAAAAAGCGTATTACAAGTATAAGTCCAATGCTGGGCTACGGTTGGAATTTACAAGCTCTTACCCCGAGTAAATACCCAAGTGTTATCAACGGCACCCATACCATTTATTTTATAGCTAATCTTCATAAAATCAAGTAAATATGAAAAAGTACATCGTTTTAATATTTGCCGTTTTTTTGTTGTCTTGTGAAAGTCTCTTTATGAAGATTCAACCCGAAAATACCCCGAAATCAATCTTTGATCAAGTTTGGACTTTCGTCAATGAGAAGTATGCTTTTTTTGAATATAAAAATGTGGATTGGGACTTGATGTACAAAAAGTATGTAGGCAAGGTAAATAACAATATGTCCGAAGAGGAGCTTTTTCAGGTTTGTTATGATATGTTATACGAACTAAAAGACGAACATACTAACCTTATCTCAAAGTTTAACGTATCAAGAAACCCAGAAGTTTTTTTGGATTATCCTGAAAATTATTCGGGTGATTTATTGAACAGAAACTATTTCAAAGGCCGCACTCAGATTGTGTCTCCGTTCTCATATTTTGATTTCGGCGATGTGGCATATTTTAGGTACGACTCATTCATAGATAGCATTTCGGACGAAGCCCTCGATTATATTTTAGAAAGGGCAAAAACAAAAAAAGGCTTGATATTGGATGTACGAAATAATGGGGGAGGTGCCGTCATAAATATAGATAAGTTGGCAAGCAGATTTATTAGCGATACGACGTTATTGGGAACTGAATTTCATAAAAACGGACCAGGTAAAAATGATTTTAAGGAAGAAAAGTCTGAAATATATCCTGCTAAAGACGAAGAAACCTATCTCGAAAAACCTCTTGTAATACTAACCAACAGAGGTTGTTATAGTGCTACTAATATGTTTGCAGCTTTCATGAAAGGATTAAAAAACGTAAAATTGATTGGTGGAAAAACTGGCGGAGGAGGAGGCATACCTACAGCCACTGAGTTAAGTAATGGTTGGATTTTACGCGTTTCGGGTTCCAAGACATTAGATAGAAATGGCTTTAATATCGAAAATGGAATAGATCCAGACATCAAAATAGACATGTCGCAAGCGGATATGGATAAAGGCAAAGATACAATTCTTGAAGAAGCGATGAAGGTGATTAGGCAAAATTGAGTCAATTTTTTTGATTTAAAACCACCTATAAAATTTACAAATTAAGGCAATTGTGAAAAAGCCAATAGCAATTCTATTTGTAAAAAGGAATATCCTTTGCAGTTTCTATGACTTGCTATTTTGCAAAATAATATCAATGCCTAAAATAAAAATCTCCATCAAACTCGGAGTACCAAGCGGGTTTTTGCTGGTCATTGGTTTTGAGTTTTACAGCTTTTGAGGTTTCTTTTACTACTTCCTCTAGCTTGAGGTTGGGTTTGTCAATAAACTTCAGCAATTCTCCCGTGAAAATACCGTTTCGGCTTCCTTCGCCCTCTAAGGCCGTTTGGTTTGCAGATGCAGCGTAAAATATAAATGAGCCTTGCGGGTTTTGCGTGGGGGCAGACAAACCTCTTGTGCCAGAGCCACGTGTGGTGTTTCTAGCATCCAGCGGATTATCTCGACAAGCATCCAAAATGATGATGTTTACTTTTGAGTTGGCTTTTTTCATTTGTCCAAAAAGCTCGTCCACTTCTACACAATATTTATTGAAATCTTGGTCGCTTTTTATTGCTTCGGCATCTATGGGAACCAGAAAATTGGTGCCGCTTCCGTTTTGCAAACCGTGGCCAGCATAGAAAAACATGCCTACATCGTAATTGGCCAACTCTCTACCGAATTTTATGAAGGCCATACTCATTTCTTCTGCTTTTAGGTTTTTGTGTTTTATCACCTTAAAACCCAAACCTTCAAGTTTTTTGGCCATGTCGTCAACGTCGTTCAGCGTATTGTTGAGTGGCTTGTATTTATAGGCTGCGTTGCCTATTAAAAGGGCTATTCTCCGCTCTTCAGCCTCGGGATTTTGCGATTTTATTTTGTATATTTTTCTACTTGACTCCACACTTCCTCCAGAGTTTTTAGCCACAAATCTCAGGTTGATAAGGTTGGCGTTAGATGATATAGTTACCTGTTTTTCAAATCTATATGGGCAGTCGGGTTGTTTGGAGGGTACTATAACGAAATCTCTTGAAGTCAACTCCACGCCGTCGGCAAACAAACTCATGGTTGGTTTTTCCGAACTATTAACACAGGCTTTTATGGTTACTACATTTTCTGAAGTTTCAATACTTTCTTGTGTAGGATATACCCAGCTGATGGTCGGTTTTGAATATTTAGGGGTATTTTTTATGACCACTTTCTCTTCTTCAGTTTCGCCGCAATCCGCACTTAAGGTTTCGAGTTTGTTTTTGCTGAAATTATCATTTGAATTTAATTTAATGGCATATTCAAAATTCTCTCTGGCTTTTTCACAATCTTCCAATTTGATGTATATCATACCTAAGTTTCTGAAAGCCAAATAGATGTCTTTCATGTTGAGGTCGATAGATTTTTGGGTGTCTTCTATTGCCCCATCGATGTTGTCCAACATGATTTTAGAAAAACCACGGTAATGGTATCCGTAAGGATCATTAGGCTTTTGTTTGATATAATAGTCGAAGTCTGCAACGCTTTGTTTCCATTTTCCATCGCTCAAATACGCATTTCCACGCCAGTAGTACAAACTGTAATCTGTTGGTTTATAGGGCATACTGAGCGTATAATTCTCAGCGGCTTTACCAAAATCAGAAAGTGCGTAATAGGCATTGGCAATTTGATAGTAGCAGTCTCCGGGGCTGTATTTATACATCAAAGCAAAGTTGAAATCTTTTATAGCTTCGTTGTATTGGCCACGTTTGTGTTGGGCTAAAGCCCTGTCATAAAGCGTCAAACCATACGCTTTCAAAATATTGGCGGGCATTTCTCCGATTTTGGTGTATCCGAGTTTGTTGAGGTCTTTTACAGCAAGGTTATAGTCTTCGTAAGCTTCGTTGTATTGTTTTTGGTATATTTACACAATCCTCTGTAAGTTAGGGTATTATATGCCGGTTCAATGTCTTCGTCTAGGGCATCATCGAATGCTATCTGGGCATTTTTGTAGTCTGCTTTTTTGTAATATTCAACGCCTTTTTGGTAAGAGTTTTGTCCAAAACTAAGCAATGGCAGTACAATTATTATAAATATATATAGTTTGGTTTTCATTGAATTGATGGTTTTTAATTCACATGTTTTATTTCTAGCGTAATCGGAATCACCATTTTGCCGTTGAGTTTGGCATCAAAGCTTATCTTGTCTTTGGCTAGGTTTATGCTTCTGTTTTCTACCATTTTGTTTTGGAGGGCGGCCTTTAGTTTGGCATCAAAACTTCCCGACTGCCTTTGCATTTGTTTGGCTATAGCCTTGATGTCTAATTCTTCTTTCGAATACAATATACAAAGATAATCCGTACCGATGTGATTGTCCATTTGTACCCAATAATCTTCATTGGGTATCATTATTTCGTTTTTGGAATAATCTAGATAAGCACTATAGCCATCAAAAGGGAAGATATTACTCACTTTTTGGGTGTTGGTACCATAACTGATTAAGTACACATAAGCGGGTTGGTTGTTGGTAAAGCTCAAACGAAACTGCGTACCAGAGCTATAAGATTTGGAGGCGGTGTAGTTTACGGTTTCGGTTGTAGAATTATTTAATCTCACCGGCATACTATTGCCATTGTTTAATATTACCTCAAAACTTCCTGCCAAATCGGCCTTGGTATTGTTTGGTGTAGAGGCTTCATAATCAGCCATTTCATAGGCTTCGTAGGTTACTGTTGCAAAGTCTTTGTATTTAAGCCACATAAAGCCCTCGTTTCCCCAAAACGTACCCCAACTATTGATGATTTCAAATGCTCCTCCATATTTTGTGTCGTCGTAGCCAATCACCGTAATGGCGTGTCGGCTAACCATTTTGCCCTTTTTGCCTTCCCAAAGTCCTTTGGTGGCCGAAGCACTTGGTCTTTGAAACGAATCATAAACTTCCATGGCAATCACCACGGGGCGTTTTTCTGATAGACTTTTTTTGATGTTTTCCATCATTTGGCTGCGGTCTGAATTGTAATCTCCCGAAAGACGTTTATAGTTTTTGATTCTGAATTTAGATGCAATTCTTACGTCTTGATTTTCGATAATAGGGGAGCAGCTGTACTCAAAGTCAACGTTTTTGATGGATCCTAAATCTTTGATAAGTTTGACGGCATCTTGAATGTAAGAGCCTTGTTTACACGCAGCTTCGGTTTGGCTTGATTTTATTTGACTGTAAGTAAACGATGGTGCAAAGGTCTCAGCGGTAATGGTTTGTCTGTTTTGTATGTTGTTCCTGATGGCGTAAAGTATTGTACGGGCGGCGTAAGTGGTAGACCATCCTACGCAGTCGCTGTATTGTTGTAAACCGGGTTTCGGGCAATATTCTTTCAACGAAAACCGCTCTGGCAGACTTGTGTAAGACCTGTTAACAAGTCTTGAAACTTGTGGGATGGATTGATATTGAGCTTCGTCGCTCATCAAACCAGTGAGTGTGGGGGGGCTTTTGTCGAATTGGTTTTGTAAAAAATCAAAGGCTTTTTTTACGGCATTTTCATCGAATCGGCTTTTCAGATAGGGTTCTATGTAATTGCCATAATTTTGTTCAAATGACTGGCCATTTCCTGCCAAAATATCCATTATGTTGCTTAGCTCCTTTTCTAATGGTATATTTTCTGATTCCGAAAAAGAGCGGGTAGATGTACTTTTTGAAAGCTCTTGGTTTTTTATCAAAATGCCTAATTCTGTGGTGTTTATATTAGGGATATTACTATTAATGCTTATATATCCGCCTTGGGTTAGGAGGTTTAATTTACTATCTTTTCCAAAAATTAGTAACGATTTTTCTAAAACTTCATCTCCTTTTTTTAGTGTTTTTCCATTAACAGAAACCTGTCCTTGAGTTTCTAAAACGTAGATTTGGGCTTTAGTTATATTAGATAAAAAGACATACAGAATCAGGAAGAAGACGTTTTTTTTCATGGTTAAATGGGGTTAAATTGCTTTTGGAAATAGCCTCAAAGAGCAATTTTTACAAAGATAAAAAGTACAGAGTCAAAATGTTAATGAATGCAGTATAATTTGAATAGATGTGTTGGCTATGAAAGTTTCCGAGAGTATAAAAGTTTGTTAATGAGAAAATTTAAGATCATCAAATTTGTTAATGAATCTTCCATTGATTGTTCGACTTAAAGTGTAGTGAAAAAATACAAGAAAGGAATTCACTCCTTTTAGAATTTGTCAAGGTGTATTATTTTATGCGAAATGCCATTTAATGGTTTTTTGGTTATTTCTATTTGAGCATTCATTAAAGCTACTCTTGAATTAATACTTTCTAAACCCAGACCATCTTTTTTTAGAGCCATATCAAAATCATAACCTATACCGTTGTCGGAGACTTTTAGCTCGGTTTGGTTGTTTTCTTTCATCAGTTCCACATCAATTATGGAAGCATTAGAATGCCTTAAGGCGTTATTTATTAATTCTTTAGCTATAAAATATAAGTTCTGTGATAGTTTATCATCGAGTTTATCAGTGACATTGGTTGTAAAATTTATCTCAATGTTGGCGTTTAGTTTTTGTAGACTATAAACTAAGTTTTCTAAGACAATCGCAATGCCGTTTTTTTTCAAATCTGGAGGCATAATATTAAGTGAAAAACTCCGGACATTGCTTGCCACGTTGTCGAGGTTTGCAATAGTTTCATAAAACTCCTTGACTTTGATTCCTTTTTTTTCAAAGTCCATACTCAGGGCTTCCAGTTTCATTTTTATAATCGAGATGTCGATTCCCAAACCGTCGTGCAGCTCTTTGGCCAGTCTGCTACGCTCTTGATTTTGCAGTTCTAGCCCTTTTTCATAAACCAGAAGTTGATTTTGTTTTTTTTCTTCTACCAATTTTTCCTTTTCGACCCGTAGGATTTTATAACGATAGCCCAATCCAAGAGCCAATATTAAAACGTCAAATATATAGGCCAGCATGGCACCTTCAATTTCGAGAAACCAATAATTTGGGATTAAATTGTAATGCCTTAAATTTGTTAAAACCGTAAAAAGCACCAATGGTAATGCACCAATCATATAGAATTTGCTAGCTACCACATCAATTTTTTTAAAATAACTATAAAAAACTAAATAAAAACTAAACAAAGCCGGGGTGATAAATGCAAAAGGATAAAGAAGAGCGGCTTTATCAGAAATAATAATATGGTGATCACTTGAATACTTTTCAAACCATAAAAGGGATATGGCTAAAAAACATAGAAGAATGCAAAATCTATAAATCTGAAGAAGCCAAAAAGTAAGTTTATAATTCGGAAATACATACGCTCTAACATAAAGTAGCGTAAACAGAATATTTAAATTCATTAAAAGTTGACGAAAGTTTTTTTTATAGAAGCCCAAAAAACCATCATTGTAGTATTCGAAAAAAAACCCTCTGTCTATTAAAGAATACAATAGTGCCATTGTCACATAAAGAGCATATAATAGATAAAGCCTCTTGCCCAAACTAAGAAAAAGGATCATTCCAAAAGAAGAAGCTAAAAGCAAAATTCCTCCAAAACCACCCCAGATAAATTTACGAGTTATCTCGTTTTGGTAAAAATCGCCTTCGTCCCAAACTTTAATAGGAGGTATTAAAGAAATGTATCTACGGAAAATTCGAAGATAAACCGTTTGTGAGCTTTTGGCATCAATTGTAATGGGAAAGACCGGGTTATAATGCTTAAAAACGCGATTTCGATAGGGATATTTCCAACCAATCGTATCAGATTTGAAGATTACCTTACCATTTTTAACAATAAAAAGATTTACCTCTTCTAAAAAAGCATAATCTACTTCTAGCAATTTCTTTTGAGATATCGTGTCATTATTGCTTATTGAGATTTTGAGCCAATGGGGTTTATTTTCATGTCCATAGCTAAGTCGCTTATTTTCAAAAACTAAAAACGCTTTACTTTTCGATTCAAGGCTATCAATGTTAAAATTGGAATTCGAATCTTTTAAAAAGAGAACAGAATTGTTTTGACTTTTTTGAGCAAAAAGGGGCTGTAAAGTAAAAAAAAGTAATACTACTATTGAAGTGAAAGATTTCATTATTAAATGGCTAGTATCAGTAATAGATATAATTATTGAAATAGATAGAAAACTTACCTTTCTTAGATTATCTATCACTAAAAACCAAATTTACACATTCAATGCTCTACTTATCTACACCTTTTGTGGTATTTTTTAAAATACTGGTTTTGGTTGATTTATAGGGTTTTAATTTTTAAGAGTTTTGCAAATGAAATTAAAACAATGTTCGTAAAACGTTTAAAAATAGCCCTTTATAAATATTAATCTAATGAAAAAACTGTCGATTTTAATTGCCATTTTTATGGTGAACATGATTTTCATGTCTTCTTGTAAGTTAGCCGAAACTATTTCGCCGACGGATCAGGCTGATGACGACAAACCAGCTTTTGGATTTGGATGGTTAGGAAACGAAAACCTTGGAAAGGTACCCAACAATGTAAAGTTTGGCTTTGCTTCAAATACAAATTTACCGACTTCTTTTGATTTGTCTGAGCTACTTCCGCCTGTGGCAAGTCAGGGAAGTTATGGAACTTGTATTTCTTGGGCAGCAGGCTATTATGTAAAGACTGCCACTGAAGCCCTCTCTTTCGGGTACAAAGCATCAGATTTGTCTAAGTCAAGCAATCAAATAAGTGCCAAAGATTTGTTTACCTCATTACCCGAAGGCAACTCTAAAGGGGCCGATTGTGATGGAAGTTCATATTTGATAAACATGGAAATGCTACAGTTGAGAGGAGCAGCCACCATGGCTACAGTTCCCTATTCCAATCTAGGGTCTTGTTTGTCGTCTTCTATACAATCCTCATGGACAACCGAAGCAGGAAAGCATAAAATTAAAAACTATAGAATTATTGATGACGACGTGTTTTCCATAAAACAACAAATAGCCAATAGAATTCCAGTAATCGCTGGCTTTCGACTTTCTGATAATTTTATGTCTTGGAATTCGGCCAATGTTTATTCCTCGCATACTACTTTTAATTCGGTTGGTCAACATGCCTATCATGGCATGGCCATTGTTGGATACGACGACAAAAAAGGTGTAAACGGAGCATTTAAGGTAGTAAATTCTTGGGGAAGCAACTGGGGGAATAATGGTTTTATTTGGGTTGATTATAACTTTTTTATTAATACATTTTTACAAAGAGATTCTAATGGCAATGGTGTTTTACTGACCATGAGCGATGCTGCCATAAAAAGTACAGAAGTTAGCAACCCTCCCCCTGTAAATAATTCACAACTTACTGGCGTAGAGTTAGTTTCATGGGTTGATGAAGACATTTCTACATTTTCAACAACCAAAAATCCAGCCTCAAGAAAATTGTTATTTAATATTTATAATGATGGTACACAACCAGCTCGTGTTAACAAGCCATGGAATGCATTCTACATATACTATAATGCCTACAATGCCAATGACTATGGTATAATTTTCAATTATAATTTTACAAATCAGAATGTGGCCGAAAATAAATTTGTTTGCAGCGAAAAATCATGCGATTTGAATGTAACGATTCCCCCCAACGGTGATTTTGCAAACATGCTTTTTGGCACAGAGAATATCCAAGTTGAATATACTTTGCCAACAACCTTAAACGGCAACTACTATTTGATATTAATTGCTGACGGCAGCGACATTTTTAAAGAGTATGACGAAGACGATAACTTTTTTTATACTACAGAAAACCCGATTTTATTTAAAAATGGTCAAGGGGCTCGTTTGAGCACCAACGGATCTGATTTTTCTTTTAAAAATAACACAAAATATAATAAACATAGCGAGCAAAAATTAAAATTTCGCACAGCTACTAACGAGATCAACCCCAACGCCTACTCCACAGACGAAATTTTTGATATGATCAAAAGCCATAAACTAAATGGTGATTTTCAAAAGAAAGTAGATGCATTTAACAAGGCAAAAATGGACCCAAGCAATGACATTAATCCAAAATAGCACCAAGGTTTTTTGTGGAATATTTATAGTTTTATTTTTGAGTAAAAGCACTGTTATAGCTCAAAAGCTTCCTGTGGTAAAAGCAGAAAGTATTATAAAATTAATACGAAAGAACAAGCCCGTTTCTTTTCAAAATGTAAGTATCGAAGGAGACCTTGATTTTACAAAGCTTCCTGCTTATGAAGAATCAAATTTGCTGTGTAGAGTAAAAATTTATAGTCCCATATATTTTCAGAATTGTGAGTTCAAAGGTAAAATAAAAGGATACGACGAAGGCAAAAATATGGTTATCCTATCGAATTTTGAAACAAATTTGGGCTTTCATAATTGCACTTTTTATGGTGATATATTGCTCAATGGGGTCATTGTGGGCACTTCTTTGGTATTCGCAGAAAGTAAACTTCATGGTGAACTACACTTAGAAAACGCAGTGATCGGACATGATGCTAATTTTTCGAAAGTCATTTTCGGACGGAAAGTTTTTTTTCAAAATGCAGTTTTTAGAAAAAATACCTATTTCAATAAATCGATTTTTAACGAAATTGGATATTTTCAATCCTGTAAGTGGGAAGGAGAAGCGATATTTCGTGAAGCGGAATTTCGAGAAAATATCGACTTTTCACTTCAAAAAACGTTTTCTCCAATGAGTTTTAATTTTAGCCGTTTCAAAAAGGGAGTCTTTTTTGAAGGAAGTAAATTCGGAGATGACTTTGAGATTGACAATGTTTCGGCGGAAAGAATACTTCTTTCTGGGTGCCAGTTTTGGCAAAAGCTCAACTTTGAATCTTTAAATTCTAAAGAAATTCATTTTAGCGATGCTATTTTCTACTCCGTTGTACCTGATTTTTCGAAAATATTGAATGCAGAAACCGTCTTAGAAAAAACTGGGATACGTTACTTCAATACAGTAAAGTAGCCTAAAGCCTTAAACAATGCGAATCGAAATTTTATTCCAAAAATCTCAGTTCTTCCATACACTACACCTTTTGTGGTATTTATAAATATACACTTTTAGGTTGATTCCGGACTTTATCAAAATATAGAACTTTGTATTATAAATCAAAAAAAGATTATAGCCATGAAAAAAACACTATTTGTCTTGATAATGCTTTCATTATCTCTCTCTTGTCAAAAACCAGATGCTGATGCAGAACCGGTGGAAACAAACTGTCTCATTCAAAAAATATCCTATGATGATGGTGGCTATGAAGTATATAAATTCGATGCTAATAAACGTCTTGAGTCTTTAATTATAGCCTTTAAATCGGAGGATAAAATCGTTGAAGTACTACTGAAATTTGAATATAATGCAGCTGGGAATTTATTAAAAACCATAAACGATGAAGGGTTTATCGACGAATATATATATGATGCCGCTGGATTGCTAACAAAGGTAATTTTTACCGATGAAAAAAAAGAAATTTATGAGCAGTTTGACGTAACGATGGATGCCCAAAAGCGAATCACAAAATTTGTTCAAAAAAGTGATGGTGTGGTGGCAACTTTTGAATACAATGGACCTAACGGTGTATTCTCGAAAAGCGAAGCCACTTTGGGTGGAAAAATCATAGACCAATTTATAGTGAATAGTTATGAAACAGAACCAAGCAAGAAATCGCATGCAATTATGATAAAAGGACATCCTTTTGACCCTGCTTATTTTACTAATGACATCATTTATTCAGTACCATTTAATTTTGTCCCTAAAAATTATTTACCAACTGCCGGTAAAGCATTTACTCAGTATAACGAAGATTGGTCGGACTTTACAGATAAAACACGTGTATATTATGATTTTACAACTACAAGAAAATTTAACACTAACAATTTTACGATGGAAAGTGTGATAAAAGACGCTGTGGAAAAAGAAACGTACACAAATACATACTCTTACTCAAACTGTAACTAAAAAAATATCAATAACATGAAAAAGATTCTAAGTTTAGTAATTTGCATAATGGTTTTCGGTTTAATGGCTATGGCTATACCGCATCCAAAATATAGGAACCAAAAGAACGCAAGAGTAGCCAGCGGAAAAACGCTTCCTCCAAAACCAGAAATTAGAAAAAGATAAGTCAGGGTTTTGTATAATTTTAGTATTATAAATATTCATTAATTAAATAATATGAATCTCCTCATCGCCGACGACCATACTTTATTTATTGAAGGGCTAAGTATGCTCGTTTCGAGAATTGAAGACGTGCACATCGTCGGCGATGCAAAAAATGGCAAGGAAGTAATAGAGCTTTGTCAAAATCAAAAAATAGACTTGATTCTGATGGATTTAGAGATGCCGCAAATGGGTGGGATAGAGGCAACTGAAATTATCAAAAGAGACTTTCCGAACATTAAAATCGTGGCTGTAACAATGCTGAATGATTATAACACCATAAAAAAAGCTCTAAGGAGTGGAATGGATGGCTATGTAGTGAAAAATCTCGGAATTTCGGAATTGCAAAATGCTATTGAAACGGTCATGAATGGTCAGATTTATATGAGTCCCGAAATCACTACAATCTTGGCATTGGGTGTGGCAGGGAGAAAACCCAATCAGGCTTATGTGCCCGACCTTACTAAGCGTGAAAAAGAAGTCATTAAATTAATTATTGATGGATTAACGAATGACGCAATTGCCGAAAAATTGTTTCTTAGCCCGCTTACTGTGAGTACACACCGAAAGAATGTTTTGTCAAAACTTAACCTCAAAAACACTGCAATGCTGGTTAAATATTGTGGAGATTATCCTGAGATATTATTTTGAAAAATAATCATAAAAGTAGCGTTTAATGTTTTGCAAAAATTAAGGCTGAAATTCTATTTTACCATTTTCATGAAAAATTCCTTAATATAATAAATTTAAAATGCTTCTTAAAAATTACTTTTGTTTGAATAAATAATTGTAAAATTTCGTTTTTAGGCGAGTAGAATTACAAAATGGAAACGCATACTGGAAATGTAAAAAAACCGCTATTTTGGAATAATAATTTGATGAAAACTACCCATAGGCTTTTTTGCGATTACTTCAAAAGTCCCATTTAATAGTTCGACTCTGGACTGAATACTTCTTAGACCAAATCCCCCTTTTTTTATTGCTGAATTGAAATCATATTGTTTGCCATTATCTGAGACGCACAGTTCGAATCGCGATGGATACTCCATTAACTCAATGTCTATTATTGATGAACTTGCATGATTGATGGCATTATTCATAAGCTCTTTTGCGATAAAAAACATATTGTGTGAAATTTCAATTGGTATTTTGGTTTTTATGTTGGTAGTAAAATTTATTTCAACTGCTCGGATCACTTTTTGCAGGTTATGAATTAAATTTTGTAAAACATGCACTAAACCATTGTTTTCTAAATCAGGAGGGACAAGATTATGTGAAAAATTTCTGATTTCGGTGACGACATTATCAATGCTTTTTATGGTATCTTCAATTTCATGTGTTTCAGTGGTTTGGCCTTTTTTTATTAAATCTAAATTTATAGCCTCTAATTTCATTTTAATTATAGAAATATCTATTCCGACTCCATCATGCAGTTCTTTTGCCATTCTATTTCTCTCTTGATTTTGAAATTTAGTCCCGGTCTCTAGGACTATTTGTTGATGTTTATTTCGTTCAAGTAAAAGATTTTTACGATCATCAGAATACATTTTAAATCTAATTGCCAACCACCAGCATAGCACAAGTATCTCAAAAATTATTGCGGGTATTAAAATATAACTTCTTTGTGCTGACGATTCAACAGGCAATACTGTGATGTTTCCTAACATTTGTGAAATTCCGACCAAAAAAAGGGGTACCCCCGCTATTAAATACAAAAAGGCAGTTTTTCGTTCTAAATTTTTAATAATAGCGTAAAAAATCACAAAAAATCCGAAAATGAAAGATACAAAAAACCAAGCAAAGAAAACCCAAATAAACACCTTTTGGGTAGTAATTAAATCCATTATTGATTCAGGGGTAGCCAATAGTAGGACATAGATACAACCTACAGAAATCAAAAAAGAGAATACTTTAGAGAATATTTTCGGTTGTAGTTCTTTTATTTTAAGATAAGATTTAACGAATAAAATACTTGAAATAATCAATAAGGTCATTGAAAAATAATATACACTTCTACCCGAAATACTTAACAGACCGTTCATATATAAGCTTGAATGTACGCCCTCGCTGCTATCGAGATTGAAAATCTGACAAAACACATAGAGTGAATAGAATAAATAGACCTTTTCTTTTACCAAAGAATAAAGAAATAAATTCAAGAATATGACCACAAAGCCCATCCCAAGAAACCATCCCCAAAACTCACTTTTTTTGGTCATTTCTTTGAAGTGATCTTTTTCTATTTCGACTTGAAGAGGTATTCTTACCGTGCCATGAGTCTTTAAGATTTTTGCATAGATTTCAATCGTTTCCAATCCTTTTATGCTAAAAATGTAAGAGTTATTTGGATTGGGCGAATTTTTGTTTTTTAAAACAGCCCACCAACCCATTTTATCAGATTTGGAGAGCAGAGTATTATTTTTTACTACAAAATATTGTACTGAATCCATGATTGGAATCAAAATTTGTGCATAAAGATTTTGTGGATCTTTAGAGGTATTTTTAACAGTCATCTTAGTCCAAACAGGAAAACGATTTATACCTACACTAGGAATGTTGTTTCTTGCTTTTTTAAATTGTTGGTTGCCTGTTATATGTTTTAGTTCCTTTCTTGATGTAGTATCAATATAAAAGTACACTTCACTTTTTTTAAGTTGAGCTTTAGAAACAATGGAAATCAAAAGAAAAAGTAGAAGTGTTTTTCTCATCACAAAAGAATAATACATTCCCAAAAATACCCTTTTCTCATCACAAAAAAACTACACCTTTTGTGGTAGATAAAAAAATACCTTTTTTGGATGATTTTCTTCTTTAGAATTTTATAGAGTTTTGTATTGTAAATCAATCAATTAACTCATGAAAACAAAATTATTAAACGTCTTCATTCTGTTCACTTTTTTAAGTATTATGGGATGTGAAGCACCAATAGGTGATCTCGGGCCACAAGGTGCTGCAGGAGCAACAGGTGAAAAGGGAGACAAAGGCCCAACGGGTGACAAAGGAGCATTTAGTGGATTCATTTCAGAGTGGAAAGAAATCAAATCCATCCAATGGAAACTCACGGGAACGAAAGCTGTTTACACACAATCTGAAGCAATTTTGACTCAAAACATTCTAGATCAGGGTCTTATCCTTGCTTATTATCGCCCTCTTCCAGAAGACGAGAGTTCAGCGGTGATATCATTAGCCGACGAAACCAATACTTATCTGTTTACTTACAAAGCTAGTTTAGGCTCATTAGACTATGAACTAAACTTCAAAAAAGCAGAGTTTATTAACCCTAACCTTGAAGATTGGAACATCAAAGTCAGATACATAATCGTTCCTCCCGCCAAAGCAGGACGAATGGCTCAGGTAAATTGGGCAGACTATGATGAAGTGAAAAAAGTATTAAATCTAAACGATTAATAGCCATGAAAAAAACATTTATTTTATTGATTTTAAGCACAATAGGAACTCTATTTATTAACTGTACAGGAGATAAAGGTGCTATTGGACCAAAAGGTGCTGTGGGGCAACAAGGTCCAAAAGGCGACAAAGGAGAATCTGGAGCAAGTGGTGAATTTCCAAAAACCCAAACGGGTACATTTACCATCAAAGTTTCAGACTGGAAAACTAATTCTGTATATACAGAAGATGATTCATACTATGCCATTGTTCCTGTAAGTGCCATCAACAAAAACATTTTAGACAAAGGCATTGTCAATGTTTGGTGGATATTTAATGCCAACCAACAAATACCATTGCCTTTTGACAGAAACTCAAATAGAATTTTGTACGCTTCTTACCTTGAAAAAGGGGAAGGAAGAATTAGAATTGATATTTATCGGTCAGGAAACTCACTTATTGCTCAAAAACCGGGTGCTGATTGGAATTTTCGATGGATTCTAAATTAGACTTTTTTCAAAATATTAAAATGAAAACAATATGAAAAACATTAAATTTTTATTCATCTTGGCTGGCATTATTTTGGTTTTGGCTTGTCAAAAAGGAGAGATTGGAGATATAGGACCAGTTGGAGAAAAAGGAGCAAAAGGAGCAGTAGGTGACAAAGGGGAAGTAGGTGTCTCAAATTCAAAAGGAATGATTATTTCAGCTTGGATTGAGGTAAAGGCAACCGACTGGGTTGAGAGAGGAACGAATGCATTTTCGGTTCAATATACATTGCCTTCCTTAACTTCAGAAATTGTAAACAAAGGAAATGTATATTTTTATATGCAACCTTCAGGGAGCAATTTTGTATATCCATTACCTTATTCACAGGCCAACGGCTCACGGTTTTTAGGAGAGTTTTTTAATTCATCCAATATCCAACGATTTAATCTGAATTATTTGTTTAGCCCAATTTTAGGAAGCTCTAAGTTGACTAACGATAATAAATTCAGATTAGTAATACTGCCAGCTGGTGCTAGAATCGCAGAAAAGGTTGATTGGCAAAATTACGACTCAGTTAAAAAATACCTAAACTTAAATGACTAATTAACCATGAAAAATATATTAAAATTAATATGCTTATCTTTTTCACTTTTCTTGACAATTATTGCGTGTCAAAAAACGGATATTCAAGTAGATAATAAACAATTAATTGAAAACTCAATTTTGCCAACAAAACATACAAGCGAAGCTAGTTTTTTTAGAATAAAATTGGAAGAAGAGAAAAGGAAACCTAAGAAAAGAAACTCCAATTATGGATTTTAATAAGGGTAATTTTTCTCAAAAAAATGCAAAAGTTGCTGCAGTCGACAAGGGTTGTGGAAAGTTTAAAGCTATTACTTCTTCCTATCCAGCATGGAATTATGATGAAACCATGATCGTAAAATATAGAGCAAACAATCTGGTCGATTATATTGATGTTTCCTATTCTGATGATTCAACCTATAACGGTCGCCTATCATTCAATTATAATGGCAACTTTTCTGAATTGACATTAACATACCAATGGACAGATGGTGAAGTTTCTGAGCGAGTTGATAAAATAAAACTAAACTCAAAAGGCTATGCCACAGAATGGACACATGATTTTACCAATTTTTATTATGATGAAATATACGTGGAATACATAACCTACAACTCTGAGGACTATCCACTGGAGTATAAAGGCATTACGGTTGGAACGTCAGATTTAGTATTCGATGAAATTTGTACATATAATTCTGCCAAAAATTTAGAATCTTATATTGAGAAAGTAAAAGGCGATAAAGTGACTATTACTTATGATCTATCTAAAAAAGAATTGATAAATTTAAGGTATTACCACGTTCAGGGTTTTACTAATTTTTATGGTAAAATCAATGCAAATTTACCTACAAAAAAAGTAGTAACTGACAACACGGGTAAAGTGGTTACCACTCAAGAATGGGAAAGGGAATTTAATGCTGAGGGTTATCCTACTAAAGTAACTGAAAAATGGGACGGTGTGTTAGATATAATCTACAAAGACATAGTTTACGACTGCCGAAATTACAATATCTCTCAGCCAAGATCTTATAAATAAAAGTCCTCAATCAGTTTACTACCAAATAATTAAACCAATGGGAAAATTCATTGCTTTCATATGTATTATTATTACTTTATCTAGCTGCAAACTTTTGCCAGACGCCATTAAAGCATCTGGTGTAGAAGAGATAAAGCTCTCCCAATTTGAAAAAGCAGGCTACTGTGATTTACTCATTGCTAAAGACGGAACCTACCATGCGGTTTTTCTAGAAAACCTCGATTATGGCAAACCAGTTTTTGTGTATTATAGCTCATCAAGCAATAAAGGCAAATCTTGGTCTAAACCAGTAACTGTTAGCAATGACGGTACAGGAAATGGTTCTGCTATTCCGAAATTGATTCAAGATGGAAGCGGTACCATTTACGCCATTTGGAAACGCTTTGGAAGCAGTGATAAGGCTCAATATCCAATAGCTGAAACTACGCTAGAAGGTACTGGAGGCTATAATATGGGCACACTTTTTTATGCTGTTTTAAACGGAAACACTTTTGGCAAACCCATTATGCTGGCAAGCAATGAACTCATGCAGGTTTCGTGGTTTGCCACACTTGATAATGCTGGCAAGGTACACGTGGTGTGGTCACAAGTCAGTGACGAAACCTTAAAAAACCGCTGGAATACTTATTGGTACTATGCCGATTTAATCACAGAAGCCACATTAAATGGGGGCAGTTTTGGAAATTTTAAAGACTATTCTACTCCGGGCAAACCCAAATATCCAGGTGGGGCACCTCCCAATTTGGGATTTCAAAATCTTAGCGGATATTATGATAAGCAAAATAAACTACATTTTATTGGTGAATTTGTTGCCGAGTCTGGTGTCAAAACTCTTTTTCTATACAATGGAACAAAGGCTGAAATCGCATATCAATATCCATTGTATAAAGAAGGAAACACATTTAATAATCCAGCTGAACTCCTTTATGATGAAAAAGGAAACGACCACATCATTTTTAGGCCCCCTGCTTCTACTTTAGAAAGCGAGCAAATCTGGGATTACGATGTTTCAACTAGAAAAACTAATGTTTTGGCTTCAATTCAAAAGACAGGGGTCAAAATCCAAAGTTTTCAGGCAGACCAAGGACCAAATGGCGAGATGGCGGTCATGATTCAAGCAGGAGGTTTATCAGAAAGTAATGAGGCTTTTGGATTTTTTTACAAAAATGGGAAATGGCTCACAAAGGGGCTTTCTCAAAATGCCTCTAAAGATACTTTCGCAAGCTCTGGCCTTTTTTATTATGATGGGTATATTACAGCAATTACATCTAGTGAAAGAAGCCTTACTAATTTTATTGATGTAGCATGGGACGCCTCTGGCAATAAAAGTATGGTAATGACCGTATCGGTCTATTTTGTTGGTCAAGGATTTAGTACAAGTAGTCCATCTGTGTATTTTTCGAAAATAGATTAAATTTGCAAATTGAATTTACAAATTTCCTATTACGCCATTTGCCTTATTGATTGGAATTATTGCTATATGATACATTTGTAAAAAACAAATGCCCATGATTACCATTGGCCTCTTTCATGATAACCCAACTTTGCTGCGAAATATTACTCAGAATCTCTCGATTTTTGACGAAGTGCAGGTGTTGTTTAAAGCCAATGGTGGTCATGATGCCTTAGACAAGCTCAACAATCACCACTCCGACATGCTCCTGATGGACATAGAAATGACCGAAATGGACGGCAAAGAAACTACCAAATTTTGAGTTGTTCTAACGTTTTAATTGTTCAAAATAAAGAGCTTGATGTTTATTGCAAATACCATGAAACTTGATACCAACAAAGTGAACACTTTTATAGAAATTGCCCAAGATATTTAAATAAAGAGGTAAAGAGATTCAAATTCTTTGGTAGAAAGGCATTAAAGTTATAAAAGCAATTGCCTTGGACAAAAGGAGAACTGAACTATTTTGTAAAGTTTAATTACTATTTATTTCTCCAAAGTAATTATAAAGAAGCCTTATACTAGTGGACTGCGGTTCTTGCAAGAATCGCTCAACAATATTTAAAATATGCACAAACCAGTTTTGTGAAAATTGAAGGAAACTCCAAAAATGGCTGTTATATCTTGAAGACTTCTCACAACAGACTTGGTTTTGACCTTTGTAAAGGCAATACTGGAAATTCTTAAGGTTTGTGTAATATGAAGGCAAGGGTAGAGGAAATCGGAGGGGAGTTGAGTGTTTCGTCAAGTTCAAAAGGCACGGTGGTAGAGTTTACAAAGAATTCATAAGACAAGTTTCATTTTTTACAATTTTCATATTCAAAAAATCTTTTAACTTGCAGAAATTCAATCCTTTTCTGAATGAATGCACCTATCAATATTAAAGTAAATGAAGGGATGGATTTCTTTATCAAGAAACCTAATGCCAAACTTACGCCTTATATTGACCTCATTTGGGCTAGCAATGGAAAACCTAACTTCAAAGAGGAGCGAGTAATTCCCGATGGCTCTTGTCTGTTGCTTTTTAATTTTGGAAAACCTGTCGCCAGCGTTAGTGGGAAGTTACATTTGCCCATTAAGCGTTGTGTCTTTACTGGGGTTTTTACCAATTTTATTTCTATGAAATATGACTCAGAAGAGGAAATTCACCAGCAAGTCGGAGTAATTTTCAAATCTGGAGGAGCCTATCCTTTCATTAAAATTCCGATTGAAGAGTTTAAAAATCAAGCCATTGATGCTGATTTGATAAACAAAAATCTTTTCGAAAGCATCTATCACGATTTGGGGGAAGAGGAATCTTGCGAAACAAAGATTTTGATCCTTGAAAAATTATTGACAAATATTATTTCAAAATTTGACAGCCTAACCTTACCACAGGATTTTATAAACTTAATAAAACTCCGAAACAAACTTAACATCAATGCAATAATTGACAAAACCGGCTACTCGCACCAGTATGTCAACAAAATCTTGCGGTCTCATGCCGGCGTAAGTATCAAAAGTCTCCAAAATATTTTTAAGGTAGCTCAGGCTATTCAAATGCTCCAAGGTGACTCAAAATTTGAGAATTTCACAGCTTTGGCACTTGAATTAAACTATTTTGACCAAGCCCATTTCATACATCAAATCAAAAAAATGACGGGTTTTACACCCAAAGAATTCAAAAAACTTTCGCTGCCCATCACTTCTCGGGTTATTTATTTGTGAGTTTCATTTTATACAATTTTTGAGTTTTTGTAGTCCGTAGCTTTGTAACATAATCATTACAATTTTATAGCCATGATTCAAAAAACAATAATTTACATTCTCGGCTTTCTCATTCTTTATTTGGTTGGTGGAGGTATTTTGTTTAACCATGTTTTCCCACCAAAACCGATTGATTACTCAGCATATTTTGAGAAACACCAACAGTTTGTTAGTAAAGAAGAGGGAATGCAATTAAGCATAAAAAAGCTTGACGAGAAAAAAGTTTATCTGAAAGTGTCGCTTGAGCCTTATGCAGCAGGGCCTCCCGAACATATTCATCAGGAGTTCGATGAGTTTTTTGCTGTAGAGAAGGGAACGATGAGTTTACTCATCAATGGCCAAAAACGTATACTTAAGTCTGGCGAAAGTATTTTGATACCGAAGGGAACACCTCATAAACCGTTTAATGAAACTGACCAAATTGTTATCTTAAACGATAGTTCAGATATTCATCCTACCATGCCATCGCATTTTGCTTATGGTTTAAGCCAGCTCTTCCCGGTCATGGATCAGCACGGTACTAAATCACCCAAAGTGCTTTTGAAGTTGGCTAATTTAGGACTCAAATTTGACACTTGGGTGGCAGATGTGCCATTATTTCCGCAAAAGGTCATTCGTTGGGTGGTAGGACCTACTGCTCGTCTATTTGGGGATTAAATATTTGATACATTTAAGAACAAAAAGTTTTTACTGGAAAGGGGTAATTAACCTTTATTGTTCAGCACAGATTGTATTAGATTACGAATTGCCCAATGTGTGTTTTCTCGTATTTGTTCAGGGTTGAGTCCACAAATGTCTTTAAGAACCAAATAAGATTCCAATCCTATGAGTACTGAAAGAGTATTTATGAGGTGTTCATATTGGTCTACCGAAATCTCATTCTGGAATGGCTCAAGAGCTTTTTTGATGATCGGAATTCGTCTGGCCCCGCGGAGTTTGGTTTTAGGTGATTTTATAGATTCTTGAAGAGAGGTGCTCAAGAATATTCGAAACTTGTCCTCGTTAGTCTGGGTCATATTTAGATGATAATCAATGGCTTCTGACAGTCGATCAGATAGGCTGGCACTTTTGAAGTTTGCGAAAATCTCCTCTGGGTCTTTAGTGTTTATCGCCAATATGGCTTCTTGTTTGAGGGCCTCAGGGTTAGAGAAATACCGGTAGGCTGTGGCTGTTGATATTTGTGCTCTTTGAGCCACGTCGTCAATATTAAATACGCTGCCTTCACTCAAGAGTTGATTGGCGGCATCTATTAGAAGCTGGCGTGTTCTTTTCTTTTGATCTACTCTACCGACACTTAATGACAGTTGGTTTTTGCTCTTGTGAGAAATTTTTCTCATAAATATTTGGAATTTATTTTTTCTCTAGTTTATATTTGTGAGAAAATTTTCTCACAAATATACAAAACATATGGAAATGTCAAAAAAATATTGGTTAATTGGTCATCTTATTACGCCTGTTTTGACCACTCAAAATTATGATATGGTTATCGGAGAGACACCAGCGGGTGTTTCTGGGCCACCGCCGCATTATCATGCTGGTCTTACGGAGTTTTTTATGGTTTTAGAAGGTGAAATGGAATTTGTACTTGCTGGCGAAAAGAAGTTATTAAAGCAAAATGAATTTGTAAATATACCGCCCAACGCAGTTCATACTTTTTCTAATCCCAGTAATCTTCAAAACAAATGGCTTAATATTCACGATCCAATAGGTTGGTTAGATTTAATGAAAACCTTCGGAATTGAAGCGGATCAAGAAGGTGCTGAGGCTTTGTCAGTTTCTGGAGAAATTATCGAAAAACTTGTCAGAAGTGCAGTGGACTTCGACATGCACATTGTTTAGATAATTAAACTTTATATTCATGAAAACTAAACTTTTTATCTCGTTAATGGCCCTGCAAAGCATAGTAAATGCACAGAGCTTCACGATTTTACCAAACAATGCCAATAGTAACGCATTGAATTCAACGGCAAATAAGGTTGGAATCAATGTGAATGAGCCCAACGCCGAGCTTCAAATTAATCGGGCAGGTAATGTCAATTCAGAAATCCAATTTACCAACGGAGCCACTGGTACAAATGTGAACAATGGCCTTTGGTTTGGTATTGATAATTCGGGTAAGGCTATTTTAAATAATAAAAAAGTTAACTCTGAGTTTTTGATAAACATTAACCAAGCAGGGTCCATCGGAAATGGCTTGTATAGGTTTGAAGAAGGTTTTAGTACCAACCGCTCGGTAGTTTCTAACACAGGAGTGTACTTGAGAGACACGAGTAGCGTTTTCGACGAAAATGTTAGCTATTACATGGAGTCCAGTAGTTATTTGAATACCGTCGGACTGAAACTGAGAACCCAAGGGTATATCTCTGATACTGAGTTTTCTATTCAAAAATATCCATATAATAGTACCGTTCAAAAGGTAGGCTTCAACATGGCGGGTAACACTGTTTTTGAAAACAAGGATGCCTATAATTCCGGATCTTTTGTTTTTATAGAGAAAGATATAAAGTCAGTCAACAGCAATGCTGAAACACGAATAACGCCAAATTCTGTTTCCATCGGTATAGCAAGTACTGCCAACGTTAGCCATTCACTTGAAGTAAATGGTACCGCAAAAATTGGAACAACAGGTAATAAAATAACTGCTATTACAAACTATGATAGAGTAACCACTTTTTCGAATCTCCCTAGTGGAGCAACCCAAACCGTGTTGTTTAATTTAACCAATATAATAAAGGCAAGAAACACTGTGATGGTCTCACCAAATGTTGCCCTACCATTAGGCCTGAGCATAGCTTCAGCCATGGTTTCCAGTGATGATTGGATCGAAGTAAGGTTTACCAACACTTCAACATCTACGATTAGCCTTCCTATGACCTCTTTTAACTTTACGGTATTTACATTTTAAATGTCTGATTATCAATTTATTAATTCGAGAAAAATAATTAAAAATTCAATTAAATGAGAACAAATTTTATTCTAATTCTTCTGGTTTGCTCGGCACTTTTAAACTCTTGCACAAATGAAGACACAAGCCCTGACCCCACATCCCAAATAACCAATAAATGGTGGTGTGCAAAAGCAGGAACAGGTACTATTTCTTCGCAATATTTTAAAGCCGATGGTACTTGGGAACAAGGCTCTAAAGGTGGGCGATTTAATGACACAGGCAAGTGGGCTTTGTCGGCCAATAAAAAGAAAATTGTGATCAGTAGTGTGTTAGATAATAACAAAAAATCAAAAACTGGTTGGGAGTATGAGATTGAGACATTTTCGGATGCTAGCCTGAAGATGAACTGGACTGCATTTGGTGTAATAATGGACTTGGAAGTGTGTAAATAGGAAATTATAATGGTTAGGGTTAAATGGCTCCGTTGATGTTAATGGGGTCATTTTTTTTGCCACAGATTCACAAGTTAATAGTTTTAACGATAGCGAATCTGTGGCAATTTTATTATCAAATATAGTTTAGCCCATGAAAGTCAGAATTCCTGAAACCAACAGTAAAGATGCCAAAGCATAGCCGGTGTTGATAAAGAACAGTTTCCAAGAGCGGCTTTCCCACACGATGGCTCCAAGATGGTAGGGAACATAAAAACCCAACCAAGTAAAAATGGCAGAATTGATGATAGTCCCAATTTTTCCCATTTGATCCATCCCCGGCACAAAACTCCAAGCAGCGTTATTATGAGCCAAAACATAAGCCATAAAGAAGTTTCCGATGAGATTAAAGACCATGCCTTTTGTCATGACTTTTGGGTCAGGCGTTTGGGTAGTGTCCATCTTGAGTTCTTTGGCCCAAGCTTTCCCGAAAAGTGGCGTGTACCAAAGAAAACCAAGCACAAAATGGGCTACGACAGCAATGGTAATTGCCAAATAATTGATGTTTAAATCCATGATTGATAGTGTTTTAGGGTACTGAAATACCTTTAAAATTAGGAATTAAAAATTATTTCAAAAACCATTTTTAAAGAATTCTACAAATTTTGGCAAAGCCTCCTCAGGATTGGGTAGTTCAGGATGCCAGCGTTTTTCCCATTCGAAACTGTTGAAGCCTTTATACTTTTCGATTTCAATTATGCTAAGGATTTCTGCAATAGGGACTTCACCTTTGCCCGTGAGGGTATATTCGTAGGTATTATTGGGTTTAAAAAAACCGTCTTTTATCTGTACGATTTCAATGTAATTTTTGAGAGTTTCATACATTTTTTGTGGACTTTCTTTGGTTATCAAATGCATATTAAAAAAATCCCAGATATGTCCAGTGTGCTTTTTATCAAAGCCTTGCATAATTTTTAGGAGGTCTTCTGACCAAACCCAATCATCGTGGGCATCGAGTAGCACTTTTACTTTTGAACCTTTGCAATAATCGATGAGTGTTTCGTAATTAGACTTTATAGTATCTAAGGCAAATTCCTTGGATTTCTCATTCAGGAATTTATCGGAGAAGACGCTTACAAAAGGACATTCCAATTCATGAGCTAAGTCTATGTAGCTCCTTGCGGTTTCTAGGTTTTTTCCTCTTTTCTTCGACTAATATTCATGCAAAACCACTGAAGAATTTAGATTTAGTTTTTTTTCAAAGTCCTTATCCATTTTTCTGATATTGGCGATTTTCTTTCAAGAAAATTCAGGACAGCTCAATATATCAAGATTAACAACATTTAATTTGTTTATAATAAAATGGTTAATTAAAATCTAAAATACGTAATTGGCTGCAATAAAAAAATAAATTTGAACTTGTCTATTTTACGGTAGGAACCTGTTATTTTTGGTGACGTTGTATTAATGAAAATTTATCTATAAATCGTAAAAATATAATCCATTAACGGTAAATCAATAGTGGAGCCACCTGAGTTTTCAAAAACGATTGTAATAAATCCATCTAAATTAACATTACAATTTTTAATACCTAAAAAGCCTATACTTTGACTGGTGTTAAAAATAATATTATCTCCAATCAAAACTCCATTTACAGCTATTATGGCACTTATTGAAATTCCTGGGTTCAATGAAGTTAAATCATAACTAGCTACTTTTTTCATGATTTTTACAATTGTCTCGCCTCCTCCAACACTTAATCCTCCAGGAGAAACGAGACGTCCTCCTATATTTAATCCACCATCAAGTATAGCGTTTCCAGCTCTATCCACTTCCCAACGATAATTTCCATTGAGCCAAAATCCAACTTTTTCAGAACCCGCCACATCATTGCTTAATCCTATAAATGCTCCATCGGTTATTGCAGTACCATTAACCGCATTGTTTAGCCAAAGACCAGAAGTGAATGTATCTTTTCGTAACCTTAATCTTCCATTAATTTCAAGAATTTCATTTACAGAAACAGTACCTGTACCAATTCCTACTTTCCCATTTAAATAGGCTGCAATGTTGGCACCTGACCCAGTTGCGGTTGAATAAATACCATATTTCGATCCATTTCCAGTTCCGGAAGCAGAAAAATATCCACCATAGGTGACACTTGAACCTGAATTATTTGCAGATGCAATTATACCATAAGAGCCTGATGTAGCTGGACCCGAAACATGAGTTTCAAAACCTGTTCTATTCGATATTTCACCATCGCCTGTAAGATAAGCTTTAACACCTACTGCATTGGCATTACCATTTACGCCTATAGGAGCAAAAGCCGTAAAACTCCCCCCAGTAGCATTATCTCCACCTATTCCAGATAATGAACTGGTACCCATTACGCCAACTCCACCCCCATTTAAAACTCTTGAGGTTCCATAAATACCATAATTGTTTTGTGAATTTGGACCATCTGCAAATCCAAACAATCCAATATTTAAAGTACCAGAGTTTGAAGCATATCCTGTCACCGCCGCCAGATCTGAATTTATTAATGCTGTACCAGTTGTGGCATATATGGCATTTTTTCTAGAATGTACTGAACCAGTGCCTACTCCAACAACTTTAATTAAAGCATTGTTACCTGAAGGATTACTTTCAATAGAATTCTGTGCCAAACCAAAAGTTTGAACAAAAATCAAACATTTAAAAATGTAAATTTTTTTCATGGAGATAACGAGTTTTATTAGTTATGATGCAAAGTTCTAAATTCAAACTACACTCGTCAATCGAATAAACATATGGTTTTTAGCTAAACCAATCGTTCCTTTAAAGCTTTCACTACCGCCTCAGATTTGGAGTTTACATGAAGTTTTTTGTAGATATTATTGATGTGGCTCCTGACTGTACCCATACTAATAAAACAATTTGATGCAATCATTTTGTAACTGTCTCCAGCCACTAAGCATTTTAGAATATCCAATTCTCTTTCTGAAAGCTTTTCTTCGGGATTGGGTTGGTTCTGTGGTCTTGTGAAAAAATCCAACACTTTGCGAGCAATAGCGGGTGTCATGGGTGAACCTCCATTGTAGATATCATGAATAGCTTCAATGATTTCGATGATTTTAGATTTTTTAAGCAAATATCCTGAGGCTCCAGATTGAAGAGCATTAAATAGCTTTTCTTGGTCTTCAAATACGGTTAGAATTAAAATATTGGTTTTTGGAAATGCTTTTGTAACCAAAGCCGATGCCTCTATTCCACTTATCCCTGGCATATCCACATCCATCAGAATGACATCTGGAGCATTTATTGCACAATTTTTCAATATCTGATTGGCATCCTCAAAGGCACCAGTGAGCACAAATTCTTCTGAATTATGCAAAACATTAGATAAACTTTCTCTAAGTGAATCATTGTCCTCATATAATGCTACTTTTATCACAGAATTCTTTTTTACACAAAATGAGTTAAAATAAATGAAATTTGAAATCGAATAAATATATGGTTTTAGGGTTTTCTAAACCGATAATATAATTTGGGTTCCGATTCCTATTTGACTTGAAATTTGTAATTCAGCACCGATTTTTTCAGATCGCTTTGTCATATTTTTCAGTCCATTTCTTAGATACTCCTTTTTCGTATCAAAACCTAGACCGTCATCTTCCACTTTAAATATTAACCTGTTTTTAAGTTTTTGTCCACTCACCAACACATTTTTACAATCACTATATTTTACCAGATTATTGATGGCTTCTTTAAGAATCAAATAAATATCTTTACGCTTAGCCATCTCTATTTTGTGGTCTTCAATGTCTTTTGAAAAATCAAATTTGAAATTAATACTTTTGGATTCAAATAGGGGGATTCCGAAAGACTTCAATCGAGTTTCTAAATTATTTATACTGTCATTTTTGGGATTAATGGTCCATATAATATCATCCATTTTATCAATCACTTCTCTAGAATCAACACTTACTTGTTCCAGTACTTTTTTATTATTAGATTCATTTTTTTGCTGTAAAGCCACCATTTCAGATAAAAATGATATACTACTTAGCGTACTTCCAATATCGTCATGTAGATCGGCGGCAATTTGATTTCTCAAGTTTTGTTGAGCTTCTAATCGCTTGTATTTATTTTTATTAGTTATTAGCAAAATGATTGTAATGGATAGTATTGAAATTAAAATTCCGCCAATTAATAGGGAATTTCTTTGAAATACAGCATTCTTATTTTTCAATGCCAACACTTCATAATTTGATTGTAATTTCTCTTTTTCTAAATTATTAATTTTATTATTCAATTTTTTAGAAAACAAGGAGTCTTCAATGACGTGTGCTTTGTTTTTATATTCAAATGCATTTTTATAGTCCTTTTTTATAACACTCAGCTCACTCAAAATTTCATAGTCTTCAAACATTCCAAACTCAAATTTGTCTATTTTATCAATATCAAGTTTTTTTTGAAAATACTTTTCAGCTTCCAAATAATTCTTGAGTTTATAATGGTAAAACCCAAACGCTGCATACACTTGTGATTTACGAGCATTGATATTGAGCTTTTCAGCTAAAAGTTCGGCCTTTTTTAAATATATTAAGGCCATTTCCATTTTGTTTTGAAGGATATAAATATGGACATATTCTGACCAACAATTAATAATAATTGACTTTCTATTATATTTAGATGCGAAATATTCAGATTTTTTAAGATGAGCTAGACCTTTATTTAAGTCTTTTGCAAAGATATAATTTGTACTCAATTGTAATTCACCCAAAAAACGCATGCTTAGGTCTGTATCTTTATAAGTAACCTCTTGGATTTTCTTATTTAAAGCTAAAGCTTCTGTAACATCTGTAGTTAAATAAACACTAGTCATTCCTATATATGCCTGTGTAATATATTCCTTCAAATGGTGCTTTTCAATTAAGTCTCTTGCTTTTAAAAAATAACTCAGTGCTTTATCAAATTGACCCTCGTGAAAATGGCAATTTCCAATACTTGCATATACCTTTTGAAGCAAATTCACTGAAAGGTTATGCTGGGAAATTAATTTTTCTACTTCATGCAAACACTGAAGTGATTTTTTTGGATTACTATTTCTTAATTCTAAAATTGCTCTGTACCAATGTAATCGACCATACCCTTCATAATCTTTTATTTTTAAGGCAATAAGTTCGGTTTTCCTGATTAAAGAATCGGCTTTTTTTTCATTATCCAATGGATTTATCAAATGCCAAACATATTTTTCAACATTCCGAATATATTCCTTGGTAACCGGCCTTTGGTTTAAAAGTAAAGCTAATGAATCAGATGTTGATTTTGCATTACAAACCATTGTAAACATCAAAAAAATAAAAATATATTGTTTGCAAAATTTCATGACATAATTTAAAGATAAAAAACTGAATTATTTTTTGCTTTTATTAAAGCATTGTGCTCTAATAATCAATTCTTAAGGTTTTCAAAATTGGTAGTATTATAACCTAAGTTACAAATCATTTTTGAAGATTTTATTAAGCGGAAAAAAGAGACTCTGATTTTTAAATAGTGAAATTACTATTATAAATAAAATTACTGACTTTTTTTTGATTGAAAAAACCAAGTGCAAAACAGTAATTTTGTCTTAATAATACATTTTGTCAAGAATACCATCTGGGGTTAAAACTAAAGGTTAAGCGTGGATAGTGGTTGACGAATAAATTGTGCCACATGGTGCCTATATAACTTTACTATAAACTTCTGATTGGTGTGTTTAGACAAAATGTACCTAAAGTCTACAAAAATTTATGTTTTGATTTAGATCTTCAAGAATTCATAATTCTTCATTTATTATACAAAGTTTTCAGTTAAGGTAAAATTGAAATTTCCATTCATGAAAAATCTGAATTTTTTAAGAAATAATTTGGCAGAATAATAAGTCGGTATCACTGTTCTAGGGCTTCAATCCAAACTTTATACAAAACTTTTAGATCATCCATAAATAGGTCTATTTGATTTTCTTTTCTTAAAAATTTTCTCTTAAAAGTTAATATTGCAGCAGTAGAATCTTTGGTGTCGTAACCTATCATTTTAAGAGCCAAATAAGGTTTGAAATCTCGAGGAACTTCTATATTGCTGGTATCGCCATACCAAATTCCGAAACCTTTTTCAGCTAAGTTTTTCCAATTAAAATTTACATTAGGGTCGTTTTTTCGAGTAGGTGCTATGTCTGCATGCCCGATGAAATTAGCTTGTGGAATGTTGTATGTTTTTTTGAGATGAACCAGCAGTTTTTCTAGAGAAACAATTTGGTTTTCAGAAAAGGGTTCAAAACCATTGTTGTCTAGCTCGATGCCTATACTCGAAGAATTAACGTCAGTAATGTTCCCCCACTTTCCTATTCCCGCGTGCCATGCTCTGAGGTAATCATTAAGCATATGATGTACGGTGCCATCTTTGCAAATTACATAATGAGCACTTACGTTAGTTTTTGGAGTAGTGAAAGTTTTTAGTGTTTGGTCGCAGCTGTTTTGTGCCGTATGGTGGATGATTACAATGTTTGGTTTGCGAAGGTTGAAGTTAGTAGTGCCAACCCATTTTTCAGGAGCAAGCAAGCCAACGGTATCTTTCAAGTCACTTTTGGCTATTATTTTACTATATTTTTTTGCTTTTTTTTTATACGATCTATTGGTTTCTTTGAAAGCGTTTGGAGTACAAGCATATAAAAGGTAGGCAAAGCAAAGTAATATTAATGTTTTGGTTTGTAGATTTTTGAAAAAATTCATAGGATAAATATTTTAAATGCTCTTTATATAATTCACGAAGTGCGGCAAAGCAATTTCAGGATTAGGTAGCTCAGGATGCCAACGTTTTTCCCATTCGAAACTAATGAAGCCTTTATACTTTTCGCTTTCAATTATGCTAAGGATTTCTGCAATAGGGACTTCACCTTTGCCCGTGAGGGTATATTCGTAGGTATTATTGGGTTTAAAAAAACCGTCTTTTATCTGTACGATTTCTATGTAATTTTTAAGGGTTTCATACATTTTTTGTGGACTTTCTTTGGTTATCAAATGCATATTAAAAAAATCCCATATAAGTCCAATGTGCTTTTTATCAAAGCCTTGCACCATTTTTAGAAGGTCTTCTGACCAAACCAAATCGCCGTGGGCATCGAGTAGCACTTTTACTTTTGAACCTTTGCAATAATCGATGAGTGTTTCGTAATTAGACTTAATAGTATCTAAGGCAAATTCCTTGGATTTCTCTTTCGGGAATTTATCAGGAAAAACTCTTATAAAAGGACACCCTAACTCTTGTGCCAAGTCAATGTATTTTTTGGCTGTATCTAGATTTTTGTTTCGTTTTTCAGATTCATATTCGTGCAAAACCACCGAAGAATTGAGGTTCAGAATTTTAACACCAAAATCCTCAGACATTTTTCTAATATCAGAGATTTTTCTTAGGGCAAATTCTGGACTATTAAGAATATCAACATCTCCCTTAATCCCTCTGATTTCAACAGCTTTGTAACCATATTTCTGGGCATTTACAAATACTTCTTTCAAGCTCCAATCGGGGCAAGCCAAAGTATTAAAACAAAGCTTTCGTTTGTTTTTAGGTTTTGAAAAAGCCTGTGAGCCAATCAAAAAACCAAGGCTGGTTTGAAGGAAAGTTTTTCTGTTCATACAGTGGAGCAATTTACCAAATTGCCTTTAAAGATAACACAATTTAAAAAATTGTGCCACCAATATTCACCACAAATTCCGATGTTTCAGTCAAATATCCAATCGGTTCACAGAAATCATTTAATCCATTTTCAGTCAAAACTTTAATTACTTCCAATGCTTGGTCTTTAGCCACAGCAATCAACAAACCACCGCTGGTCTGTGGGTCAGCCAAGATTGCTCTTTGTTGTTCCGTTAATGTGGCAATTTGGTGTCCATAACTATTCATATTTCTGTTGGTTCCGCCAGGCACTGAGCCTTGGGCTATATAATCATATATTTCAGGTGTAATTACGGGTATTTTTTCAAAATCAATAATAGCACTCAAACCCGAGCCTTCAGCCATTTCGGTTAAATGCCCGAGTAAACCAAATCCAGTTACGTCTGTCATGGCCGAAACACAAGCCAATTTTCCTAACTCTTCACCAACTTTATTCAATCGCATCATTTGATTAGTTGCCAGGTCTTTATGTTCTGGTTTTAAGATGGCCTTTTTCTCTGCCGTTGTCAAAATCCCCACGCCAAGCGGTTTGGTCAAAAACAACATATCGCCCGCTTTTGCTTGGTTGTTTTGTTTGATATTTTCTAACGGTACTATTCCGTTTACGGCCAAACCAAAAATGGGTTCTGGTGAGTCAATACTGTGTCCACCTGCAAGAGAAATTCCCGCTTCGAGGCAGATGCTTCGGCTGCCGTCTATTACTTTTTGAGCCACTTCAGCAGAAAGTTTATTGATAGGCCAACCCAGAATGGCAATGGCCAAAACGGGTTTACCGCCCATGGCGTACACGTCGCTGATGGCATTGCAGGAGGCTATTCGACCAAAGTTATAGGGGTCGTCAACGATGGGCATAAAGAAATCCGTGGTAGAAATGAGGGCGGAGCCATTTCCGAGATTCAGTACTGCGGCGTCGTCTTTGCTGTGATTACCAACGATGAGATTTTCGTTGTTAGGCATGGCTATGTTTCCTTTCAAAATCACGTCTAATACTTGAGGTGATATTTTGCAGCCACAACCAGCACCGTGCGAATATTGCGTTAGTTTAATTTCTTCCATTGTCGTTCTATAATTTTTTTTGCGTTTGATTCAACGTTCACGCTTTCTCCTTCTATTTTAATAACCTCTCCAATTTCTTTGGCATGAAGGCCTTTTTCATACCATTTATCGTAATATCGCAGTAAAATACCAAAACAGTCATTCAGATTTTGACTCTCTAAATGTTGTAGGGCATTCCTGGTTTCGAGTCCGCCAAGTCTTTTTTGTATTCTTAAAATTGCACTTTTCAGTTCGCCAAATGGAAGTTTTCCGTATTCTTCTACCAAATATTTAAGGCGTTCGTCAAACGGAATTTGGAGATAAATCAGATCGCTTTCTTTCATTTTTTGCCATAAAATATTTGGAATATTTACATTACCGATTCGTTGACTTTCGTCTTCGAGAAGAATGTTTTCCGCTAAATTTTTAAGGGAGAATTCTTGTGCAAGCAGATTCTCAAACATCTCTTGGCTAGGTTGTGGAGGTTGATTGATGCCACCTAAAGCTGAACCTTTATGATTGGCAATGGCCTCTAAATCAACCATTTGCATTCCTGACTTTTCTAATTCATGAAGCAAAGGCGTTTTTCCACTTCCCGTATTTCCGCTCAAAATGGTAATATCATAAGGCCTTTCAAATTGGCTCAGAACCCAATTGCGATATGCTTTATAGCCACCAATCAACTGATATACTTCGAATCCATATAGATCTAATAACCAGGCTACACCACCACTTCGCATACCGCCACGCCAACAATGCACCAGTATTTTTGTGTTTTTGGTTCTCACCAACTCTTCTACCTCTTCTACCAGGGCTCTCATTTTTGGGCCGAAGTATTCTAATCCTATTTTTATAGCTTTTTCTTTGCTTTCTTGCTTATATGCCGTACCCACAACTTTTCGTTCGTCGTTGGTAAACAGGGGTAAACTATAAGCGGTAGGTATGTGGGCATGAGCATATTCAACGGGGCTTCTTACATCTAAAACCAAGTTTTCCTTAAATATTGCAACAAATTCCCCGATTTCAATTTTCTTGATTGCCATATTTTTTAATAAAAAAAACACCACAAAAGGGTGTTTTTCAATAGTCTTTTCTGTTTTTCTTTTCTTGTTTTTCCTGCTTTTTTTCTTTTGCTGTTTTGGTAGGTTCTTTTTTTACAGCTTTTTTAGCGTCTTGTGCTTTTGCCATTTTCTTAATTGTTTAATTGAAAAAACGAAACCAAATTACTGCTATAATTTAGGCAGTTTTTGGTCTATGGTTTACAACGACTGCAATTTAAAAATATTTATACTATTTTCACTAAACTATTTAAAAATTAGCCTACCAAAACTCCAATCAGCTGGATTTTTTTGAATATTCATTCAAAGACTTACGTACCATAATCATGATTGGCAATAATAACGTATAACCGATAAAAAAGGGAACGATAAAAGTCATTTTGTCCAAAGACAAAAATAAAGCAACTATGAGCAACTGAAATCCCAAACCATAAACTGAAACCAAGCTCATAAACCAGCTGGGGTAGTTTTTGGAGCGGTGAGCGGTGGCTTCAAGTGCTTGGACGAATCTATCAAAAAAGCCATATAAAACATTGAATATCTTAAACATGACGTTCACGGTTTTCTGATTTTCACCAGCAAAAGCTATTGGTGCCTTTTGCTCAAAAACCTTGCTGGTGTTGTCACCACCTATAGTGATATTCCTTAGAATGACATAGTAATAATTGTACAAAGTACCTTGCAATTGTACACAGTTAAAAGCCACGAAAGTCTGCCAAATGGGCGTGTTGGACAGATGGCCAATTGAGAACAAGAGAAGAAAATTAAGGATTATGTCAAAAATGCTATCCAAATATCTACCCACATACGAAGGCGTATTTTTTTGGCGAGAAAGTTCGCCGTCAGCAGCGTCGAGTATCGATTTTAGAATAAGAAAAAATGCAGCAGCCCAATAATATTCTGCAAAAATAAGGTAAATGGCCAACAAACCAGACACCCCAAATGCCAATGTAATATGAATAGGCGTGATCTTGGTGTTTTTTAAGAAGGTTGCTATTCCTCTAGCAATAGGCCGACCATAATCCGAAAAATCAATAAATTTGTCCTCAGGAGCGAGTTTCGACATGGAAGTTTTAAAATCCGTAATGCGACAATATAGTCGTGGTTATAATTTCATAACAATTTGATAACCTCAAAAGTCTAGATTTGGTTTAGATACTATAATTGTAATTTGATTTTTAAAACAATCCATGCTTATTTCTATGAATTGAATCGGTATTTGCCGGAGCTTAATTCACGTCAAATTATGAAATAAATAGTTTTAGTCCATTTTTCGCTAAATGATGAAATTATAAACGGACCAATATCCACCCCAAAAAATTAGCTTGACACACCAAAAAAAAGTGTTATCTTTGTTGCTTATATGAAAAGAATGCAAAAAACGGAATTTACATTTTCTAGCAAAACTTAGCCAAGTTTCTGATTTTATTTAATATCAGGAACGGTCGATTTTCGCCGTTCTTTTTTTTTCTACCCAGCCTGAGAGGGCGGGTTCTTTTTTTTAGTAGTATTAACATTAAAACTTAAAAAACATGTCATTTCAATATTATACACAGGAAGGATATGATAATTTGAAAAACAAACTCAACGACCTCAAAACACGTGGACGAAGAGAAATATCAAAAGCCATAGCTGAAGCCAAAGACAAAGGAGACTTATCTGAAAATGCCGAATATGATGCCGCCAAAGATGCTCAAGGCTTGATGGAAGGAGAGATTTCGAAGTTAGAAATATTATTTTCGAACGCAAGAATTTTGGATGAGTCTACGATAGACATTTCTTCAGTTTCTTTGATGAACAAAGTGAAAATCAAAAACGCCAAAAACGGTGCAATAATGACCTACATTTTGGTGGCGGAGGAAGAGGCTGACCTGAAACAAGGCAAAATCTCGATCAACTCACCTTTTGCAAAGGGTCTTTTAGGTAAGAAAGTAGGCGACAAAGCACAAATTCAAGCCCCTGCTGGTATGGTGGAGGTTGAAGTAGTAGAGATTTCGATGTAATCGATTGTTTATAAGAACATTTAAGGGAGCTTTTGCTCCCTTTTTTGTTTTATAGTGTTTTTGATTTTTTTAACATGAAGGGGTGAAGAATATGAAGGGACATGAAGGGTTGTTTTTAGTCCCAATGTTCTTAACCTCTTAATTTACTTAATGTTAAAGTTTCACAGTCTAGTTTTAAAATGAAGTTTCATTTTTACTTAATCAATGTCAAATAACCCTTGAAAGTCTTGGTAATTCCCGCCCTGTCTAGCTTTTCAAAATTCACCGAGATATAATAATAATAGACACCAGCAGGCAAGTCTTTGCCTTTTAGGTCTTTACCATCCCATTCGAGCCTTTCACCATTGCTTGTAGCCACTTTTAATCCTTGAGAAGAATAAAGGTCGAAATTTATATTATTGATGAAAGCAGGACAATTCAAAGGAGAGAAAGTGTCGTTTTTGCCATCATTGTTGGGTGAAAACACATTCGGGAAACTCAAGTCTTCGCAGTTGTCAAAGCATATTTTGTTGCTAATTTCACTTTCAATTCCTATCGAATTTTTGGCAGAAATATAATAGCATCCAGCAAAGCCGTCTTTTGAATTTCTTCTATGCGAAAACGTAGTACCAGAGGAGGCATCTTGTACAGCAATTAAAGTTGGTTTTTCGTCTTCATATCTAGCGAAAAATATACTGTAAGACGCAATATCTTGCCTGCATGCAGCTGTGCCGTTTGTAGTTGGGGTGTTCCAATTTATCTTATTTACAAATACATTGTCATCACAAAAATCTTTTGCAGTAAGCCCCACACAACCTGAGCCGCTTCCTCCTGGTGTATTTACAATAGCAGGTGGACAAGGTGGCGACTTATCAGATGGACTTCCACAAGCTATTTGAGAGTAGTTCTCTAGAACACCATACTGTGGAAGCTCGGCATAAGCACCATAGGTAACCACAAAATAACAGTGTGTTTCTCCATTTTGGATGTCATACGAGATGTCTCCATCCGCTTTTTCCTCATCTAGCCCTTTATCGGTAAAACTAAAAGTATTGGCTAAAGTTACATTAACCTTTTTTACCAGATTAAACTTGCCCAAATTGAGTTTATCTTCTCTGTAGATAAAATGAGTGCGGTTTTCGTTTGACCAAGGCACGTTGGCTTCCCAAGAGAGTTTCAAGGACTTGTCGTCTGGCAACACACCCAGCTTCACACTTGAAGCCACTGCAGAACTACTGAACAATTTGCTCGTTTCTGTATAAAACTCCACTTTGTATCTGTAAACCAACTCTTTGGTATTGAGGTTTTTGTCTGTAAAAATAGTGTCTGCTGCTGTGTTTAATAGCGTGTTTTGGGTATGTACTAGGGTGTAGTTTTCACCACCAATTCCTATTGCTCTGTAAAGTTTGTACGCATATGGGCCTTTGTTTTCCTCTATTTTCAGGTCCAAAGGCTTTGTCCAGTTTACCAATATTTCGCCAGTCGTAAGGTCGGTTTTAGTGACTGATACCTTCGTCATGACATTCATGCCTTGTTTTATTTCGGATCCAATACAAAACTCTGTTGAAGGAGCACTTTGCATGTTTAAGAATTGATTCACGGCTAGCTCGGTCACCAATCTATAGCTGTAGATTGATCCTTTGTCAGCTTTGGTGTCGAGGTAAGAGCTGTCTGCTACATTCACTTCTCCTACGAGAGAATATCCCCAATCATTCGGAATACCTGAAGCACATTCACCTGGATTTAGTCCACTACAACCGCTTTTTCTGTAAACCAATATTTTGCCTGCTGTCTTACAAACTTTTTGTGCCTGCCATGTGAGCTTTATGCCAGCATCAGTTTCAAATGCCGTAAGTCCTAGGGGCCTAGGTGGGAGTACACTTATTTTAATGGTTTTAATATCAACCAGTTGAATATCAAATCGTCCGGGATTATCTTCCACTTTAAAAAGTACGTCATAAGCTTGCTCACGCACATGCAGACAGTTGGTGTTCCACGTGAAAGTTCCATTGGCTTGTTTTTTCGTAACCGCGGCTTTAAATTTCGCTGCTTCAGGTTCTACGTATTTGAAAAACAGTCCATTGGCATCGAGATTATAAACTCCTCCAGTGGAGGTTATTTTAAGCGGTTGGTCGTCTTTGTCTGTTGCTTTTACTTCAAACTCTAGCTTTTTACCTGCTTCTATACAGATATCTGGCGGAAGAATGAGTTCAGGACTATTATTGTCTGATTCTGCCACAATTATCTGCATATCTCGGACTATTTCCCCGATTTTTATATAAGTTCCATCTGGAGCTTTTCGCCATTCTTCTATAATAAATGCAACGTTATACTGCCCTATTTCTCTCGGAGCATCCCAAATGAGGTCACCCGTTCGTGGGTCTATTCTAAAAGTTGCAGGACCCGTACCTGCTTGATTGAGTACAGGGGATGGCCCAACTGTGCTAGGGTCGAGGTATCCCGCAATAAACTCTCCTATCCCAGTGTCTACGCCTTTGTCTCGTTGAGGTGTTGTTAATTTATATGAAAGGCTGTCTCCATCAATATCAAAAGCACCAGGATTATGAATGAATCTTTTGCCTATTGCAGCGGAATCTAAAGGAATATTGAGCAAAACGGGTGTGCTATTTAAACCGAAACTCGAACTGATAACGATGGTAGTTTGAACAAAAAAACTGATGTTTTCGGAAGGTTGAGGAAGGTTTATGGTTCGTTCATTTCGGTTAACTATTCCGCAACTTATGGTGTATCTGCCTGGTGCCGGAAACGTAAATGTGGTGTCATAAACGTTACACATGGTAGTCGGACTGATCAGAAATTTCTTTTTTCGGGTTACATTATACGACTCCACTTTATTCGTAGAAAAACCAAAATAGAAACTCACGGTTTCCTGCCCGTCGTTAGCCGCTCTACCATTTACCTGATCCGTGAATGTGGTCAACGTCACTTTGTAGGTAAGTTGGGTTTCAGATACCCGTTTGGCTGTAATTTCGCCGGCACGCAAGTGGGTGGCATAACTCCAAAATGGACAGGCCAATATCAATATAAAAAGAAAGTGAAAGGTTTTTCTCATAGTAAAGCTTCGCTTATGTGCTTACAAATACGCTGTTTATGTCCCAAAGGTTAACGGAATCCCGATAGTTATCGGGTGGTTTTTATTGTATTGGTCAAAAATAACCTAAATGCTTTTAAGAAAACGACAAAAACTGTTAAAATATTCTGTTATCAAAGGATATAAATAGTGCTCAAGAAGTACAACTCAGTGTTGACGCTAAAGTTTCGAAATATCAATCTCTATTTGATTAAATTTCTTGAGCTAGATTATCAAAATCTATTATAAAATATATCTAAAGCTTTCTTGTCATTAAGTTCCTGTAACTCCCTGAGCCATTGTTTAAACCAGCCCTTTTTTTGTAAATGAGATTCTTCAATATTTTGTTTGATTTTGGAGATACTAATTTCAATTTCCCATTTCTTTTTTTCGAATAGCTTTTCTGAAAAAGTATAATTTTCATCGAAAAAGTCTTCAAACAAACCGTGAGCGTTTCTTTTGGCTTGAAGAACCGTTAAGTTGAGTTCGGTTAGTTGGCCAAGTAATATTTTGTTATATCGCTCAATCATATCATCGGCTAGAGCGTGTGCATCATTTTCGTTTTCTTCGATATATTCTACCTGAAGTCTCAATAAGGCCATAAAATCATTTTCTTTGTACGCCTTGGTGACCAATTTTGAAATTTCAGTGTACTCTTTTTGTTTTTCGAGGTCCTGCTGGCGGTCAGGATGATATTTTTTTATAAGCCTAAAATAGATGGCTTTGGCATCAAGTGCAAGAATTTTTTGTGCGTCTAATTCTTTCTTTTGCTTTTTGTTTGGTTGCTTTTCTTTTTTGTTAAATTTCGCATCAGAATTTTTTCCATTTGTTTCAAATGAAGCATGATCCTCCTTTTTATCTACTATTTCTTCTGAAGTTGGTTGTTTTTTCTCTTCGAAATCGAACTGTTTTGGAGTGTTGTTAAAGTTAAATGCTTCTTTGGCGTATTTTTGATATAGATATTTTAATTCTTCATTATCAGGATGCGAGGAGGTTAAAAACAAACAAATTTCATCTAAAATATAGGTGACAAATATTTCTTTTTTTGTTTTTGAGATTACTATTTCGTCCACAATTTCATCTAAACGATGTAATTTCTTTATATGCCATTCGCTTTCATTTTTTGCCAAAGGCTGAAGTTCAGATATGACACGCGGAATAGCCACACGCAAGCCTTCAGTTAGGTTTTTGTGCTGCTTTTTTCGTTTTTCAATGTCCTTCAGTAAGCTCTCATATTTTTGTTGGAGTTTAGATTTCTTGCTTTCTGGCGTTTCTTTTTTTAATATTTTTTGAGTCATATTTACTCTTTTTGTCTTCCGAACTTTTGAGAATAATTTAAAAAAAGAAGTTTTTGTTCAGTTAAATTCAATTATGATTTTGCTTTCATCGCCTTTCGCAGCCAATTCCAATGCCGATTGCAAATCATCAAAAGGCAATGTTCTTGAAATGATTTTACTTGGAGAGATAATTCCAGATTTGATTAGCTGAATCGCCCTTCTAAAATCGGCAGGATGATCATAAATGATGGATGGTACGATATGAATGCCTTCTCGGGCGATTTTAAGTGGAGTAAATGTCGAAAGTCCTCCCGAAAGTCCCACCAATATAATTTCAGAACCTCTCGGAGCCGCCGCCGTTGCCAACGATGCGGTTTGTGATACCCCTGCACATTCAAACACAGCTGCTATTTCGTGTTTTTCCCAGGCTTCTGAAAGTTGAGCTACTTGATTATCAGCATTCCCTTCCGGTTTTATACCTATTGCTCCTTCTTTTATGGCCAAATTTAACTTTTCTTGTTGTGGCTCGCAAACTAGTACTTTATATCCTAAGGCTAAGGCCAAATGGTTAATTAATAAACCAATAGCTCCGAGGCCAATAATGGCTATCGTATCTCCAGGTTTGGTATTAGTGTTAAATAATGCATGTACTGCCACTGCGGTTGGTTCCAATACCACTGCATCTTTATCGCTTATTTCATTAGGGATTTTCCAGGCAAATGCTTCTGGAAGTACTACATAATCGGCAAAGCAACCACTTTCATTAAGTCCTTTTACTCGTTTATTCACACAAATATTTCCTCTGCCCTGTTGACAAAATTTACACTTTTGGCAAGGAATATTAGGTTCAACAGCTACCCTTTCTCCCATTTTTCGGTTTTCTACATCAGCACCAATTTTATCAATAATACCAAAGCCTTCATGGCCAATGATGGTAGGTTTTTCCAATATCCGATGCCCCAAAAATAGGTGAACATCTGAGCCACAGATACCCACTTTTTGAAGTTTTATTCTAACTTCTCCAAAACCTGGCTCGGGTATTTCGATTTCTTGAAAATCTATTTCTAAAGGGTTTTTCAAAAATGCAGCTTTCATAAAAAATTTATTCTAAACGTTTGGATTTAAGGCTATAAACGCTGACACCCATTACGATAAGTGGGATAGAAAATACCGTGAACAGTAACCCTATACCGAGTTTTTGATCTGAAAGTAATCCAAAAAGCGATGGCCCAAGAATGGCTCCAAAACGTCCAATGCCTACAGCAAATCCCACTCCTGTAGACCGGATTTCTGTTGGATAAACCCTAGAAAGTGTGGGGTATATGCCGTTAAAGCCGCCCT
>JAIPAJ010000102.1 GCA_021740125.1 Leadbetterella sp. | reverse complement strand
CTAAGCCTCCCATCATACCGCCTATTCCTGTTACCGAGGCAGTGGCTTTTTTGGGAAACATATCAGACACTGTAGTGAAAATATTGGCAGACCAAGCTTGATGTGCCGAGGCAGCTATTCCTATCACCAAGACCGCCAGCCACATATTTATTCTACCAGCATATTGCGAGAGCACCACCGGCAATACACACAATGCAAAAATAAACATTGAGGTTTTGCGGGCCTTAAATGCCGGCATATTTCTGTTTATAAAGGCCATCGGCAAATAACCACCACCAACACTACCTATTGTAGAAATCATATATACCACTGCTGTAGGAATTGCGATTTCGGTAAGTGTAAGTTTATATTCGCTTTGCAAAAAGTCGGGCAACCAGAAAAGGTAAAACCACCAAACTGGATCAGTCAGGAATTTTCCTATTGCAAAAGCCCAAGTTTGACGAAATGTTAAGAGTTTAAACCAAGAAACTTTCTCGTTTTCTACTACTTTTTCAATATTTTCATCTTCTTTATCTGAGTGTATATAATCAAATTCGACTTGGCTGAGTTTTCTGGAATCCTTGGGCGAAGTATAGTGTTTTTGCCACAAAATCAGCCAAATAAAGCCTATCAATCCAGTCAAAATAAATGCCCATTGCCAACCCCAAGCAGCTGCTATAAACGGTACTGTTAAGGGTGCTACTATGGCTCCGATGTTTGTTCCTGAATTAAAAATACCCGTAGCCAAGGCTCTTTCTTTTTTAGGAAACCACTCAGCAGTGCTTTTGATGGCGGCTGGAAAGTTCCCTGCTTCTGTTACCCCTAAAAATGCTCTGGCTATCATAAAACCAAATGCAGAATTGGCCAATGCATGGCCTATTGCTGCTAAACTCCATAATCCTGTGGCCATTGCATAGCCTTTTTTTGTTCCTAGCTTGTCTACTACGCGACCTGCTATGAGCATTCCAAAGCTATAGAATAGTTTGAAAGCGATTTCGATGTTGGCGTAATCACCATCGTCCCATTTGAGTTCGTCAGAGAGGACTGATTTTAAAAGGCTGATTACTTGCCGATCTAGGTAGTTTACGGTGGTTGCAAAAAACACGAGGGCACAGATGGTCCAGCGATAGTTTCCGATTTTGTTCTCCATTTTTTTAGGGTTAAGGTTGAATGAAAGAAAACAGTCCTTTCACTTTGGTTTTGAATATTTCTATGTCGTCCATGTCTTTGAAAAGTTGAGAACCCAGTCCAACTGCATTTGCTCCAGCATCAAACCATTCTTTTAGGCTACCTTCTGTAGGTTCTACTCCACCAGTTACCATTATTTTAACAGTTGGCATAGGGCCTCTGAGTGCTTTTACGTATGCTGAGCCAACTATATTCCCTGGGAATATCTTCACCATAGATGCACCCAAAGACAATGCACTGTAGATTTCGGTAGGAGTCATTACACCAGGGACCCAAGCTATGTTGTGTTTTTTACAAACTTCGCTCACTTCTTTAGTTGTGCCAGGTTGAACAATAAAATCGGCACCCAATTTTACGTAGTTTTCTGCTGTTTCGGCATCTACAATTGTACCTATACCCAATATCATTCCAGGACAATTTTCACGAACAAATGTCTCTATTTTTGAAAATACTTCAGCTGCATTTTTTCCTCTATTGGTAAACTCAAATGCTCTAATTCCTGCCTCATAACACGCTTTTACAATGGTTTTTGTTATTTCTATATCTGCATTGTAATAAACTGGTACTAGGGGTTTTTCAAGGATAAGTTCTAATATTTCTTCTTTTGTCATTATTATTGATTTACCAAAAGGGCATTTAAAATTTGAATCACATCTTCTACTTTTTGTTGAGTGGCATCTCCATATTCATTTAGTTTTCCGATGGCCGCAGCAGCTGCAAAATCTATGATTTCTTGAGGTGATTGTTCGTTGTAAAGTCCATACAACAAGCCTGCCATAAAACAGTCGCCGCTTCCTACTTTGTCTATTACTTTTTTAACCTTAAAATGTGGCGAGACATACAGATTATTCTCCGTAAATATAGTTGTATAGTATTCTATTCCTTCATTTTGATAGTCAAATCTAAAAGTATTGGCTATATATTTACAATTTTTAAATTTTAATGAAATTTCTTTTGAAACCTTTTCACATTCGAGTAGATAATCTTCCTTAGAAGCATTGTTTATTTCTACTTTTTGATTAATCGGAGTACCTAATAGTTTATTGGCTGCCCAAAGATTACCCATAATGAGGTCGCAGTATTGGGTTATTTCTGGCATTATTTCTATAGGTTCTTTGCCATATTTCCAAAGTTTATAGCGATAGTTGAGATCAACGGATACTTTTACACCTGCTTTTTTAGCTTCTTTTACGGCTTCTAAACACAAATTGGCCATATTTTGGCTCAATGCGGGCGTAATGGCACTAATGTGTAACCATTCTACATTATTAAAAATCTCCTCCCAGTTTACTTGGCCAACTTGTATAGATGCGAAAGAAGAGTGAGCCCGGTCATAAATTACTCCCGTATTTTTTAAATCAGCACCTTGTGGAAGAATATAAATACCAATTCGTTCTCCGCACCATTGAATTTTGGAAGTATCGATATTTTTAGATTCTAAATGTTGGGCTATTTCTTCTGCTAGTGCATTTTTTGGTAATCCACTGCAATATTGGACGGGTATATGCCAACTTGCTAGGGCCATGGCAGTGTTTAGTTCGGCACCTCCTACAAAGGTTGATATACTTGCTTTTCGTATCCATTCTCCTCCCATTTCGGGAGAGAGCCGAAGCAAAATTTCGCCAAATGTCAGAATCGATTTCTTCATTGCTTAGAATCCAAAATACGTTTTGGCGTTGTTGTAACAAATATTCTGAATGGTTTTTCCTATGAATGCTTGATCATTTGGAAGTTCTCCATTCTCAATGTCATTCCCATAAATATTACACAATATTCTTCTGAAATATTCATGACGTGGAAACGAAAGAAAACTACGGGAATCAGTAAGCATACCCACAAACTGACTCAATAGACCCATTTGCGATAATGTGTTTATCTGTTTTTCCATGCCGTCTTTTTGGTCAAGAAACCACCATCCAGACCCCCATTGAATTTTTCCAGCTACAGACCCATCGTTAAAGTTCCCTATCATGGTGGCCATCAATTCGTTATCGGCAGGATTTAGGTTGTAAATTATCGTTTTGGTCAGTTGGTCATATTCGCCCAATTTTCCCAAAAACTTTGACAATGCTTTGGCTTGTGACCAATCTCCAATGCTATCCCAGCCTGTGTCAGGTCCGAGAGTTCTCATCGCTTTTTTGTTATTATTCCTTAAAGCACCGAGGTGAAACTGCTGAATCCAGCCCAGTTCAGCATACATTGTGCCCAAAAAGTGCAACATGGCTGATTTGAAAATAACAGCCTCACTAACTGAAATCTCTTGTTTATTTAATGTTTTTTTCAGAATGGCATCTGCCTGTTCTTCTGTAAAATCTTCTGCATATATTTCCTCCAAACCGTGGTCGGATACTTTTCCGCCGTTTTCCGCAAAGAAATCCGCTCTTGATTTTATTGCTTTTTTTAAATCCGAGTAATCTTTGATTTCGAAGCCTACTATTCCTCCGAGTTTTTCAATAAATGAGGCAAAGTTTGGATTTTCTATCAAAATAAATTTGTCAGGCCTGAACGCTGGCAACATGGCTACCTCGGAGCCAGCAGGGTTGGTGGCCAGTTCTTTATGATAAGCTATGTGATGTTCTAAAGAATCAAGGGGGTCATCTGTCGTGCAAACTGTCGTAACATTCATCTTTTTCAATAATCCACGAACACCATATTCCTTTGTGGCAAGTTTGGCGGTGCAGGTGTCATAAATTGCTTTTGATGAAGCAGGATTAAGCACTTCTTTTACATCAAAATAACGTTGTAATTCCAAATGTGACCAATGGTAAAGTGGATTCCGCATGGTATTTGGAATGGTTTCTGCCCATTTTTCAAATTTCTCATAATCGCTTTTATCTCCAGTGCAATAAGCTTCGTTTATGCCGTTTGTACGCATGGCTCTCCATTTGTAGTGGTCGCCATAAAGCCAAGCATGCGTAAGGTTATTGAAATTTATGTCGTTTAGTATTTGGTCAGGAGGAAGGTGATTGTGATAATCGATAATCGGCATTTCTTTAGCATAATCATGATAAAGTATCTCTGCCGTTTTGGTTTGTAAAAGAAAGTTTTCGTCTAAAAAAGCTTTTGCCATTTTCGTATCTAATTTTTTAATTATAAACTTACTCCTCTTTTCCAAGGAATAAAGTCATCTTGTCCGTTTGTAACTGCTTTTACTTCCTGTGTACCACTTGAGGCATTAATGACAAAATCTAAAATTCGACGACCTGCCTGCTCAATCGTTTCTTTGCCTTCTATAATCGAGCCAGTATTTATATCAATTATGTCCGCCATTTTTTCGGCCAACTTGGTATTACTTGATATCTTTATAACTGGTACTATTGGATTACCTGTAGGTGTACCAAGGCCCGTAGTGAAAAGTACAATATTTGCACCAGAACCCACTTCTGCAGTTGTGGATTCTACATCGTTTCCTGGAGTGCACAATAAGTTTAAGCCTTTTTTAGTAACTTTTTCAGGGTAATCTAAAACATCGGTTACTGGCGAGGTACCACCTTTTTTTGCTGCTCCTGCAGATTTTATGGCGTCTGTAATAAGACCATCTTTGATGTTTCCTGGGGATGGATTCATGTCAAATCCCGATCCTACTGCTTTAGCTCTGTTATTGTAAGTGGTCATCAAATGATTAAACTTTTCAGCGTTTTCGGTTATCATACATCTGTCGCTGAGTTCTTGTTCCACACCACACAATTCGGGAAACTCTGATAGTATAACAGTTCCTCCCAAAGCTACCAAAAGGTCAGATGTATAGCCGATGGCTGGATTTGCGGAAATTCCTGAAAAACCATCAGAACCTCCACATTCAAGTCCCAATACTAATTTGTCTACCGATGCAGGTTTTCTTTGTATTTTATTGGCCTCTATGAGTCCAGCAAAAGTCTGTTTTATGGCATTGCTTACTAAAAGTTCTTCAGTACCCAGTTGTTGTTGTTCTAGAAAGTAAATAGGTTTCTGGTTCATTCCACCACGTTTTTCTATTTCTTCTTGCAACATGTAATATTGTGCATTTTGACAGCCCAGGCTCAAGACCGTTGCACCTGCCACATTTGGATGTGTTATATATCCTGCTAAAAGTCCACACAATGCTTGAGCGTCTTGACGTGTGCCGCCGCAGCCCATGTCGTGTGTTAAGAATTTTATTCCGTCAACGTTCTTAAATATTTTTTCAGAGGCCGAGTTTTCGTTTCCGTCAATTTCTACAGATAGAATTTCTTCTATATTTTTACCTGCAGAATAAAGGTCTATTAAACTTTTGGCGTAGTTTTTATATTTCGTTTTTTTGCCATAACCCAAATCATCCACCAAGGCTGATTTCATGATTTCTAGGTTGCGGTTCTCACAAAAAACCATCGGCAATACAATCCAATAGTTAGCTGTTCCAACTTCGCCATTGGCTCTGTGATAACCCATAAAAGTACGTTTGCTAAACTCGCTTACATCAGGTATCTGCCAGTCGGTATGTCTTTCACCCAAGTTAAACTCGCTTGCTGCATGCTTAACATTAAAAGTTGTTATCCACTCACCTTTATTGATTTTTTGTTGGGCTTTACCCACTAAAACGCCATACATATAAATCTCTTCACCAGCTTCAAAATCTGTTTCTGCAAATTTGTGCTTGGCTGGGATATCACTCGTTAGTTCGTAAGGTTTTTTGTTATATTCTACAATTTCTCCTTTCTTGATGTCGCTCAAGGCAACGATTACGTTGTCATTTGGGTGAACTTTTAATACTCTATTGCTCATATTTTGATGTCTCCTTTTAGCAATATTTGTTTATTTTATTGCCTAATTTTTGGAAACTCAAATCTATGCAGATTATTTAAAATAAAATTCCAATGCGATTCTTTTTTTAATACTATTTTGACAACTTTATTTAAAAAGGTGGAATCCTAGTGTCATTTAGTGTAAATTCTAGTAAAAAAGGATTATTTAATAGAATATTTCAAAGAAAAAAATTAAAGGTACTTCACGGCTTGTCTGCCCAATAACAACCAACCATATTTACTTTTTGTAAAAACCAACATTACTTTAATGTTCACCTTGGCAGGTTGTTTTCCTTTGTCCATTGACTCGGCTATAAGTAGATGCCTTACTACTGCAGTTTTATCTACGATTTCAATTTTTACATCCGAAAAATCAAGAGAAGTAAAGTCAGAAACGCCGGTCAAAAATGCGTCCATAAATTCTTTTTGGTTTTCTATTTTCCCGTTTGAATGACCATAAGTTAAATTAGGATGTGATATAGATTTTAAGCCCGATTCAGTAGGGTTTAGCATTTGAATCCTCAAGATTTCTAATACTTTTTGAACGGCTAATACGTCTTTGTTTTGACCATACGATGCTGCTGAGGTTAAAACAGAAAATAGAAAAACTGCCAGAATAGACTTCATTTTTTTAAGGTTTAATTGAATTAATAGCCGAAGCTAATCTGAAACTTTGATGGTATCAATAATTACATCCAAAATATTTATGCAATCGGTATAAAATAAAAAACCTCGAAGAGAATCTCCGAGGTTTTCATTATTGAGAAGCAACTTTTAATCTCTTTCTATTACGCTACCTCCACTGGTATCAGACCTCAAGTCTTTTATTTTACTAAGTTTAGCTACACTTGCACCGTGTGCCTCAATATCCGCTTTTTCTACTTTTAAGCCTTTTGCATCCAATTGTGACGCTCCCGAGAGGTTGGCTTTCAAAGCAGTCGATGAACCTTTTGTGATCAGTTGAGATGCTCCAGAAGCACTGATATCTAGTGTTTTAGATATTATATCCATGGCCACCTGTGATGCTCCAGATAATTCAACATTCAAATCGTTAAGGTTTTCAAACCCCAATATTTTTGCTTTTGCAGCACCTGAAATATCAAGATTTTCAAGGGTATTGGTCACGATGTAAATATGAACTTCTGAGTCATGATCTCTGAACGGGTCATCATATTCTATCTCCAAAGTACTTCCTTTTACCTTTGCCTCGATGTTATCGAGTTCTTTCTGATCGTTGCTGTAAATATCCACAGAAGTTTTGTCTCCATGCTTGATGGTCACAATAAAGTTTGATCCAAAATCAATATTCTTAAAGCTTTCAACAGTTACAGATTTATGAAACTCACCATGATCGTTAAAATCTTCACCTCCAAACGAGCCGTTGTTGCCATTTCTGTCTAAAGCTTCTCTTTCATCTTCGGTCAAAACTGGACAATCTGCACAAGCGATTTCACCACTTTCATCCATCAAAAAGGTGTATTTTTCGATATTGTCACTGTCAATTCCAAACTTAGAGTCGAGATTCCACGATTGACTATAAACCCTTCTTACAAACTCTCTAGACATTTTAAACTTCTTGTTTTTCGGGATAAACAACGTAGCTTCCACTTTCTGATCACGAAATACATTTTTGTCTTTCATGATGAAGTTTTCTGGGAAAATAATGACAGAATCTCTTTGTGCAATCAAATATGAAATATCTTTGGCTAAAGACAATGCTTGTTCCTTTGATCTTCCATGAGAGCTATATTTGGTTTTTAAAGTCAGACTTGCATTTTCAGAAGCTTCAAGTACAACCCTTGTGTTGAACACGTCGTCTTCATCTTCATCTCTTTCAAGAGCATCCAAATAAAGTGTTCCATTCGGCAGCGTTAAGGTGGTTTCGTCTGTATAACCATTTTGTTTTGAGAAGTTTAGTGCATATTTTGAACCCACTGCACTTATTCCTACTACTCCCATTAGCCAAAGTGCTAACATGGTCATCCAGAAATTTCTTTGGCCGCTTAATTGTCCAGTCAACAGTTTTATACCTATCAAAACAATGGTAACTGCCGGTATAAATAAGGCTAGGAAACCGAAGAAACCACCCAGTGGAGGCAAGTCTCTGCTCAACATACCTATCACATGATCTCCTGAAATCCATTCTTTACTAGATATCAATCCGTAGAATACTCCGGTAGTAATGATAGCCGCAAAGCCAAACGAAGCACCTATAATCATGAGCAATAAGCCAATGAACATTTTAACCAATGTACCAATCGGCCCTAAAATTTTACCCAATGCTTTCAAGATAATTCCAATCAATCTGAATGGAAATAGTAAAAGTTTAGCAATAGCACTTTCTTGTCTCGGTGATTCTGAAAGGCTGTTAGTTTTGATAGAAGATTCAATATTTTCAATAGTTACGGCCTGTCCTTTGAGTTCCATTTTTTGGGTAATTGTAACTGCGTTAGGTGCTACTATCCAAAATATTATATACAAAATAATGCCTATAAAGAAAAATCCGCTTACTACAAAAAGAACGCGAACCAGAACCAAATCCATTCCTAAATAAGAAGAAAGTCCTGTAGCAACACCGCCTAGAACTTTGTTTTCGGGATTTCGGTAGAATTTCTTTACATTTTTGACTTCATCTAAATCATTTCTTTCTGGAAATGCTATCCAGCAAACAAAATAGGCAATGAAAATGAAGAATCCAATGCCCAAGTCTATCAATCCGAAGCTTAAAACTATGAACAGAATTCTTGCCCAAACTACGTCGAACTCAAACCTGTGTGCAAGTCCTGCCAATACACCCGCCAAAGCTTTGTGTTTGCTGTCACGGTAAAACTTGGTTGGAGGAATTCCTGTTTCGGTTTTTTGTGAATATTCGAATTTTGGTTGTTCCGAGCTGCCAAATGGAGTACTTTCGGAGGTTTCTTTTGATAAATCTTCATCTTCTTTAATGGCCTCGAAGTCTGAAACAGTTCCCATAGACTTGATGATTTTGTCTACATCGTCAATTTCTATAGCACCACCATTTTGATTTTTTTCGTAGAATTTTTCTGCAATTCTAGCCTCAATATCTTGGGTGATTTCATCGCAGCTTTCGTAGCTCGAGAAATACTTTTTTATGGCTTCGAGATACTGGCTAAGTTTGTCGTAGGCATCTTCTTCTATGTTAAAAATGAGCCCACCAATTGTTATTTGTAATGTCTTTTTCATATTTGTTTATTTTTGAGTTTTGGCAATGATAGATTTAACTGATTCAGCAAGTTCTATCCATGTATCATCCAAGCCTTCAAGGAAATTCGTTCCTTTTTCGGTCAGAATATAATACTTACGAGGTGGCCCCGAAGTTGATTCTTTCCATTGGTAATCCAATAGTTCGGCGTTTTTGAGTCTTGTCAATAAGGGATATAATGTGCCCTCTACCACCATTATTTTTGCATTGAGCAGTTCATCCAATATCTCTGAGGCGTAAACTTCACCACGAGATATAATCTGCAAAATGCAATACTCCAAGATGCCCTTCCGCATTTGTACCTGTGCATTTTCTAAATTCATAATTTTGTTGTTTTAATCATTTTCTTTAAAAGAAATTATAGCTTTTTCATAATTGATAATGCAAATATACAATATAGTACTTTGTTATGCAAGATACTATGCGAAATTTTTTTAATTATTTTTTAAAAACTTGTAATTTATGCGTCAAAATTTTGTTGGTAAAAGTATATGTTGAGAATTTCAGAGTATTTAGCGGTTGCTTTGGCAGCCACAATAAAGTTTGTAGGTGGGCCACTGGCAGGAGTAGCATTTAAACTTAGCTGGTGGGAGACAAGTATTTTTTCATCTTTGGGCATGATGCTTACGGTCTTTCTGGTAGTTTATGGTGGCGAAATCATCACCAAACTTATCACCAGATTTAGAGGCAATAAACCCAAAAAGATATTTAGCCGAACCACCCGTATAGCCATAAAGGTAAAATCAAAATTGGGTTTGTGGGGCATAGCATTACTGACTCCATTTATTTTCACTCCAATTTTGGGAAGTTTCTTAGCCCTACATTTCAGATTTAACAAGGTAGAAATACTTTGGAAGATGTTACTATGTGCCTTATTTGCTGGAGCTGTTCAAACTTGGTTTTTTTATTTTGTTAAAAGTTGGTTTGTTTAAAAAAAAAGAAACTTGACAAAAGCTTGGCAAGTTCTCAATCTATTAACCTAAAACCTATATTAAGTACATATTAATTGCGACCAGCTGGTGCTCCACCACCTTGCTGACCAGTGGTCTCACCACCACCATCTTTTACGTCATCATTTTTCACACCTTTTGCTCTTTTCTTTGGCATCATTGCATCTACGCCCATTTTACCCAATTTGTATGAGAGATTCACACTTACTCCCCTGTTAAACATATAATTTACACTGTTTTGAGTAAATAGAGGCGATTCCATTGTAGTCCTTATTTTCATAGAATTTTGAAGGAAGTTCTGCGTTGATACTCCAATGCTTCCCTTTTTATTCTTAAATTCTTTTCTAGTACCAAGTGAATAGAAACCGAAGCCTCCTTGGCGTCCCATTGGTAATACTCTGCTACCTCTTGCAAAACTAAATGCTTGTACTTGCCATCCTTTTTTTAGTGTAATGAAGGTCATTAAACGTCCGTTGTGGTTCCAACCTTGGTTGGAAACTGGTATTGATACTCCATTTGCGGATGTAGTTTGACCAGTAATATAATTGTAAAACGACTCTATTCCTGCGTTTATCATCCATTTGGAAGTAAGACTCAAATTGCCTGAAAAGTTTACCCCGTATGCTTTGTCATTTCCAATATTTTGAAAAGTTGTTATCACCACCCCATTCTCAGTTCCAGAAGGTGTAGCTACTTGCGTGATGGCATTACCCGTCATTCTAGTGAAAAGCGACATATTCAAATAAATCTTTTTGATACTAGCACTTACACTCGCCTCAATGTTGTCTGTCAATTCAGGTCTCAATTCTGGATTTCCTTGTTGAATATTTTGCGGATTTACGAGGTTCACATTGGGATTTAACTGTTGTAATCCTGGACGTTGAATTCTTCTATTGTATCCTGTTTTTACTGTATATTTTCCACCAAAAGTTTTTGAGATATTAACATTTGGTACTAAAATGTTATATGGCTCAATTTCAATATCCGTTGAGTTGTTTTGTGTAGCAAAAATATCCGTGATTTCATATCTTGTACCAGCCTTAAAAGTGTATTTGTTTTTAGTGGTATAAGTGTAAGCCAAATAAGCTGCACCAATGTTTTGGTTATAATCTAAGGATCCATTAGGTCTTTTTGGGTCATTTATTACCGAACCACCTACCAAATAGCTAAAGTCACTATTCACTTCTCTAAAAATTCCTTTTCCACCAAATTCTACCAATTGATTCTTTTTGATAGGTGTTTGGTAATCAACTTGCACTGTGTATTCTTGATTAATATTATCGTTTCTATTAGTAAGAGCGAGTTTTTCAAGTTCGGCATTTCCAAGTGGTGTATTGGTAAAGTCTGAGTTTGCCGAACTTCTACTATAAAGTGTCGATATACTCAGCTCTTTTTGTGGTTTTATTACATGCAAATAATCGATATTGAAATCCCAACTGTTAGATGGATTTTCAGAAATTATTCTTTGGTTGGTATTGCTCAACTGTGTGAGGTTTTGGAATCGTTCGATTGTTAAATCTTGGTCTCTATTGAAACTTCTTGTTCCAAATCTCGCTCCTGCTGAAAGTGATTTGGTTTTAGAAATGTCATAATCAGCACCTAAAGTGTACCTTCCAAACACCATTTCGTCTCTGGCATTTCCTTTTTGACTTGTTCGATAAGTATTTTCAGTACCTTTTGTGATTTGTTCAAATGTAGTTTCTGAAGGGTTAAAGTTAGCCCTTCCAAAACCACCTAAAGTCATTCCAAATTTGCCAGTTCTAAGACTTCCATTCAGTCCTAGGTTAGCACCTCTGTTTCCACCGCCGATGTCAGTGTTAAGGCTATATCCCTCCAAATTGTTCTTTTTGGTGATAATATTAATTATGCCAGACGATCCTTCTGCGTCATATTTAGCTGATGGCGAAGTGATTACTTCAACAGTTTTTATCTGGTCGGCTGGAATTTGCTTCAAAGCATCTGCAATACTCGCTGCCATAATGGTTGAAGGCTTGTTGTTAATCAAAACTCTGATGTTTGAACTTCCTCTTAAAGACACGTTACCATCAAGGTCAACAGACAATAATGGTACTTTTCTTAGAATATCTGCTGCGTCTCCACCTTTGGCTGTTATGTCTTTGTCGGCGTTGTAAATCAGCCTGTCTACCTTCTCTTCAATTACTGCTCCTTGGCCAGTTATCACCACCTCGTTGAGTAGTTTAGCATCTGTACTAATAAAAATATCCTTCAAAGTTAGCGTTCTGTTTTTGGCTGTGATTTCTTCCAAAAATACCAATTTGTCTTTAAAGCCTATTGAAGAAAATTTTATAGCAAACTTGCCATTTGGTACATTCTTGATCGTAAACTTGCCTTTTTCGTCTGTTAGTGTTCCGTCTATCGGCTTTTGGAGATCAGTGGTTTTGTACAAAGATAAAGTAGCAAATTCTACTGGAGTTTTGGCTAAACTGTCTATAAGTGTTCCTGAAATTTTCCCATCGCC
>JAIPAJ010000101.1 GCA_021740125.1 Leadbetterella sp. | reverse complement strand
CTTTTAGGTTATGCCTCTGTTTTTAGTTTATTTTCTGCAATGATAACCAGAAATATTTTTAATATAGGATTTATTTATTGTTTTAGTGATGTAGATGAAAGTAGCATTACCGTTAATATTTTTGATGTAAGAGATGCTGCTGCATTTTTTGCCGCACATGGAACAACCTCTCAAGTAACTATCTTATCAAATAATTTATGCAAAATACATGTTGGATTACCAGATAATAATGGCAAAGTAAACTCAGTTAGCTCTTCTACAGTTTTTAAAGTTACTAATCCTTGGACGGTTTCCCCTTTTCTTCAAAGTAATTTAGAACTTTCACTCACTTCACCTGCACTTACCGTCGGGCCTAGTAGTACACCCATTGGGGCATATTCGGGTACAACACCATTTGTTCCATCGGGTTTAACAAACATTCCTTACATCACTGATTTTTCAATCAAGGGCATTGGAAATGTCAATAGCCCTCTGCTAATTAATGTAAAGGAGATATGTAATAATTAAGGGAGACACATTCATCTATTTTTATGAAATTAGTATGCGGGTTAATTAAATTATCGACCGTTTTTTTTAACTAAAAATCATTTATTATACCGAAGAAGGTTTTCAAATAAGATAATAGCCAAACTGACATGAAAATATTTCATGTCAGTTTCAAATTAGGATATCCAGCTTGTAAAATCATACTGTATCTAAAAAAGAAAAATATTTCATTTATGGTTAAGCTTTTCATTTGAAGAATACTTAAAGATATATATTGGACCATGTTTTGATGGAATAATAGAAAAAAATTAGCTTAAACTCCAAATATCTATTTCCCTTCCTTTATCAATTTCACCCCAAACAATTCTTTTGATTGGGTGTAAATGTAGGTCACAATAACCAATGTCATAGCTCCTCCGAAAATAACAGATGGTACGGTTCCTAAAAGTTTTGCGGCAAGGCCAGACTCAAAGGCTCCTAGTTCGTTAGACGTACTCACAAAAACACCATTGACTGCACTTACACGTCCACGCATGTGGTCAGGTGGAAGAATTTGTAAAATGGTGGATCGCACTACCACACTTATGCTGTCAAAAGCACCTGTAAAAAACAAAGCAAAACAAGATAGATAAAAATTAGTAGAAACCGCAAAAACCAAGGTGGCTATTCCGAAACCTGCAACCGCTAATAACATGTTTCTCCAGGCTTTATTGGTTGGTGGGAAGTAAGCAGTTCCTAACATCACCAAAACCGCACCTACCGCCGGTGCTGCCCTCAATAAACCTAATCCTTCTGCTCCCACATGCAAAATATCTTTAGCAAAAACTGGTAACATGGCTATTACACCTCCAAAAAGCACCGAAAACATATCTAAAACTATGCTGTACCACATAATTTTGTTTTTTCTTACAAATCCGTAGCCTTCTCTAAGGCTGTCCATCAAATTGGCCTTGGTTTGGTTTTTTATTTCTTTTTTAGAAATTTGAGCGGCAAGTAAAACCGTTAAAATCAAAAATGCTAAAACTACCCAAAGTGAACTTATAAAACCTACGAAGGCGTACAAAAAACCGCCTAAAACAGGCCCTGCAATGCGACCGATTTGCCAAAACTGTGCACTCCAAGAGGCAGAATTTGAATAATGTTCTTCCTTTACCAAAAAAGGTTTAAGCGAAGACCATGAAGGGCTATAAAAACCTCTGGCTACCCCAAATATGAAAACCGAAACATAAATAACCCAAGGCTGATGATCTTTGTCCAAGCTCAAAAGTGAGTTTTCTGAAAGTCCAAAAATTAAAAGGACAGTGACCAAACACACCACAAAAAAACTCCATAAATAGATTTTTTTTCTATCAAATTTATCTGCCACATATCCCCCAAACAAGGCCAAAGAAATAAAGGGAACAGCCTCCGCCAATCCTACCAATCCGAGGGAAAATGGGTCGTGTGTTAGCTCATAAAGATAATAAGAGAGAACTATTTCTTGCATTAAAATGGCCAATGTAAAGAACAACTGGGCAGAAACAAAATAGCGAAAATCGGAATATCGAAGGGCAGCGTAAGGATCTGTTTTTGACATAAATTATATTTAATCTTTCAAGCAACTTCATGTAGATAAAACTCATCTTTAACATGTCGTTAATAAATAAACTTGATAACAGACAAAATAATTCTATCCTTCACAAAGTTTAATAGACTTAAAATCAAATAAAAATGAAATATCTACTCTTTTCCCTTACCCTTTTAGTATTTACCAGTTGTGACAAAATTCTTTATGAAGACGGCGTACCTCCTCGTGGTTATGACACCAAAGACTTTGCCTTGAGTTCTTTCGACAGAGTTGAACTTAATAATGCCTTTTTTGTGACCATCGTAAAATCAACAGAATCAAAAGTATCTGCCAAAGGCTCAGGTGATGACATCGACGACTTAGAAGTTACGGTTACCAACGGCAAATTGGATATCAGATACGACCAAAGAATCAGAATCAAACAATTGAAAAGATACAAAATGGAGTTGGTGGTTTATACACCCAACATAAATGAAATAGATGCAAAATCTGCCTCAGATACAGAAATTTCTGGCTTTAGCACTATCAACAGCTTTATTGCAAGCGTTTCGGGTGCTTCTACACTTCGACTTAATAATACTGTAAAATCTCTGACAGCTGACATCAGCGGAGCATCTAAAATAAGATTGCCTTTGAAGGTCGAAAATATCGATGCCGAAATTTCCGGAGCCTCTACTTTGGATGGATTCGATGCCAATAGCACCGAAGTTTTTCTGGAATTATCTGGAGCCAGCAAAGCCGAAGTAAGTGCATCAAAAACACTTAGCGTAAAAGCCAGCGGTGCCAGCAAAGTTTTCTACAAAGGCGAACCCAAAGTCACCGAAGATTTATCTGGTGGTAGTAAGGTGAGTAAGGAGTAGTTAGAAATAATACTTCTCAACAAAAAAGGAGGCTTTTGCCTCCTTTTCTTTTACTAACAATTGCTTTCTTTACAATATCTCCGCCACTTTCTCGTCTTCCTGGGCAAATGGCTGCTTATATAATCGCTTGCCTGTTGCCTTGAAAATCGCATTCGCTAATGCTCCGCCCGTTGGTGGCAATGCTGGCTCGCCAAGACCTGTTGGGTCTATACCATTATCCACGAAATAGGCATCAATTTCTGGCACTTCATTGAATCTTATCAATCTGTATTGGTCAAAATTCGTTTGTTTTGGGGCACCATTTTCGAAGTTTAGATTTCCATACATCGCATGTCCAAGTCCATCTACAATGGCACCATATATTTGATTTCTAGCCCCACTTTGGTTGATTACTATTCCGCAGTCAGTTACCGCAAAAACCTTCTTCAGTGTAGGTTTGCCTTTTTTCATTTCTACCTCGGCTATTTGAGCTACATAAGAATTATGAGAAAAATACACACTAAAACCTTGATGCAGTCCTTTCTTGGCACTCCCCCACTTCGCTCTTTCGGCTACTGTGGTTATTACTTTTTCAAATCTCAAAGGCTCATAAGTGATTTTTCCAACCGGCTTTTCAATCGCTTTTTTCAGCAATTCCAACCGCAGTTTTACTGGATCTTTTCCAGCTGCAAAAGCTATCTCATCAATAAAAGCTTGCTCGGCATAAGCCAAGAAGTTGGTTATTGGAGCTCTCCAAGGACCTGTGGTAATATCCGACTTATAATCAGCTGATTCTACCAACACATTGTCTATGGCACCTACTGGAAAATTATCCTGTCGGGTTGAGTTTCCAGCATTCAATCCAACTCCTTTCAGAGCAAAACCTGTTACATTACCAGCTTTGTCAATTGAAGCTTTGAATTTGTATCTTACAGCTGGACGATAAATTCCTCCACTCATATCATCTTCACGCGTCCACATGAGTTTTACTGGTGCTTTTATCAAAGACGAAACTTCAGCCGCTTCAAGAGCATAATCATTGTTCAGCCTTCTACCAAATCCGCCGCCCATTTTAGTGAGCTCCACTGTGATATTTTCAACAGGAATATTCAACAGTTTAGCCACCTGATTTTGAGCAGATTGTGGCGTTTGTGTTGGACCTACCAATTTAACAGAATCCTTTTTCACATCAGCAAAAAAGTTCATAGGTTCCATCGGACTGTGCGACAAAAACGGACATTGATACTCAGCCTCAATGATTTTATGGGCTTCAGCAAAAGCCTTTTCTATATCACCATCTTTTCTTCTCACCTCAAAAGGACCGTTTTTCATCATATCTGTAAAGATTTGGTTGTGCTTTGTATCGCTTTCCAATTCTTTTGTGTTTGTCCAATTGATGGTCAGCACTTTACGAGCTTTCATAATTGGCCAATTCGATTTCCCTATGATGGCCACTTTGTCTTTAAATGAAATCACATCTATCACTCCATCGATTTTCTTTGCTTCAGTGGCATCAAAACTCTTTAATGTTTGACCAAATCCTTGAGGCCTAACTATTTGAGCATAAAGCATTCCAGCTTGTTTGTAATCCATACCATACTTGGCCTTTCCAGTAAGTACAGTTTTGTTGTCTACACTTTTTATGGTTTGTCCAATAAGCTTAAATTCCTTGTTTGACTTCAAAGGAATATCTTTAGGTATTTCTACCAAAACGGCATCATTTACCAACTCGCCATAACTGAGTTTTTCACCTTTGCCGTTGATAACAAAACCTTTATCTGTTTTCAATGTAGTTGCAGACACATTCCATTTTTTTGCAGCGGCCGCTATCAGTGCATATCTTCCAGTTGCTCCAGCCTTTCTTAGCCTTTCCCAAGAATGTTTTATAGCACCACTTCCACCGGTGAGCTGTCTTTCAAAACGTTTGATATCCAAGTCAGCCTGCTCAACCACCACCTTTTCCCAATCCACGTCTAATTCTTCTGCCACTATAACAGCAAAAGCTGTTTTTATTCCCTGACCAATTTCTGGATTCGGAGAAAAAATAGTGATAACATTATTACTGTTTATAGTTAAAAAAGCGTTGCTCAACAATTCGTCTTTTAAGTTATCCAAACTGATAATTTCAGCAGTAGAATTGCCTAAACTGTTAAACCCAATCACCAAACCTCCTGAAGTCAGAAGCATGTTTTTCAAAAAGTCTCTTCTGTTATTTTTCATCTTTTTTGAAGTTTAGCTGCAAGTTTAACGGCCTCATTGATACGGTGATAGGTGCCACATCTGCAAATATGAGCAGACATAGCCATAGAGATTACTTCCTCATCGGGATTAGGATTCTCCTTTAAAAGAGCAGCAGCGGTCATCATTTGACCCGATTGGCAAAAGCCACATTGTGGTACATCTAAAGTGTCCCAAGCTTGTTGAACAGGATGGTCACCATTTTCTGACAAGCCTTCAATGGTGGTTATTTCTTTCCCGATTGCCAAAGTGACTGGCGTAACGCATGAGCGAGTAGGCATGCCGTCTATATGGATGGTGCAAGCCCCGCATTGAGCCATTCCACAGCCATATTTAGTACCTGTAAGATCGAGCGTGTCTCGAAGCACCCAAAGTAGCGGTGTATCTTCCGACACATCTACTTTTAGTTTTTTTCCGTTTATGCTAAGTGAATATTCTGACATTTAATGGTTGATTTTGTACGTCTAAATTACGAAATATTAACCACAAAAGGAAAATAAGGTTTTAAATTAAGAAATATTGACCTTTTTTGTAGACAAAAAGCTCATTATAAAGGCTATAAGACCGAAAATTAGGATAAAAAGTATTCCAGTCATCGTGTGCAAAAATGTGGCAAGACTAATTCCATCTTGATTTGAAAGCCCATATAGAGCCACAATTTTACCCACCAAAAGATGATAACTTCCAATTCCACCAATAGTTGGTATCGCCATACCTATTGACCCCATTACCAAAATCGTCAAGACTGCAAGAAAACTCAATGAATCTCCAAGCGAAACGGCTTTGCAAAGCAAGTAGGTGGAAACATAGTACATCGTCCAAATAAATAAAGTATGCATAAAAAATTGAGCGGATTTTTCGATTTTCAGAACGCTCAGCAAGCCACTTCGAAGTCCTGCTGTAAAGTCAAAGACTTTGTTTATAAGCCCTATCTTTAAAAACTTATCTTTGTTTTGTTGAAAAATAACCAATCCCAAAACGCCCAAAAGTACCAACCCTCCAATAAACAACAATAAATTGGCCGGATTTTGGTTGCCAAATAAATCGACAAAAAGCGACTTAATTCTACCAAATTCTAGTAATAGATTAATCAAAACCAAGGCACCTAAAATCAAAACATCAATGATTCTTTCGGCAATAACCGCCCCAAATGATTTGTCAAATGGCACATTTTCGCTTTTCTGCAAACTAGCCGACCGAGCAAATTCTCCGGCTCTTGGAAATACCAAATTGGTTAAATATCCAATCAAAACCGCAATAGAAGTGCTTTTTAAAGAAGGTTTATAACCCATTGGTTCTAGCATAATATTCCATCTTGCCGCCCTGCTAATGTGTGACATCAAAGCCAAAATAGCCGCAAAAAACACCAGAAAATAATTGGCATCTTTAAAACTTTGTAGTGTTACCAGAATATCAATATCCTTAAAAACCCAGTTGAGCAGTGCTAAGCCTAGGCCAATTGGTAAAACGTATTGTAGTGCTTTCTTCAAACCGTTTATCATTAAGATACTACACGATTATTTTCGTCAGGAAAAACGACAGTTGGTTTATGTGCAGCGGCCTCTTCTTGGGTCATCCAAGCATAAGAAATGATGATGATAATATCACCAGGTTGTGCTTTTCTAGCTGCAGCACCATTCAAACAAATAATACCTGTATTTCTTTTACCTTTAATGGCATAAGTTTCAATTCGCTCGCCATTGTTGTTGTTGACAATCTGAACTTTTTCATTCTCCATAATACCGGCAGCCTCTAAAAGTGCCTCATCTATGGTAATGCTACCTACGTAATTTAGTTCTGCTTGGGTAACTTTTACCCTGTGAATTTTTGATTTAAATATGTTAACTAACATCCAACCTATTTTTTTTGCAAAAATACAACCATAATAATGAAATAACAATAAATCAAAAAACGAGAATTTTACTTAAACCCAAAAAACTAAAAGAAAATCGACTCCAATTAAATTTTGCTTCATACAATCACCTCCCCACCTATTTCCAACCCACCTCAAACCTATCCTGATAGTTTTCTTGATGCTTGACCTAGCTATTTTGCAAAATTTAATTTCGTCAGAATGTCTATTGATATTTTTGGGCTAAATTTGCAGTTCAATAAAAATACGTATGTCAAGACCTCAAGTTTACTTTACAGCTGGCCCAGCCGAATTATATCCAAAGTTTGAAGAATATTTGCAGGAGTTTGTGGATTTGCAAATCGGTTCGATTTCGCACAGAAGTGGTCAATTCAAAAAAATCTATCAACATACCGATGAACAACTTAGGATATTAATGAATATTCCAGCCGAAAATGCAATCATGTTTACCGGTTCGGCTTCTGAAATTTGGGAAAAATTAGTACTCAACACAGTAGAACACGAGTCTTTTCACTTGGTAAATGGCTCATTTTCAGCAAAGTTCCACCAATATGCTCAAATACTTCAAAAGCATGCAACGAGTTTTGAAAAACCTCTGGGCAAAGGTTTTTCTTATGGAGCAATTGTGGTTCCTGAGTTTGCAGAGTTGATTTGTACCACCCAAAACGAGACTTCCACAGGCGTGCAAATGCGTGAGGCAGACATACATAAACTCAAACGAAGCCATAACGATAAATTGATTGCAGTAGACATGGTTTCGTCTGCACCGATTCCAAATCTGGATTTTTCGGTCGTAGATACAGCGTTTTTTTCGGTTCAAAAAAGTTTCGGAATGCCAGCAGGTTTGGGCGTTTGGATAGCCAACGAAAGATGCCTTGAAAAAGCTAAACTCCTCAAGGAAAAAGGTATAAATATCGGTGCCCACCATGATTTACCTACACTTTGGAAGTTTGCCAAAGAATATCAAAACCCAGCAACACCAAACGTAATGGGAATTTTTATTCTCGGTAAAATAGCTGAGGACATGAATAAAATAGGTATAGAAAAAATCAGAAAAGAAACGGATGAAAAAGCCAAAAAACTTTATAAATATTTTGAAAACAAAACAGGCTACAGTTTATCTGTTAGCGATAGTGAGCTAAGATCTAGAACGGTAGCAGTTATAAACACCGAAAAGCCTTCTTCCGAAATAATTAATTATTTGAAAGCTAAAAATATGATTATCGGCTCAGGCTATGGGCCAGGCAAGGATTCTCAGATTAGAATCTCAAATTTCATTGCTAATAGTGCCGAACAAATAGATAATTTATTAAAAGAAGTTGAAAAGTTTTAGAAAATATTGGTTTTCAAAATAAAAACTCCTAATTTTGCAGCCCAATCGAGGAATAATTAGATTTAATCAATAGAGAAATGAAAAAAGATATTCATCCAAATTATAGAGAAGTAGTATTCTGGGACTTGACTTCAGACGAAAAATTCTTGAGCCGTTCATGCGTAGACACTAAGGAAACAATCGTTTTCGAAGATGGCAAAGAATATCCAGTTTGTAAAGTCGAGGTTAGCTCAAAGTCTCACCCTTTCTATACAGGTAAAAACGTATTGTTAGATACTACAGGACGTGTTGATAAATTCAACAAACGTTACGGCAAAAAATAATTCGTACGAAAAACTTCTAAAAAGCCTTTTCGAATTTTCGAAAAGGCTTTTTTATTGAGAAAACCTCTATTCCATTGGCAAAAAGATACAAAAAAGCCAAATACAAACTTAAGCCTCAAGCAAAGAAATGGCTAAAATTGCTGCTCATTCTATTGAGCCCAATTTTGCTTTATGTTTGTTACTATGCTTACAAGGAATTCAAGGTAGGTTTTATAAAATACAAAGCATTCGGCATATATATTCCTGATCATTATGAAGTTCATGGCATCGATGTGTCCCGATATCAACAGATTATCAATTGGAAGTCAGTTAAAGACATGAATATTGAAGGGGTGAGCATTGACTTTGCTTTCATAAAAGCCACCCAAGGTACTCAAACTATTGATTTACAATATTTTCAGAACATAATAAGGGCAAGAAATGCAGATGTTCCTGTTGGAGCTTACCACTTTTTTGTTGCCAGTAAAGACCCAGTTCAGCAAGCCGACATTTTTAGTAAAGTGGTTCAAATCAAAAAAGGTGATCTACCGCCGGTAGTGGATATTGAGAAAGAATATCAACAATCTAGTGTCAAAATCAGAAAAAACCTAAAAACTTGGTTGAGGTTAATAGAAAGAAGATATGAGGTAAAACCTATTATTTACACCAACATAGATTTTTACAAAAACCATTTGGAAGGTTATTTTGAAAGTTACCCAGTTTGGATAGCTCATTATACCAAACTTCGTGAACCAAATATTGATAAAGACTGGACTTTTTGGCAACTAAGTGAAGAGGCGACCGTAAATGGCATAAAAGGAAAAGTAGATTTTAATGTTTATAATGGCTCAAAAGAAGAATTTGAAGAACTCAAAATCAAATAGTTACACTTGATTTTCTTTTCAAAAAAAAAGGTTGAATAAAAACAGAAAGTAACACTAAAATACCTCCCAAATAAAACTGTTTTGACATCCGTTCACTTTCCCCAAAAATAAAAAAAGCCAACACAACTCCATAGACAGGTTCTAAATTTAGACTTAGGTTAACTGTAAAAACTGATATCTTCTTCATAATTTTGATCATTTGTGCGTGTGGGATAACCGTACAAACCAAGGCCAAGACCAACAACCAAATCCAATCTTGCTGACTCATCGCCAAATCTTTCTTTTCGAAAAAGGACAAATAAACCACCAAACAAACCAAAAATGCCGAACCCAGCTCATAAAAGCTAATGAGTTGACTATCAAACCTGTGCGTGAGCTTTGAATTAAAAATCGTGAAAGCAGCACATAAAAATGCTCCTAGAAGTCCAATTAGAATTCCAGAAAGATAATGAGTCTCGAAACTAAACATGATGGCCACCCCAACCACTGCCAACAATCCCAGTAGTATTTCTTTAAAATCAATCTGCTTTTTACCCAAAACTGGCTCTAATAAACTCGTAAAGAATGAAGTAGTCGAAAAAGTAACTAAACTGATAGCTACCGTAGAAATTTTGGCAGAACCAAAAAAACATAACCAATGTAAACCCAAAAGCAATCCCACAAAAAGCAATAGTCCGAATTCTCTTAGACTAATCTTTAGATTAATTTTTCTCAAAAACAAAATCAGAAACAAGGCTACGGCAGCCACTAATGTTCTATAAAAAACGACCGCAATTGTACTCGCTTCTATAAGTTTACCTAGAATCCCAGTAAAACTCAATAGCAAAACCAAAATATGTAATTTTAGATAATCCCTCATAATTCCTGAAAAAGAAAAACCCACCAATTGGCGGGTTTTATTCTATACGTCCTCTAATATTTTTTACTGCTCTATGAGTTCCGATGGTTTCACTCGACTGGGCAGAGCTTTTTTTTTACTTTTTTCCTCTCTTCTAAGCAAAATTCTTTGTTTCAAGCTCATCCACTTTTCATAAAGGCTTGATTCCTTAATAAAATCCCAAAACTCAGGTTTTTTCCCATCTGTTATTACAGTTCTTACTTCATCTGCATCGTATTTCATGCCTGTACACAAACAATGAGCTCTATTGGTACGATTTAAAATATCGAAATTCACACAGCTTGAACAGCCCTTCCAAAATTCGTCATCTTTAGGCAACTCCGAAAAAGGAACAGGCAAATAACCCAGCTCCGAATTGATTTTCATAACAGCCAAGCTGGTTGTTAGTCCAATGATTTTTGCATTTGGATATTTTGTTCTCGAAAGATTAAATGCTTTTGCCTTGATGGAAGTTGCAATTCCACTTTTCCTGTGATTTGGATGGACAATCAAACCTGAATTGGCCACAAATTTTCCATGTTCCCAAGTTTCTACATAACAAAAACCTACCCACTCACCATCTAAAGTGGTGGCTATTACGGCTTTGTCCTCCATCATTTTTAGACGGATATATTCGGGCGAACGTTTAGCTATACCCGTTCCACGGGCTTTTGCACTAAGTTCCATTTCAGAACATATCTGTTCTGCGTAGTTGAGGTGATTTTCGTCGGCTACCTGAACTATATAATTGCCAATAATACTTTTTTCTATTGTACTCATCGTCATTTGACAGGGTAAAACCCTTAATAGGAGACGGTGTATCCGCGGTTGTTAAAAATGAAAAATAAGATAAGGAATAAGGGCGATTCGCTTATAAGCAAAATGCCTCATGCTTGGGTCCTTGCGGACCGCATTCGTCGGAAGGGTGATATGCAAAGGTTAATCTTTACCATTCTTTGTTTTAGTCGACACAAATATAGAATGAATTCTAATCTTACAATAATTATTAATCTTATTTTTTTGTCAATAAATTGTTAAGATTCTCTATCAATTCACCGACTGAGCATTATTAACGTCTATTATCGTCGTTTTCGAACATACTCAAATAGCTCAAATAGCGACTTTCAGATATTTCTCCAGCCTCCACGGCATCTTTTACAGCACACTTAGGCTCGTTGATATGTAGGCAGTTATGAAATTTACATTGGCCGAGCAAATCTCTGAATTCAGGAAAATAATGAGCTAGTTCTTCATTTTCAATGTCAACCAAGCCTAACTCTTTAATACCTGGAGAGTCAATAATGAAAGTTTTGTTCGGCAACTCAAACATCTCCGCAAAAGTAGTAGTATGTACACCTTTGCTGGAAAAATCAGAAATTTCGGAAGTAGCCAAATCCAAATCTGGATCTAAAATATTGATAAGTGTAGATTTTCCCACACCAGAATGCCCTGAAATCAAAGAAATTTTGTTGGCCAGTTTTGCAAGAAATTCGTCTATGCCTTTGTTAGTCAGCGTTGAAGTCGAAACACATTCATAACCCAAGTGCGTGTATAAGTCGATCAAAGCATCCTGAAAAATGACGCCTTTTTTGTTCAAAAGGTCAAATTTATTGAATACAATTAGAACTGGAATTCTAAAGGTCTCTGCCGTTACCAAAAATCTATCAATAAAACCCAAAGAAGTTTTAGGGCTGGCCAAAGTTACAATTAAAACCAACTGATCAATATTCGAAGCCAAAAGATGACCATGTGCTGTTTTGTGTACAGACTTCCTGACAATGTAGTTTTTGCGTGGAAGAATTTCCTTTATGATTCCAATATTTTCGTCTTCTAAATCAAAAACTACTTTGTCACCTACCGAAAGTGGGTTGGTAACTTTCAAATCTTTGATTTTAAACTTCCCTTTCAAGCGGCATGAAAACAGGGCATTTTGTTCATCTCGCACCTCATACCAACTACCCGTCGACCTAAAAACAGTACCTATTTTGTTTTCCAAATGATATGGTTTAAATACAAACAAAGCTAACTTAAATTTTTCTTAATTTAAAATATAAACCTTTTAATAAAAAAATTAGACTATTTTAATACTTTGGTTTAATATTTGAAGAAATAACCATGTTGAAGCGTATCAAAAGAAAATTGACCTTAAAATAAGATTTTAAGGAAATTTTAAGTACTTGCTAAAACAATTTTTTTAGAAATTACGTTATTTAGTCAATTAAACACAAAAATATTATGAAAAAGGGAGTATTATTCGGATTGGCAGCTTTGGCTGTTGGGGTAG
>JAIPAJ010000100.1 GCA_021740125.1 Leadbetterella sp. | reverse complement strand
TGGTCTGGTGTTTGGATGGTACCTGCTTACATTGCTGCTGGAGTGCTAATACTGTTTATTTTGTTTTTCAAAGATAATACGAGAAATTCGGCCAAATAAATTGTATAATTCTAAGTTTGATATTATTCAAATCGATACTAAATTTGTAAAAAAATAGATAAAAAAATGGACTACAGGATAGAAAAAGATACGATGGGCGAAGTTCAAGTACCTTCACATGTTTATTGGGGGGCTCAAACGCAACGTTCGATTGAGAATTTTCAGATTGCACAAGACATCAACAAGATGCCTAAAGAAATCATCAAAGCTTTTGCTTATTTGAAACATGGGGCTGCTTTAGCAAACTTTGAAGCTGGAGTTTTGGATGAAGAAAAAGCAAAGCTTATTGGTGTTGTTTGTGATGAAATATTAGAAGGAAAACTTGATGATCAGTTTCCATTGGTGGTATGGCAAACGGGTTCTGGTACGCAATCAAACATGAACTGTAATGAAGTTATTGCTTACAGAGCCCATGTCTTAAAAGGTGGCGAATTGAATGATAAGGCGAAGTTTTTGCATCCAAATGACGATGTAAACAAGTCACAATCCTCAAATGATACCTTTCCAACTGCTATGCACATAGCAGCCTATAAGATGTTGGTAGAGAAAACAATCCCAGGAATTGAAAAACTGAGAGATACGCTTGCTGCTAAATCAAAAGAGTTTATGCATGTCGTTAAAATCGGCCGTACGCACTTCATGGATGCAACACCTTTAACACTTGGGCAGGAATTTTCGGGTTACGTTTCACAGCTAAATCATGGTTTGAAAGCAATCAATAATACCCTAGACCATTTATCTGAGCTAGCTTTGGGTGGTACTGCCGTTGGCACTGGCATAAACACGCCTGACGGATATTCAGAAAATGTAGCTGGTCAAATTGCTAAGCTTACCGGTTTGCCTTTTATAACTGCCGAAAATAAATTTGAAGCCCTTGCAGCACATGATGCAATTGTGGAAGCACACGGTGCTTTGAAAACCGTTGCAGTAAGCCTAATGAAAATTGGCAATGACGTCAGAATGTTGTCATCTGGTCCGCGATCTGGTATTGGCGAAATATACATTCCAGATAATGAGCCAGGGTCTTCAATTATGCCTGGAAAAGTCAATCCTACGCAATGCGAGGCTATGACAATGGCAGCGGCTCAAATTCTTGGTAACGATGTGGCCATTAATATTGGGGGTTCAAACGGTCATTTTGAACTAAATGTGTTTAAACCTATGATGATTTTCAACTTCCTTCATTCAGCGAGACTTATTGGAGATGTTTGTGTATCGTTTAATGACAAATGTGCTGTGGGAATACAACCTTTGCATGAAAATATTAAGAAGCATGTGAATAATTCGTTGATGCTGGTAACAGCCCTGAATACTAAAATAGGGTATTATAAAGCTGCTGAAATAGCTCAAACTGCCCACAAAAATGGTAGTACGCTTAAAGAAACGGCAATTGCTCTAGGTTATGTGACTGCTGATGAATTTGATGAGTGGGTAAAACCTGAAGAAATGGTTGGAAAAATTTCGTAATATTTTGTTGGAAATATCCATTTGTATATTATTTTTGATAAAAAAATATCACTAATGAAAAAATTAGTTCTTTTTCTTTTAATGGTTTCTGCAACTTTGTCGCTATCAAGCTTTGGTATTGTGAGCAATCCTAGAATGGCGGATCAACAGCATAAGGCAGGAAAATCAATGGTTATTAACTCAAAATCCTCTGTGAATTCAACAGTTATCTTTAATAACCCAGTGGAAATCAAAGATAGCGGAAAAACTGAGGAGAAGTTGGAATCTGGAAAAAGCCTTCTTAAAAGCTTCTTTGCATTAATTATTAGTACGTTATCTCAAATTGTTATGACTTTAGTTTCTAAATAAACAACATTGATAAATTTTTTGTCTAAAAAAACGTTGTCTTCTAAAAGGCAGCGTTTTTTTATGAAATATATTTTCTTATTACTTTTTTTATTCTCTTGTTCAAAGAAAGACACTGTTACACCATTATTATTTGAGAAGGGTTCCGCTTTTGTGATTAATGGTGGAGAAAATAGTATATCTGTTATTGACACTGAAAGTTTTGAGGAAAAAGGTCGATTTTATTTCAAAAATACAGGGAATTCATTTGGTCATCATATCTATTTTTCAAATGATTTTTCCAAGTTGTCAATAGCTTTTCCTGAATATGACTTTTCTAATGGACATGGAGGTTTGCATGGAGCTTCTGTAAAAGGAAATATTGGAATTTTAAACCTCTCAAACAAATCTGAAAAGTTTATTCCCTTAAGGTTCGCCAACCACAATGCAATTTTCTCTCCTGACCAAAAAGAAATTTGGACAAGTTTAGTTTCTCATTCGGGTAAGGTTCAAATTTTTGATGCGGTTAATTTTAAGTCTTTAAAAGAAATTTCCGTTGGACCCGACCCGACTGAGCTTATTTTTGCTAAAAATGGCGATTTAGCTGTTGTTGCCTGTGGAGAAACTTCTTTTTTGACAGTTATAGACGCCAAATCAAAAGAAATAATTAAAGAAATTAAAGTGGACCCCTTCCCCACAAATGTTTGGCCAGGGTGGAATCAAGCTACAGTTTTTGTTGAAAATTCAAATGGTAAGTACCTTAATATTGTAAATCTCGATGATTTTAAAGTGATTGATTTAATAGATTTTGATTTTATACCTGGTTTTGTTGCCTATAATTCATTTTCAAGCGAATTGTGGGTTTGTGCTCCCAAGGCCAATAAGGTATTTGTTTATAAAAAAATCCAAACAGAGTGGATGAAAAAATCTGAAATTTTGGCTGATAATGATCCGCATCAAATCGGTTTCTTGAAAGATGGAAAGACCGCTTTGATAATAAATCAAAAAGGAAATTCGGTTCAAGTTGTAGATGTTTTGTCAAAAGCAGAAAAAAAGAAAATTAATGTTGGACTTAAACCAAATGGCATTGCAATTTGGGAGTGAATAATAGAAATGGAAAAAATATTGGAATTATTGGAGTCTTATAAATGTATTATTGAATCAGAGAAATTAATTAAAAAAAGATTTATAGAATTTGTTAAGAAAAATGAGGATTGCTTCGAAAGAAATTTAGAAGTTGGCCATATTACGGCATCAGCTTTTATTTTTGACCCAAATAATTATAAAACACTGCTACTTCATCATAAAAAACTCAATAAATGGCTACAACCTGGCGGTCATTGTGATGGAGATAAAGATACGCTCTCAGTCGCAATCAAAGAGGTCTTTGAAGAAACAGGTTTAGTGATTATTAATCAAGCTCAGCCGATATTTGATTTAGACATTCACATGATTCCAGAAAATAAAGGAATTCCAGAACACGAACATTTTGATGTAAGATATTTGCTATTGGCTGATTCTAAAATTCCTTTGATACAAAACCACGAAACCAATCAATTGAAATGGGTTCATCTGCTAGAAATGGAGAATTTCACCACAGAAGAGTCTTTGAGAAGAATGAAAAATAAGCTTACGCTAGTTTAGAATATTGAAAATCAAGTCTTTGTAGATTTCACCTTCAGATATTGAGCCAGCTTCTATGCCTTTCGATTTTTGATCTGCAATATTTAGGGCATGAATAACTTTCATAAGTTGACCTATTGGATATAAAGAAGCAGCTTTTTTATAATCTTTCAAGAAATAGGCATTTACTCCCATATTTTTTGCTAATTCAGAATCCGATTGATTTTTAAGTCCATGTAGTAATAACACTTTCGAGAAAAAATTATACAGAATAATAATATTTGGTGTGATTGGGTGGTCTTTTGTATTATCTCCAAAGTATTTTACTATTTGAAAACTCCTTTTTGCATTTTTCTCTATTAAAGCCTTTTGTAATTCAAAAACATTGTAGTCTTTGGAAATTCCTACATACTTTTCAATAGTTGAAGCATCAATGGCTTCATCTGCCTTAAGGTTTACTTTAAGCTTATCTATTTCATTATGAATGGCTTGTAGGTTGTTTCCGATGTGTTCAGAAAGTAATTGAACTGCCTTGGGACTTATTTTAAGATTAAGAGAAGTACAATGCGAAATTATAAAATCTGGAATTTCATAATCATACATTTTTTTAAAGTTCATATTTAGCCCATGCTTTGCAAATGCTTTTACCCAAGTTTTTCGCTCATCTTGTGGTTTTCCAAAACTCAAAACTAAAATCGTCGAACTTAATGGATTATTTGCATAATTTTCGATTAACGTCAGGTTATCTTTATTAGACAAATCTGCAATCATGTGAGCTTCTTTAACCAGCACCAATTGCCTTTCGGCCATCATCGGAAATTTTCTTGCGTAATTTATAATGTCTCCAGTAGTAATATCTTTACCGTATAATACATACTCATTAAAACCCTTTTCAAAATCTGGAATGGCAATGTCTAAAATTTTATTAACAAACTGATCTACATAAAAAGGCTCGTTTCCATGCAGTAAATATACAGGTTTTAGCGTCTTTCCTTCCAATTTGTCTATAATTTGCTGATAATTATTTGCCATCGAGTTTGTGTTCTTTCAATAATTTGTCACAATGTTTTTTTAACTCTTCAAAGAATTCCAAGAATTTTTCATTGATGAAATAGTAATTCTCCTCAAATTCTTTCAAAGATAATCTTAAATCAACATCGGGTTTATTTATTCTTTTGTTTAGGTTGAGGAAAGCTCTTTCTAGTCCCCAGTTTTCTTTGTAATTCTTTAACCAATCATGCTCAATCATCGAATTTATCATTCCCTGAAGCTGCTCTGGCTGAATATCCAAATAGCTTTTTAGAGATTTATAAATCCTCGGTCTAAAGACATCAAAAGCTTCTTCAGTGAATATTTCCCAGTTTTTAACCAAATAATGATCAAATAAAACATCAATAATGATCGGAGAATATTTCCCAAATTTTGGATAAAAAAGTTCCTTACATTCTTTTACCACGGGGTGCGAATCCGTCATTGTATCTATCTGACGATGCATCAATAGACCAATTTTGACATCCTTTGGCAATTTACCATTGGTTTCGTTTTCTATTTGACCTGTAATAAAATCTTCCAACAGATTTCCCAAAATTACTCCTTCATTGTTTCCGGCCAGAAAAAGATGAGCTAAATAATTCATGACAATTCGTATTTAACTACTTCTACCCCAAATTTTCTAAGAAAATCAACACCCTCATCACTGGGTATTCCTTTATATTTAGCATATGAATTCAAGAAAAATACCTTTTTGATTTTCATAGAATATATAACTCTCGCACAGGCGATGCATGGGGATAAAGTTACATAAAGCGTTGAACCTTCCACTTTCGCACCATTTTTTGATGCATATAGTATGGCATTTTGTTCAGCATGAAGTGCCAAAGAACAGCTGCCCTTTGAGTCTCTTGGACAGCCAACATCACCAAAGTCCTCATCACAATTGTGGGTTCCTGAAGGCGGGCCGTTATATCCTATCGAAATAATTCTTGTTTCATTTACCAAAACCGCACCTACTTGAGCTTTTATGCAATGTGACCTTTTAGCCAAATTAATGGCTAATTCCATGAAAATATCATCAAATTTTGGCTTTTCGAACTTTTTTATTTCCATAGATTTATTTTGGAGATCTAAATGCTTTAAAGAATTCAAAATTAATCAAAAACAAATCTGAAAGGAAATCTAAATTTCCGCAAATGTAATATTATTGAGAAATTAACCTATTATATACAATCTCTTCACCAGATTTTACCCTTAAATTATAGATTCCTTTGCCTAAATCAATTTTTGGAATTTGAATGAGTCTGCTTGGTGAATCTTCGAATGATGCTTGAATAATTTGCTTTCCAGATGCATCAAATATTTCGTAATTAAAATTTGCAAAGGCATTTAATAGAATTTGGAATTGCAAATAATCGGTTGATGATGGGTTTTCTAATACTTTTACAATCAATTTTTCGGTTTGTGGAAGGTTAAATTCGGAGTTTGTAATTAATCGTTTCCGTCTTTTACTCACCTCTAAAATAGCCCTAACTCTAGATTTTTGGTCGTTTGTGAAAATATTCATACAACTATCTGCAGTGTAATCCATATAGTTTTCAATCATGTTCAGTGTTCTAGTCCCTCTACAATTGGAATACTTGGGCGTACATTTTATACTTAAATTTCCACTTTCTGTTGGTGGAGTATCGTTACAAAAATCGTCTCCACAATATTCATCGCCCCAAGTGTGAATCAAGCCCAGCCAATGACCAATTTCGTGAGTGAGCGTTCTTCCATGGGTATAAACACCGTTGGTTGAGGTTCCTGTTTTACTACCGAAGGCTCTGTGGTCAATCATCACACCATCAATGGCTTCATCAACTTCTTCAAGTTCTAATCCGTCAAATTCTCCAACTGGAAATTCGGCATAACCTAAGAAGTCGTCCTTTAACGTAGTTACCCAAATATTTAAATATCGATTGGAGTCCCAATAGGACAAACTGGACAATAAAGTATTTTCATCAAATACATCAAAGCTGGACTTTGAAGAATAAATCCTATTAATTCCTAAAGTAGGATTTCCATCTGGGTCTTTATCTGCCAGATAGAATTCAATATTCATATCCGTCCCAACAGGAGAATTATTAAATCCAGGCGTAGAGATTTTCTTCCTGTAATCTTCATTGAGAACTCTAATTTGAGAAAACACTTGCTCGTCGGATATGTTGTTATTGCCTTCACCACCTATTTTACCTGATGTATTATTATGTATTATGTGTACAACAACAGGAATTCTTATGAGATTATCCACAAATATGTTTTGCTTATCATATTTTTGATAATAATCTTGAAGCTTTGTATTTAGAATTTCATGCCTTCTTTTTAGTTTTTCATCAGACGCATCGCCAACGGCACATTTTCTTTGTGCATTGAGGTTTATAACTAGGAAAACAAGAATTAAAAGACTAAGAATCGGCTTTTTCATACGCTTGCAATATTTGTACAACCAATGGATGCCTTACTACATCTTTTCCGTCTAACTCAATAAAGTCAATTCCATTTATTTTTTGAAGTTTCTTTTCTGCGTCTTCTAAACCTGATTTTTGGTTCTTCGGTAAATCCACTTGGGTTTTGTCACCTGTTACTATTATTTTGGAAGCAGGCCCCATTCTCGTAAGAAACATCTTGAGCTGCATTGGTGTAGTATTCTGGGCTTCATCTAAAAGAATAAACGCATTGTCTAGTGTTCTTCCTCTCATATAAGCCAAAGGGGCAATCTCTATTGTGTTTTTCTCTAAGAATGCTTTTAATTTTTCGCTTGAAACCATGTCTTCAAGAGCATCATATATTGGTCTCAAATATGGATCTATTTTTTCTTTCAAGTCACCCGGTAAAAAACCGAGGTTTTCTCCAGCCTCAACCGCAGGCCGAGTAATGATGATTTTCTTAACTTTTTTATCCTTTAAAGCCCTAACCGCCAAGGCAACAGCTGTATAGGTTTTTCCTGTACCAGCTGGTCCAATTGCAAACACAATATCTGATTTTTCAGAAGCTTCAACAAGTCTTTTTTGGTTTAGTGTTTTGGCTTTTACAATCAAACCTCTATTTCCATGTACAATAATGTCTTTCTGGTTCAATATCTCATCTATATGCTGCGTTTCACCTACTAAATAATTCTTGATATTTTCTAAGGAAAGATGGCCAGTCTTCTCAAAATGGGCTAAAAGTTTCTCAAATAAACTACTCAGCTGGTTTACATCTTTTTCAGGTCCTTTTAAGAAAATCTCATCTCCACGGGAGATAATTTTGCTCTGAGGGTATGTTTTGGCTATTTCTTTAATGTTTTCGTTTTGAAATCCGAAGAATTCATTTAATGAAGACGATTCTAGTTTTAGTGTTTTTTCAGTCAATTGTTAACCTAATTTTAATTTTCATCAAATTTGGAAAAATTATTAACAATTTCATCGATTTTTCCACAAAAAATTATTGTTACCTAATTAAAATACTGATAAATAATCCTTTCTAAAATCGTTCATTTTGGTTGATTTTATTATCATTTTTTTTTAATGTAATATTGTATTCCGTTAACCCCTTTGAAAAAAATAGGCTTTGAGTGAATTAATAAATACATCGATTGTCAGTGAGAATTTATCTCTTCAAAGAGGTAAAGTGGCTCCCCAAACCCCAGAAATGGAAGAGGCGGTTTTGGGAGCTATTCTCATAGATAAAGATGCATTTGGGCTTGTTTATGACCTACTCAACATAGAAAGTTTTTATTCTGAAGCTCACCAACTCATTTTTTCCACTATCACAGAACTTTTCAATAGCTCTGAACCCATCGATTCATTAAATGTTATAAGAAATCTAAGAAAAAACGGCCAAATACAAAAAGCTGGTGGTGCAAAATACATTGCGACATTAAGTAGTAAAATCAACTCAGCGGCCAATATTGAATATCATGCCATGGCCATTTCGCAGTCAGCTATCAAAAGAGAAATGATTAGGGTTGCTGGAGAGATTTTAGAAGATGGTTTTTCTGACAATTTTGATGTTTTTGATTTGTTGAACAAAACAGAACAGTCTTTCTTTGGAATTTCTGAAAAAAATATCAGAAAAAATTACCTAGATGCTAACACCATCATGCGTAATACGATTGATGAGTTAGAGCATAAAAAACAAACAAATGTTGATGGTTTAACGGGCATAGCAAGTGGTTTCAATGATTTAGATAATCTTACTGGTGGTTGGCAAAAAACGGAGCTAACGATTATTGCCGCAAGACCCGGTATGGGTAAAACCGCATTTGTGGTTTCATCAATGAGAAATGCTGCTGTGGATCATGATATTCCAATCGCTATATTTTCTTTGGAAATGTCAGCTACGCAACTTATGCTTAGGATGATATCAGCTGAAGCCGAAATAGACAGTGAAAAATTGAGAAAAGGTACTTTGCAAGGCCATGAATGGGAGCAACTTCATCATCGGATAGAAAAACTTTCAAAAGCCAATATATTTATTGACGATACTCCTGCCCTTTCCATTCTTGAATTGAGGGCAAAATGTCGGAGATTAAAAGCTCAGCACAATATTCAAATGGTTATCATTGATTATTTGCAATTGATGACTGGCGACGACGGATCAGGGGTCTCAAATAGCCGTGAGCAAGAGATTGCAGCTATTTCGAGATCTTTGAAAAACCTTGCGAAAGAACTTGAAGTGCCTGTTTTGGCACTTTCACAGTTGAGTAGAGCAGTAGAAACTCGAGGAGGAGATAAACGTCCGCAATTATCAGATTTGAGAGAATCCGGATCAATCGAGCAAGATGCTGACATGGTAATGTTTTTGTATCGTCCGGAGTATTATAAAATCACAGAGGATGAACAAGGAAACTCAACTGAAGGAATCGGTGAACTGATTATTGCTAAAAATCGAGCGGGAACTATCGAGAATATTCGGCTTCAGTTTATTGGTAAATTTACAAAGTTTGCCAATATTGGAGAATATTCTGGTGCTTCATCGATTCCAAATTCCTTTAGTAAACATTCTGGTATTAGCCAATTTGAATCACAAGCCGTAGATCCTGGATTTCAAACCTTTAAGAGCAAAATGAATTTGGATCAGGAAAACCCCAATCCAAATTTAGACGAAGAATATCCTTTTTAGTCTTTAAACTCTGAAGTTTTTAAGAATCCAACCACCACCTATCACATCTTCACCCTCATAAAACACCGCTGCTTGCCCTGGGGCTATTGCTGCTACTGATTCTTGGAAATATGCTTCTATTTTATCAGACTCAATTTGCTTAATATATGCTGATTGACCTTTATCCTTGTATCTAATTTTGGTGACAGTATCTAAGCCTCCTTCAGGTATGGTAGCATATTTTTGAAGATTAAGTTTACCCACAGTCATGGCATTTTTCAAAAGATATTCCTCGGTTCCAAGGACCACTTCATTGGTTTCTTTCCGAATCTCAGTAACGAAAACCGGATAGCCCATTGCTATTTTTAGACCTTTTCTTTGCCCGATTGTATAAAATGGATAACCTTCGTGTTTTCCAACTATTTCACCTGTTTCAAGAACAAAATTACCACCATTTACTCTTTCTTCTAATCCTTCCACTCGCCTTTTTAAGAATCCACGATAGTCGTTATCAGGAACAAAGCAGATTTCATAAGATTCAGATTTATTTACTAAATCATAGAATCCTTTTTGTTTCGCCATGGTTCTTATTTCTTCCTTTGTGTATCCTCCAAGAGGCAAAATTGTGCGTGACAGACTTTCTTGTGAAACTCCCCAGAGCACATAACTTTGGTCTTTTGTACTGTCCACCCCTTTCGAAATCACATATCGGCCACCTTCATTTCTGATTTTGGCGTAATGTCCAGTGGCAATAAACTCACAGTCTAAATTATCGGCCCTTCTCAATAAAGCATCCCATTTGATATGTGTATTGCATAAAACGCAAGGGTTGGGAGTTCTTCCTTCGAGATACTCACCAGTGAAATGATCTATCACAAAATCACCAAACTCAGACCGAATGTCTAATATATAGTGAGGAAATCCCAAATCAACTGCAATGGCTCTTGCATCATTTATCGAATCAAGGCTACAACAGCCTGTTTCCTTTTTTGTACCACCTGAGGATGCATAATCCCAGGTTTTCATGGTCATACCTATAACCTCATAACCTTGCTCATGTAACAATACAGCTGCCAAAGAGCTATCTATTCCGCCACTCATGGCTACCAAAACACGTCCTTTCTTACTCATAATCTCACTGCAAGGATTCAAAGTCCTCCGTTTTGTTTAAAAATTAAAATACAAAAATAAGTAACATTAAACCCATTTGAATGGTTCTTGCTTAATTTTGCAAAAAAAACATTTTGAAGATGCCCAAAACTATTTTGGTAAAGAACATAACAAGTTTGTCAGAAGCTAGGTATTGTTCAGGTATGATGGTAGATTTTATTTCTTTTGATTTAAATCCTGATAGTCCTGATTTTGTTGATTTGAAGGAATTTGAAGAAATAAAAAATTGGTTAAGTGGTGTGAAGATTTTGGGCTCTTACAATACTAATGATATTTTTAAAATTATTGAAGCCCTAAACCATTACAAACTAGATGGTTTTATTTTTAATGAAAATCAAAAAAGTATGCTAGAAGATCTTGATTCTACTATTAAGATTTTAGAAATTCAAAATGTTAATAATTTTGAGTCAAATCTAAACGTTAATTTCATTATTTTGAAGAATATAAAAATAAAGGAAATAGTACAACAATGGTCAAAGGAATACCATATTTTGCTCGGTTATGAATTCGATAGTATTGATAACGAAATTCAAGAAATAGCTGGTTACGCATTTAAAGGTAGCAAAGAAGTACGTCCTGGTATAAATAATTATGATGGTCTCATGGAGGCTCTTGAAAAGCTTGAAGACCTCAATTAAATTTTCAAATAACATATTTTCGGTTTATCAAGTATTTATACCACTTATGTAGTTTGCAATACATAGTACCTGTCAACATGCTAAGTTTGTTTCATAATTAATGAAAAAGCTATAATGTATGTACAGAATTAAAAACCAAAACAGTATTTTAGGTGGAGTTTGCCAGGGATTGGCAAGTTACTTGAAAACAGACCTTACATTGGTACGAATTGTATTTGTTGTCTTGTTTTTTACACCTTTTCCGATTATTATTTCGTACCTTATAATGTGGGCAGTTTTGCCCAAACACCAGTTTGAAATGGTGACCAATAGTGAAATTTATGATAGTAGTACAATTTTAAAACCAATAACAGACATGAGCAATCAATCAAGAAACGGAAATATGGTAGGAGGTTTAATCCTTATCATTTTAGGAGCAGTTTTTTCTTTCAAAACATTCTTTGACATAAACCTTTTTTCATATTTGAAAAACATGTGGCCATTAATTCTAATTGGCTTGGGTGTTTGGATAATTATCAAAGACAAAGATGATAATAATGGAGATGTAAATAATGCCAATCCAACCGGTACCGGTTATTAATCCTAAATTTCTATGAAAAATAATAGTAATATTTTTTTAGGAGCCATTTTGGTAGCCTTTGGAGTTTTGATGCTCGGCGTCGTAAATGATTGGTTTCAATTTGAGGTTTCTATGCGAGAGTTGGCTAAATATTGGCCAGTATTAATAATATTGGGTGGTATAGCCGTATTTTTTACTCCAAAAAGAACGGTTTTTAATCCTACTACTGCCCTCTTGGTGGCATTTGCAATACCTTTAGCAATTTACAATGCATCAACCTCGGCCATTGATAAAGTGAGGTCAGAAATCAATGACGATTTTGATTTTGATATAGAAATGGATGATAATGATAACGATTTTAGTTTTGACGAAGATAGTGCTTCTAACTCAAAAACATCTCAAAACTTTAGTGTCCCTTTCGATAAGTCTGTTGAAGAAGTTAATTTAGAAATTGGAGGGGGAGCAGCGGAATTCTTTTTGGGCGAAGCTTCTGGTAATGATTTGTTTTCTGCTGAAACAAGGCTTTTTGAAAACAAATTCAATCTAGAAGATGAAAAAAAGGGGACTACACATGAAATTTCCTTTAAAATGAGTTCTAAAAATGGCTCTGATAATATTAGAATCGGCAAAGGAATGAACAACGATGTCAATCTGAAGTTAAATAAAACGCCGATTTGGAATCTAGATTTAGGAGTTGGAGCTGGAGAGCTAAAATTCGATTTGTCTGATTATAAAATTAAAGACATTAAAATGGAAACTGGAGCTGCTGATATAAGTCTGAAGCTCGGCGACAAATTAAAAGAATCAAAAGTAAGAGTAGAAAGTGGAGTAGCTAAAGTTAAGATTATGGTACCAAGGGGTGTTGCATGTCAAATCAAAAT
>JAIPAJ010000099.1 GCA_021740125.1 Leadbetterella sp. | reverse complement strand
GTGCTTATATGGAAAAAGAGAGAAGAAGAGCTGAGGAAATGAATTATCCCGACCCTATCAACGAAAATAAAGCCAAAACTGATGAGCAATTTAATCTCGCTTTGGAGGCTTGTATTGATCACATTAATGTCGTAAGCGTTTGTTCTGGAACACACAATGAGGCAAGTTGCAAACTTGGAATAGATCTGATGAACAAAAAAGGTTTGGATTCTGGAGATCAACATGTTTATTTTGCTCAACTTTTGGGAATGAGCGATAATATCTCCTATAATTTAGCAAAAAAAGGCTTTAATGTAGCAAAATATGTTCCTTATGGCCCAATTGAAGCTGTGATGCCATATTTGTTTAGAAGAGCCGAAGAAAACACCTCAATTGCGGGTCAAAGCAGTAGAGAGTTTTTATTATTAAAAAAAGAACTAAAAAGAAGAAGTAAAGAAAAAGTATGAAATTATCTTATAAGTATTTTCTATTCACCGTCTTATTGATTATTATTGATCAAGTACTCAAACTCTGGATGCATTTTGTGGTAGTTCCACAGCATTTTGGAAATATTGACTTGATTCCTGAGTTTCTAAAATTACATTACGTTACCAACCCTGGTATGGCGTTCGGAATAGAACTCGGTGGTGATTATGGCAAATTGATATTAACTAGTTTTAGGCTTGTAGCCATGGTGGCGATTGGATGGTATCTTAATCATCAAGCTCAGAAAACTCCCGAAAATGGCCTTTTGTGGGCTATTGGAGCGATTTTGGCTGGAGCTATCGGCAATTTAATCGACAGTATTTTTTATGGAGTTTTGTTAAAAGGAAACGTTGCAGATAGTGCTTCAACACCGTGGTTTCATGGGCAAGTTATAGACATGTTTTATTTTAATTTCTTGGATGGTGTTTGGCCAGAATGGGTTCCAGTTGTAGGCGGAAATTACCATTTAACGCCTATTTTTAATTTTGCTGACGCATGTATTTTTTGTGGAGTGGCAGCAATCTTAATATTCCAGAAGAGATTTTTGGAAATAAAACCATTAGATGACGAATTTGTTAAGCATTTGACCGAGGAAGAGACAACAGATAATATAGAAAACAACCAGAAATCAGAATAAATATGAATTTTACATCTCAAAATACTTTGAAATATTTAAAAATAGGCGTGGCTTTGTCTATTCTTACTGCTTTGTTTATGTCTTACCAAATACCTCAAAGTTTTTATAAGACCTTTAAGTTAATCTTTTTAATATTATCTTTATTGGGTATGTTCTTGATTATGAACTACAAGTCAGAAAAGCCAAAAAGAGTTTGGAATATAGTTTTAAGTTTATTTATCTTGGTTTTAGCTTTTTTAACTTTCATGGAAAAATCTTGATTTAGTTAGCATTTAATAAACAAAAAAGCCTGGTAATTTTCCAATTATCAGGCTTTTTTGATCAAAAGCCAATTATTCTTTTATTTTTCGCGGTATTATTAGTTTTTCTCCTCTTTCTGCAAAGTTCTTTGTTTTTCCATTTGCGTCCATGATTAATTCTACACTAACGTCATATTTTTTAGCCACGACCTTTAATATATCTCCTGGTCCCACGATATGATATCCTTGAATAGGCACTATTAATTTCGTAACTCCTACCTTTATTCCATTTGCATCCACACCAGGGTTTAGTTTCTTCAAAGTATTGGAAGTTACATTAAACTTATTGGCAATTCCGTAAAAAGTCTCACCTTGTTTTACCGTATGAGATAACTTTTCTCCAGCAATATTTATAGGTTTAGCTTCAATTTTCGGTTCTTTAACCGTTTCTATTTTATCAGTTTTAGTCTGTTCTTCTGGGAGTAAGCTTGGCTCAAGAACCATTGAGGTATCAATTTTAGCAACGCTAAAATCTTCCATTTCTTCCACTACTACTGCTTTATTTAGTTCACTCGCTTTAGAAGATTCGTCTGACATTAAATGCCATCCTGCATATAGTAATAAACAAATTATTCCTACAAGTACTAGCAAAACTGCCAACGGAAGTCCGCTATTCGGGGTTTCTGGTTTAGGGTTTCTGTCTTCAAATTCCATTATTTTGCTCTATTTAATTCAACATTCATTTGTTTTACCTTCTCTTTCAATTCTTCTTTGTAAGTGTGCAGTTTTTTTCTCAAGTCGCTATTAGCTGTACTCATAATTTGAATTGCTAGTAAACCAGCATTCATTGAGGCATTGAGAGCTACAGTTGCTACTGGTACACCGTTAGGCATTTGAAGTATGGACAAAACAGAATCCCAACCATCTATAGAGTTACTTGATTTTACAGGCACTCCAATAACTGGCAATATGGTGCAGGAAGCAACCATTCCCGGTAAATGGGCGGCACCACCAGCTCCAGCTATTATGGCGTTTAATCCTCTTCCTTCTGCTTCTGAAGCATAAGAAACCATTTTTTCAGGTGTTCTGTGGGCTGAAACTATTTCTATCTCATACTTTACTTGAAACTTCTCTAAGATATCTACAGCACCTTGCATAACTTTAAGATCTGAAATGCTTCCCATTATTATACCTATCATAAATCTACTTTTTTGAAATGACCCTCAGGTTTTGCTGTACAAATTTGACCTTTTCTTTTAATTTTTCAAAGTCATCTGCCAAAATACTCACATGGCCCATCTTTCTGAAAGGTTTTGTTTTTTTCTTTCCATAGAAAAAAGGAAAGATGTTATCTTGCTTCATTATTTCTTCTAAGCCCACTATTTCGGCTAGACCTTCATGGTTTTCGGCCCCAAGAATATTTACCATTGCTGCCATCGAAATATCTTTGGTATCTCCAAGAGGCAAATTCAGAATGGCTCTCCAATGCTGATCATATTGTGAAACAAGGTTGGCCTTTTGCGTATGATGACCACTGTTGTGTGGTCGAGGAGCGACTTCGTTTACTAATAAATCACCGGCTCTGGTTAAGAACATTTCAACAGCCAATAAGCCCACCAAACCATAAGCTTCAATAGTATCAATTGCTATTTTATTCGCTTTTTCTGTAATTTCGCTAGATATAGCGGCAGGCGAAAATAAATATTCTACCAAGTTGGCCACTGGATGGAAAACCATCTCAACAACTGGAAAAGTCTTGATTTCACCGTCGGAGTTTCTTGAAACTATTACTGCTAATTCTTTTTCAAAATCAACAAATTTTTCAAGAATGCCTTCTGCATCAAAACCTTTAACTATATCTTGTTCGTTTTTGATGGTCTGCACCCCTCTACCATCGTAACCACCTATTCCAATTTTATTTACAGCAGGCAAGAAATCGATGTTTGATCTAATTTCGGATAATCCGCTTACTAAAATAAATTCAGAGGTTGGTATCTCATTATCTTTGAAAAACTGTTTTTGTGTACATTTATTCTTGATATTTTCGACAATATGTGGTTGTGGAAAAACCTTTTTGCCTTCTTTTTCGAGCTTTTTTAATGCTTGGATATTGACATTTTCTATTTCGATGGTAATTAAATCCAAGTCTTTACCAAATTGATAGACTGTGTCATAATCTGCAATGTCTCCTTGAACAAATCTGGATGAGATAGATTTACAAGGACAATCGTTGTCATTATCTAATACACTGATGTGAAGGTCGAGGTCTAATGCTTTCTGAATTAGCATTTTACCCAATTGTCCACCACCAAGAATTCCTATCTTTTGGGAATTATTAAAGCTCATTTTATCTCGAAATCTTTAGCCTTAAGTCCTTTATTTACTTTTATAGATTGTAACTCATTGCTAATTTCTCCCATTTGAGTGGTTTGTTTTTTCACTACAGGAAACAGAATTTCACTACCTTTGAAAGCTTTGTAGTTTTCTATTAAAACAGTAGTTTCAAAAGAGCCTCTTGGAGATTCCATTTTTACCCATGATTTATCTTTAAATCCAGTTTTTGAGTTATAGTAATCTTTCCAAGTTTTTCCTTCAGAATCTTTGAATTCTACTACATAAAAGTCGCCTTCCATAGGCAATAAATTTGCAGAAAATCCTTGATTTTTATAATCCAATTCAAAAAACGGATTTGATTTTTGAGCTTCTGCTTTGGCTGCATTACCAGTTTTGGGTTCTTGCGGGGCATTATTTCCAAAACTACTTTTTCTAGCTAATTTTTCACCATCGTAAACGGTAGACATCAATTCCATCCCATTTGAAAAAATACTCATGTTGTATTTCAATGGAAACTGATATTTAATTTCGGTTTCGGCAACACCTCTGGTCGATTCTGAGGTATAATTCATTACCAAGTCGGTTATTGATGCAGCATTTGCTTTTATTTTGGTTACTTCAAGGTACTTTTCAATAACTTGGTCTGCCGATGTAAAATCTTGTGCATGAGCACTGATAAAACAAAAACTGAGGATTGCGAAAACAATAGCTTTCATAATTAGGTTTGGTTTTGTTTAAACATTGTTTATAGCTCCAAAGTTACTTCAAATAATGTAATATATGAAAGAAGAAATAGCTATATTTTGGTTTAGAAGAGATTTGAGGTTAGATGACAATGCTGGCCTATTTAGAGCCTTAAAATCTGGTTTGAAAGTGCTTCCTTTATTTATTTTCGACAAAAACATTCTGGATAAATTAGAAGAAAAAAAAGATAGAAGAGTAGATTTTATTCACCAAGCGGTATTTTCAATAAAGAAACAGTTAAATTTGCTTGACTCAGACCTTCTAGTTAAATACGGTCTGCCCAATGAAATCTGGGAAAGTTTACTTGGGGAGTTTTCCATAAAAAAAGTATTTTGTAACCATGATTATGAGAAATACGCAACGGATAGAGACCTCGTCATAAGTAAGTTATGCGAAGAAAATCATACGGAATTTTACAGTTTTAAAGACCAATGTGTTTTTGAAAAATCTGAAATACTTTCTGCCACAGGAACTCCCTATACAGTTTTTACTCCCTACATGCGAAAATGGAAGGAAAAAATGAATGATTTTTACAAAAAGAGCTATCCAAACGAAAAATATTTTGACAAATTTTTAAAAATTGAAAATTCAAATATTCCAAGTTTGAAAGATATAGGATTTGTGGAAACTGAGATTTTATTCTCTAAAGCAACACTTTCCAAATCAATCTTAACAGAATATAAAGAAAAAAGAGATTTTCCGGGAATAAATGCAACCAGTAGACTAAGTATTCATCTGAGATTTGGAACAATCAGCATTAGGAAATGTGTCCAATATGCCGAAATGTTTAGTGAAACTTGGCTTAATGAACTCATCTGGAGAGATTTTTACATGAATATTTTGGCCAATTTTCCCCAGATCAATGCCCGTTTGGCTTTTAAAAAAGCTTATGACAAGATTCCTTGGAGAAATAACGAGGCAGAGTTTAAAGCTTGGTGCGAAGGAAACACGGGTTATTGGATGGTGGATGCTGGAATGCGAGAACTAAACAATACCGGATTCATGCACAACAGAGTCAGAATGGTAGTGGCTAGTTTTCTTTGTAAACATTTGTTGATTGATTGGCGGTGGGGTGAGTCTTATTTTGCTCAAAAACTAAATGATTTCGATTTTTCTGCAAATAATGGAGGATGGCAATGGGCCTCTAGCAGCGGCTGCGACGCGGCCCCATATTTTAGAATTTTTAATCCAGAGTCACAAACGTTTAAATTCGACAAAGAACTCACCTACATAAAAAAATGGGTACCTGAATATCTGAGTTCAAGCTATCCGAAGCCTATTGTAGATCATAAAATGGCTAGAGAAAGAGCTCTAAAAGTTTATAAAGAGGCTTTGAATGAAGCTGGATAAGTCTGATATTGCAAAAAAATCATGTAATGCAGTCTTTTCTAGAATTAGCGGCTAAATCTATTTTTGAAAGTCATAATAAAAATGACTTGCAAAATCTTCAGGTTATTTTACCCAGTAGGAGAGCTGTCTTTTTCTTTAAAAAGGCACTTTCAGAATTATCAGAATCTCCTTTTTTTGCTCCAAAAATTGAATCAATCGACGATTTTATTTTAAGAACAGCCGATTTTACTACACTCGACAACGTCGATTTATATTTTGAAATTTATGGTATTCTTTCGGAATTAGATCCGAGCCAGAGTTTTGAAAAATTCATGTCATGGGTACCTACTTTATTGAAAGATTTTGAAAATATTGATTTTTCTTTGGTTGAAAACCCTCATTTGTTGTTCAAATACATGAGCGAAGCCGATGCCTTGAGTAGGTGGGAACTCGACAATGAATATGTGTTTACGCCCAATGCACAAAGTTATTTTAGTTTTTTTGATAGAATATCTGAAGTTTATGAAAAACTAAACCAAAAACTATTAAAAGACAAAAAGTGCTACAGAGGTATGGTTTACAGGAAAGTAGCTGAGAATCCCGATTGGCTTCTTTCAAATGAGATTAAGAAATACTATTTCGTGGGATTAAATGCTCTCAGTAAATCTGAGGAAAAAATCATTGAAACCTTAGAAAAAGCAAATATGTCTGAGTGTATTTGGGATACGGATGATTTCTACATGAATTCTCAGAATAAGGCTGGCAAAAAATTAAGAGGATATAAAAAATCTGGAAAATTTGGTAAATGGAATTTTCAAAATAGCCATTTGAAAAACTCAGAAAAAAAAGTGCGAATTTTTGAGCTGAACAACGATAGTTTGCAGTCAAAACTGATCTACAATCTTGCACAAGAAGTTCGTAATCAAAGACATGTTATAGTTGTATTAGATGAAAATCAGTTTTTGCCACTTTTATTAAACATTCCCTCTTTACAACTTCAATTTAATATTTCTATCGGTTTACCCATTTCAAGTAGCCATTTTTCGGAAGTTTTGAGGCTTTTAATAGGCTGCTATCAAAACCATGAACACAACAATGACCTAAAAATTCATAATTCGACATTAAGTAAAATTTCAGATAATCAAATTTTCAAGAGCTTAATAATTAATGAAATATCTCTTAATAAATTTGAACTACTTCAAACAAAAATCAGAGCCAGCAAAAAACTTTTTTATGATTATAATTGGTTCATAAATCAAGGTTTGAGCTTTGATTTGCTTCAAAACTTCTTTAGAAAAGGTTCAGCTTTGGATTGTATTGAGTCATTGGAATTTATTCTAGGAAAGTTTTTTGATATCAAGGATTCTGATTTTAGCGATTTAGAGTATGTTTTTGCGAATGTACTCAAGAACAAATTGAATCTAATCAAAGAGAAATTAAGGTTAGGGATAACTTTAAATCTAAAATCCTTTGGTGCTTTGATAGAAGATTTGCTGAAAAATGAGCGTGTGCCTTTTGAAGGCGACTCTGACACGCCTTTGCAAATCATGAGTATGCTAGAAACCCGATGTCTTGATTTTGAGTGCGTTACGATTTTAACTTTCAATGAAGGGAATTTGCCATCAACAAAGAAAACAAATTCTTTTTTTCCTTTTGATGCCTGCAAAATATTTGGATTACCGCTTTACTCGGATCAAGATGCCATTATGGCCTATCATTTTTTTAGATTAATCCAAAGAGCACATACACTCAATTTTTTATATCTTAATGGTGCCTCAGAGGCTTTAGGAAACAAGGAAAAAAGTAGATTTATCCGACAAGTTGAAGAGGAACTTTGTGTATATAATCCCAATATCAAAGTAAGCTACCCTTCCATAAATTTTAAACATTCAGAAAATCATAAATCAGGTTCTGATATAATAGTAAAAAAGGAAAGTTTATCGCAAATTACTGATTTCCTAGTCAACAAGGGTCTAAGTGCAAGTTCCATCAATGATTATTTATCTTGCAGTCTTAGGTTTTATTGGAAATACATTCTCAAAATCAAAAACGAAGATGACCTCAAGAGTCAGATTGGAACAGATGTTTTTGGGACGATAGTTCATAAGGTTTTAGAAAATTTAGATAAACCATATTTAGTATCGAAAAATCCAATTGATAAAGAAGTTCTACGAAATCAAAAAGATGAGGTTGAAAATCAATTATCTCTCATAAAAAACGAGCATAAATCTTTTGATTTTGATACAGGAATGAATTTAATTCTAATTTCTGTCGTCAAGAAAATCATTGAGAAATATTTTTATAAAAGAGAATCTGAGTTTGGAGGAAGCTTTAAAATATTGGGCATTGAAAAGGAATTGACTTCATTCCAAGCGATAGGCAATGTGGAACTAAAGTTAAAAGGTGTTATTGATAAAATAGAATTACATTCTTATGGCCTTCGAATTATTGACTATAAAACTGGAAAAGTTGAGTTGATGGATTTGCATTTGGACAAAGATACTGACTTAATAGAAACATTAACTAATCCAGAGAAAAGTAAACTGAGGCAGTTAATCATTTATTATTTTTTGATCTTCAGTAACAAGACTGCAATGGAGCAAGACTTTGGGCTGAAAATCATTTTGGAAGATTTGCAGTTGGTGATTTATTCATTTAGAAATCTTGGTACTGACATTTCTTTTAATAAAAACATGTTTGCCCACAATGAAATTATAGAAGCTGTTAATCTATTACTGACTAAAATAGTGTCAGAATTACTTTCTACAGAATCTTGCTTTGTTCAAACGCAGGACAAGAACCAATGTAAATATTGTGATTTTATAAATGTTTGTCAAAGAAATTAGACTTTTGCATTTATTCTTAGACTTTTGCATTTATTCTTGGTAGCTTCAAAAACCCCAAAGCTTTTAAAACGCCGTATTCTGATTTCATATTATTTATTTTTTTTAAAAATATTCATTCAGAAATAGTTGACAATTAAATACTTCTATTTTTTTTGATTTTAATTTTACAAAAATTCTAAATTACGATTTGACAAGTAAGAAAAAACTGTTATCTTTGCATCCGATTTAAAAACGACCAGTCAATTAGAGAGATGGCAGAGCGGTCGAATGCGGCGGTCTTGAAAACCGTTGACTGTCAAAGGTCCGGGGGTTCGAATCCCTCTCTCTCTGCGGAAAACCCAGCCATTGGCTGGGTTTTTTTATGTCCTTTTTTTGATAATTATGTAAAATATTGATTATTAGAATGTTGAAATGTTAATTAAATGTAAATATCTAATAATCAGCAATTGTAGTGTTTTAGGATATTTTCGACGCGTTGTGATACTTTTTGTGTTAATTTACACTAACATTTGTAGTCAAAATAAATTTTGAAAAACAGAATGTGTATAACTATTTGTAAATCAATAATTTGCAGATTTAGGCTTGTTTCTTAGAGTTATTAAATACTCTTTTGGAAAACTATTTGACTTTTTTTGTTTCAATTTTGTGTAAATTGTAACAATTAGTACAAGAACTAAAGTAATTAATAAGAAAATCATCGTATTATATTTTAATGGTTATATACATAATTATCTAATTTTTAGCTAATTAAGAAATTAACTAATACTTTTTTGCCATTTTTTTTTTAACACAAGCCATTTTAGGAATTATGTCTCTTGTTTTAGTGCCAACACCCATCGGTAATTTGAAGGATATCACACTCAGAGCATTAGATGAGCTGAAAAATGCTGATATAATTCTTGCTGAAGACACCCGAACATCTGGTGTTTTGCTCAAACATTTTGAAATATCTAAGCCTCTTCAGAGCTATCATATTTTTAACGAACATAAGACTGTTCAGAAAATAATAGATATTTTAAAATCTGGAAAAAGAATAGCATTGATCTCCGACGCCGGAACTCCTGGTATTTCTGACCCAGGCTTTCTTTTGGTAAGGGCCTGCGTTCAAAACGAGATTGAGGTTATTTGTTTACCAGGAGCAACTGCCTTAATTCCGGCCCTTGTTGTATCTGGGTTCCCAACTGATAGTTTTGCTTTTGAAGGATTTTTACCAGTAAAAAAAGGAAGACAGACGAAATTGACTGAACTGAAAGATGAAAAAAGGACCATGATTTTTTATGAATCTCCCCACAGGTTAGTTAGAACACTCGAAAACTTTATTGAGTATTTCGGTGGAGAACGAACAGCTTCTGTCAGCAGAGAAATTTCTAAGCTACACGAGGAAACTGTCAGAGGTACTTTATCAGAAATTCTTGCTATTTTTGCAACTCGAACCGTAAAGGGCGAGATTGTAATGATTGTTGAAGGTAATATTTCAAAAAAAACTAAACATGAAAGTTGAAAACAAAACCGTTTTAATTACTGGAGCTTCGAGAGGTATTGGTAAATCTATCGCTGAAGAATTTGCAAAAAATGGAGCCAATGTGGCTTTTACTTATTTGTCATCCGTTGAGAAAGGACAAGCCCTAGAGGTAGAATTGGCCCAATTTGGAACAAAAATCAAAGGATACCGTTCTGATGCTTCAGATTATGCATCGGCTGAGCAATTAGTGACCGATGTAGTGGCTGATTTTGGCAATTTAGATATTTTGATAAATAATGCAGGGGTAACCCGGGATACATTGCTAATGCGTATGTCAGAAGAGCAGTGGGACGATGTTTTAAGGATAAATTTGAAGTCTGTTTTTAATCTTACGAAAGCGGCCACAAAGCCAATGATGAGAGCAAAAGCGGGTTCTATAGTAAACATTACCTCAGTGGTAGGACTAATGGGCAATGCCGGTCAGGCAAATTATTCAGCCTCGAAAGCTGGAATTTTAGGTTTTACTAAATCTGTTGCAAAAGAATTGGGCTCACGTAATATCAGAAGCAATGCCGTAGCTCCTGGTTTTATAGAAACAGAAATGACTGGCGAGTTGAATGACGAGCAATTGAAAGAATGGACGAAATCTATTCCACTTAAAAGAGCAGGACAAGCAAAAGATATCGCAAATGCTTGCCTATTTCTAGGGTCTGATGCTTCGTCATACATTACCGGACAAGTTTTGGTGGTAGATGGTGGTATGTTGATGTAATTTTGACTCAAAATCCTTTAATAATAGAAAAGAGCTAAATAATGAAACCCGAAATAGTATCACAAACTCCATTTTGGTATGTTTTTTTATGCCTAGGTTTGGGTTTGTTATTCGCTCTTTTTACTTACGTCAGAATTAAAGGTTTTAACAAAAATCAAAAGCTGATTTTATCTGTTTTAAGGGGATTTATGACCTTTTTGGTCGCTTATCTTTTGCTAAATCCACTTATCAAAACCATTTCAAATAATGTAATCAAGCCTAAAGTAGTTCTTGTTATGGACAATTCAAGGTCAATGACAAATGGAGGTAAAAAAGCCATTGATGCTATGTTTGAAGGGATTTTGGCTTTAAAAGAAAGCTTAATTAAAAAAGGTTTCGATTTAGAATTAAAGTCGCTTGGTGATGCTAAAATTGAAGACATAAAGTCAACAAAGTTTGATTTTAAAAAGTCAAATCTTTCAAGCGTTCTAAGTGATTTGAAAAACAATTTCGAAGGGCAGAATTTAAGTGATGTAATAATTGTTTCCGACGGAATCATAAATGAAGGCGTTTCTCCAACGTTCCAAAAGTATCCCTTTAATATTCATACAGTCGGTTTTGGAGACACCACGCTCAAAAAAGATCTTTTGATTTCAGGTATTTCAGCTAATAAATTGGCTTATTTAGGCAATAAGTTCAATGTAAATGTGGATATTTCTGCCTATTTATTGCCTGGGAAACTCACTTCTGTTTCTATCAAAGACGGAACAGGTAAAGTTCTTTCCCAAAAACAAATTAGTATTTCAAAAAAGGAAGATTTTCAAAGTTTGTCTTTTGAACTTTCGGCTGATAAGGTTGGTAAGCAAAGATACATTGTTGATGTTAAGGTTGTTGAAGGTGAATATTCGATCAAAAATAATGTTAAGGATTTTGTAGTGGACATTGTGAACGGTAAAGAAAAAATACTTTTCTTGGCATTTTCTCCGCATCCTGACATAAAAGCCTTTAAAAACATCATCGAAAAAAATGACCTATTTGAATTACAAGTTCAAATTATACAGTCAACCGATCCAAGTCAAATTGGCAAAGATCCTTTTGATATTTTGATTTTGCACCAGGTGCCTGATGTTTATGGTTCTTCTACTGGAATAGTAAGTACGCTTTTATCAAAGAAAAAGCCGACTTTTTTTGTGGTAGGAAGCAAAACCAATATTCAGGCCTTTAATGGCATGCAGAATGTGGTTGGAATAAATACTCAGATAAACAGATTGGACAAAACGACAGGTCAGATTAATAATTTGTTTCAAAGATTCAATATTTCATCGAACACAGAGAATTTATTGGAAAAGTTGCCCCCAGTTTCTGTTCCATTTGGCGAATACAAGCCATTTCCAGGTTCAGAGGTTTTACTTTTTCAGAAGATTGGAAATATCAATACTGGCAGACCACTTCTTGCTATGAATTTGAGTGGTGAGGTAAACAATGCTGTATTTTTGGGAGAGGGAATCTGGCAATGGAGGTTGGAGGAGTTTTCGTTGAATGAGCGTCAGAATGAGATAGACGAACTGATAATTAAGACTTTGCAATTACTTTCTATTAAAGAGGATAAAAGCAAGTTGCGTGTTTACCCCACACTCGAGATTTTTAATATTGATCAAAAAATTGGTTTTGAAGCTGAGGCTTACAACAATATTTTTGAAAGGATTTATGACCTGAGCATCACCATGAAAATTAAGAGCGAAAAAGGTCAAGAAAAATCATATAGTTTTAAAATAACCAAAGAATCTTCTAGATTTGAACTATCTAATTTACCTGGTGGCCTATATACTTTCACTGCAGAGTCAGTTATTCTAGGAAAAAAAGAAGGCACTAGTGGTCAGTTTTTGGTTACCCAATCTGACCTAGAATTAGAAAACCTTGTAGCTGATCATGATATTCTAAAAACCCTTTCTAATGAAAACAATGGTGATTTTGTCAATTACAAAAACATTATTGAACTTCGTAAAAGCTTAGAAAGCAAAGGATTGGTCAATAAAGTTGTCAGCAATGAAGAACTTAAGGATTTTATAAACCTCCGCTGGATTCTAGCAATATTGATAGCTTTTGCTGCTGTCGAATGGGCTTTGAGAAAATACTTCGGAGGTTATTGATGCTTCTTAGGACAGAATCAATT
>JAIPAJ010000098.1 GCA_021740125.1 Leadbetterella sp. | reverse complement strand
CGTGGTGGCGTTCTCGGGCTTCAGTTCTAGATTTCCATAAGGCGAGTACAATTGATACAAGGCTGGATTCTTGGAACTGCTCGTAGCAGTGGCAAAAAACTTGATGTAGTCGTTTACTACAAAAAATGGATTTATGGAATACGTGAAATTGTTTCCATAAACGGAATGATTGTTAAATCTACCGCCCAATTCCAATCCAAGACCGTTTTCGAGGTTTAGATTCAACGAACTATACAAACTTTGGTTGTTTATTTTAGCCAAATCTGCTAAAATTGGGGTATCAGTATATGGCCCAAAAGCACTTACTGAGAAATAGTTATAAGCCATGTTTTGGGCTCTATAATCGGCTCCGATTAGCCATTCTATGGTTTTGTGAAATTTGAAATTTGTGAAAATCTCGGCAAAAGAAGCTTTCGATGTATAATCGGTTTTTGAAAAACTTGAAAAAGCACTGGCCGCAACATCTGAGCTATCGTTTTTGAAATTTCGGTAGGTCTGGTTATATAAATAATTAAAAATCAATTTTCCTTTAGGTAGTTGGAGCTGCAACCCACCACCAACTTGATTGTTTTTACTCAAATATGTGTAGTCTTTGTCATCTACAAATGCACCTTCATCCAAATCTGTTTTATAGGCGTTGAATCTGTATAATCCGTTAATGCTTAGGTGTTTTTTTAATTCATGGGTAATAGAAAGCTGAGAATTTGAGGTTTTGAATCCATCGTTTTCTAACTTATCTGCATCGTTTTTTGTTGCGGCGGTTGAAAAACCAGCGGTGGTAACAACAGACTGTGAAAAATTATAGTTTGTTTTGCGTAAAGTTCCAAAAATACCAAAGTTGGCCTGAAGTGTTTTCTGACTTCCTGTGGCTACACTTGCTGTAATACTTTGTTTTTCTTTACTTTTTCTGTTGGTTATGATATTTACAACCCCGCCAATTGCATCAGAACCATAAAGGCTCGACTGTCCGTTTTTCATGACTTCTATATGCTCAATCTGTAGTAACGGAATTAGGTTGATGTCAAAAGTGCTTCCGATGCCCGAAGCTTCATTCACTGGGATCCCATCTACGAGTATCAAGGTATGTCCAAAATTAACACCTCTCAGTGACACATTTTGAGTACTTCCTGCGGTTTGCCCGCTACCAATTACCATTACGCCTACTTGCTGACTAAGTAGTTGTCCGAGACTTAGGCCAACATTTGCCTTTATTACCGAATCACCAATTACTGTTAAAACCTTACCCGTTTGATCCAATTTTTGCGGATACTTGTTGGCGGTAACCACGACATCTTTTAGTTGGTTTTCAGATTGGGAAAATGAGAGATTTGTCTGCAGGCAGATACCTACAAAAAGGGCTTTTTTGAATGTTTGAAACATTTGTTTTTTGTAAAAAAATAAAAAATTGGCGACCGCTCGTTGCTACACATCCACCGTATGACAGCAAAAAGGATAATTCTGGGGCAGGTCTCCTGGCTTGGTTTTTCATTTTTGCCTTCCCAATAAGTGTCTGCTTATCAGTGGCATTGAGGTAAAATGAAGCAAATAAACCGCACAGTTGCGGGGACAGCTCACGACTCTAACGTGATTCCCTATTATTCATTCGGTACAAGAAATGCACCTTTGAACCCTAAAACTGAGACAAAGGTAATTAACCCAAATAAAAAAAAAGCAGCAAATGCTGCTTTTTAAATAAAATATGTTCGCTTTCGCTCAGTACTCGTGTGGCAAAACCCCATCCACCTGCTCATTCCATGGCAATCCGTGGATATTCAACAATTCCATAAATGGATCCGGATTGAGTTCTTCAACGTTATAAACACCTGGTTTCATCCACTCTTTATTGGTGAGCATCAGCATCGCACCAATCATTGCTGGAACCCCAGTAGTATACGAAACTGCCTGAGATCTTACCTCCTTATAGGCTTCAGCATGGTGGCAGTTATTCCACACATAATAAGTACGGTCTTTACCATCTTTGATACCTTTTATTTGACAACCTATAGAAGTTTGTCCCGTATAATTTTCTCCCAAAGATTCTGGAGCTGGTAATACAGCTTTCAAGAATTCAAGTGGCACAATGTCCATACCTTGAAACTTGATAGGGGCGATGCTCGTCATGCCCACGTTTTCCAAAACTTGTAGATGTGTAATATAAGCTTGACCAAAAGTCATCCAGAATCTGGCTCTTTTCAAGGTAGGGAAATTCTTTACCAAAGACTCCAATTCCTCATGATAAAGTACATAAGACTCTTTCGGACCAATGTTTGGATAATCAATCGCTTTGTGAATCGACATAGCTGGAATTTCTACCCACTCTCCATTTTCCCAATAACGGCCTGGTTGAGTAATCTCTCTAATATTTATTTCAGGATTGAAATTAGTTGCAAAAGCTTTTCCGTGGTCACCCGCATTGCAATCTATGATATCCAAATAATGCATTTCATCAAAATAGTGCTTGTTGGCATAGGCTGTGTATACCTGAGTAACGCCTGGGTCAAATCCACAACCCAAAAGTGCCATCAATCCTGCAGATTTAAAACGTTCTTGATAAGCCCATTGCCAACTGTATTCAAACTTAGCCACATCTTTAGGTTCATAATTGGCGGTATCCAAATAATGCACACCAGTTTCCAAACATGCATCCATGATGGTCAAATCTTGATAGGGCAGTGCAACATTTATAACCATCTTAGGTCCAAAAGATTTGATCAATTCTACCAATTCTGACACATTGTCGGCATCAACTGCTGCAGTTTTAATGCTTATGCCATGCATTTCATTTATTTCAGAAGCAATTCTTTCACATTTGCTAACTGTGCGGCTTGCCAACATGATTTCGGTAAAAACATTTGCGTTTAAGGCACATTTGTGAGCTACAACTGTTCCAACCCCACCGGCACCAATTATAAGAACTTTTGACATTTATTTGTAGATAGTTTTGATTCAGTTGCAAAAATACTAAATGCCTGAAATTTGTAGCATTTATTTTTTGTTATTCAGTTTTTTATGTGCCAAATTTTATTAAATATTTATTTTCGAATTACAATTTTTGTTTATTCAATCAAATATTTATTGAGGGGATACGAAAAGCTGTTTTTGTAAAATGGCATTTCATATGGCACTATAATTGAGCTGTTTCTAATTAAATTTTGGTATTGAGTCATTAAATTGCTTAAATATCTCTTCAATTATTGTATGCAAAAAACACCCAGAAACTATATTCAGAATATTGAAATAATTATCTATGTCCTTATTTTTATAATTGCTATTTATGTGATTTTGAAATAATTAATAATCCCCCAGTTTTTCGGTTTTTTGATAAAGTGTTTGATTTTAAGAGTTTTTAACTAACTTGACAATCAAATTCAACCATAAAAAACATGAAAATTATCTTATACATTTTAGTATTTTTTCAAACCTATGCATTAAATGCCCAGAAAAAGCTTAAAGTAGGGGTTGATGGCCTTACTCACGACCATGTAGGACAAATTCTAAGTAGCAACAAACGTGGGGATATTGTAATTGTAGGTATAGCAGAGCCAAATAAAGACTTGGCTATGCGGTATTTGAAACGATATAATCTTTCTGAAAGCCTTCTTTTTTCATCTTTAGAAGAAATGGTATCCAAAACCAAGCCCGAGGCAGTTTGTGCTTTCAATAGCATTCAGGAACACCTAAATACCGTGAAAGTTTGTGCTCCCAAAGGCATACATGTAATGGTGGAAAAGCCTTTGGCTACCAATTCAAAAGATGCTAAAATAATGGCTGATTTGTCTGTAAAACATAACATTCACTTGCTTACCAATTATGAAACAACTTGGTATCCCAGCCACAAAATGGCATATGAAATCATGAAAAATGATACTGAAATGGGCACAATCAATAAAATGGTTGTGCGTGATGGTCATAGAGGACCAAAGGAAATCGGCTGTTCTGTAGAATTTTTATCTTGGCTGACAGATCCCATCAAAAATGGAGGAGGAGCTGTCATTGATTTCGGATGTTATGGAGCCAATTTAATGACTTATTTTATGAATGGACAAAGACCTATTTCGGTTTCTGCCACATTAAAACAAATAAAACCCGAAGTCTATCCAAAAGTGGATGATGAGGCCACCATTATTCTAACTTATCCATCAGCCACTGCTATTTTAGAAGCCTCTTGGAATTGGCCATTTGACAGAAAAGATACGGAGATATATACTCAGACTTCGTCTATATTTGCTAATAGTAAAGAACTTAAGCTAAGGAAAGGAGGAAGAGATGCCTCAGAACAAAGCCAAAAATTAGAACCTATCCCAAAACCTGAAAACGATTCTTTTCTTTATTTAACTGCAGTCGTAAGGGGCGAAATCAATCCAAAAAACAGTTTGTCGTCTTTAGAAAATAACCTTTTGGTAGTAGAAATTCTCGAAAAAGCCATTGAATCAGCCAAGGAAGGAAAGGCAGTGAAGTTTTGAGAAAAATGATTTCAAATGGCTTTTTAAACGAAGCTTTGTTTTTGCCCTAAATTATTTTTTAACCATTTGACCGTAATACTCATTCATTAAATATTTTACCTTAAAATTATTAGGTGAATGCGAGGTGATATTTTATTTGAGATGGTTATTCAGTGGTGTTTAAATATAAAACGCTTTCCAATTAAGAACACCACAGAATTTTCATTTTTTTATTCTCAATTTCGAACTTTTTGTATTTTTTAACCAACTTTTGAAAGTGATATTTTTGATGGTGTTTAGAAGTAGGTTAAAATATTTTAAGTTTTAAAAAAAAACGTTAAATCGTTACAATAATTCAATTGTTTCATTTTTAAAGCAGTACACTGTTTTGCTTTTTTTTCTAAAAAGATTAGCCTCATTTGTAGCTAATCTTTTTTTTTCATAATCATTTGATAGCATTAAATCTACAGTTGATTCTATTTTTTGGCCTTGTTATTAGTTTTTTTTGCCTAATTTAAAAAGCTAAAATATATTTGATTTCATAATTAAATCTAACAAATGAAAAAAACGCTACTTTTAATTCCACTGCTTTACGTTATCTCCTGTAAACCTGAAAAAGGGGATGTAGGACCAAAAGGTCCAACTGGCCAAATTGGAGACGTGGGCATTTCTGGTCAAAATGGCCCTCAAGGCCCAAAAGGTCCAGCTGGCGATAAAGGTCCTACAGGAGCTCAAGGTCCGCAAGGAGAAACGGGCCCTAATGGGGCATATTCTGGATTTTCTACTGGATGGCAAAATACAGATTGGGTTTTAACTTCAGACCAAGTTGTTGGTGGCATCAGAATACTAACTTATTCCTTTATTTATTCTAATGACAAAATAACTAGCCAAACGCTTAATAAAAGCTATTATGAGGTTTATGCTAATTCTGCAACGAAAAATGTACAAGTAAAATTATCAACAATTACGCTTACTTATAGGAAAATAGGGGCTACAAATTTTAATATTGGAATGTCTCCCAGTGTTGGGAAAATCCAATTTAATATGATTTCTTCAACACCTGTTGCTTCAACAGCAAATGCCAATTCCTTTAAAGACAGTTTGAATACTGATAGAATTAAAATCAACTTTTCAAGTATCTATTAATATTTTCACGCTAATATTAATTGCAGGCTTAATAAACCGCTTATTAATTACATGTTAGTCTTTGATGTATTATGTTTTAAAATTCAAAATTTATGAAATTTACAAGTTTAATTTATATTTCACTTTTAGCAATTAGTTTAGGATGCAAAAAAGGAGAAATTGGGGATATAGGACCCATGGGTGCTAAAGGACCAACGGGTGATCCTGGAGCTAATAATTCAACAATTGGGCCAATTGGTGATAAAGGGCCGACAGGTAATACTGGAGCAACAGGTGTAAAAGGTAACCAAGGTTCGCCCGGAGTTGGAGGTGTTGGAAATTTAATTATTACCGAGTGGAAGAAGCCAAAATGGAGGTATACTTCAAATGATATATTTATTGGAGAGGTTGATTTTACAGAGCTTACCCAAAATATTCTGGATAAAAGTCTAATCTATTCCTATAATAGAATAAATTCTAATAGCACTGGCTTGGATGATTTCCCACAAGGAATTATTACTACCATTACGTCTAACGGTGTGAAATTCGCCTTACAAAACAATGGGTATAGAGTTGGAAAAGCAATAATAATACATCAGTCTAATTCTACTTCTTCACCAGAGACTATCATCAACAATTTAAATAACTTGACGCTTGAAGTTCGATTGTCAATAATTAAATAATCAATCAAGTCAAAAACCGCTTCATACTAATATTAAAAAATGAAAATAATCCTACTTATATTAATCATAGCTTCGATTGGAGCATGTACAGGAGAAAAAGGTGAAATAGGCCCTCAAGGAGAAACAGGACCTAAAGGAGCAACAGGCACCTCAGGTCAAGTAGGGCCAAAGGGTCAAACAGGAGAAAAAGGAGCAACTGGAGATACTGGAAATCAAGGAGAAACTGGTTTGACTGGGGTAACGCCCTCGGTTAAGGCATATTTTTCAGATTGGATAGAGATTGACAGCTGGGGCAAATTTTCCTCCGATCCATTATTTTACAATAGCTATAAAAGTAGCTCAAAAGAAATTGTTCTTTCATTTATTCCCAATCCAGATAAGTTAAATCTTTCAACATTTAATTCATTGGGTGTATTTACTGTGACTCATCACGTAACGAAAGAAATAGTCGGGAGTCTGTATGTGTTTAATAGTGTAAATACTCCAAATAATGGGCAAGTAGTATTTCCAATTTACTATTCAGATGATGATCTTTCTATATCTGACAACAGTTTTGCTGGGCTTTGGAGTTTCTCTCCTGATTTGAAAACAACTCCTAAATTATACCATAGAATTTATGTCGATTTCTCAAAGGAAAAATATAAATCAATTGATGATTTTGATGCCAAACTGAAAGAAATGAAATCTAAAGTTCGATACATTTTTATTCCAACAGGACTTCCGGCAAAAAATGGCAGAATAGACTCCTCATTTAAAACTTATAATGAATTAATTGAGGCGTATAATATTCCCAGATGATCTGAAATACTGAGTTGAGAATTTTCCTTAAACACGCTCAATTTATTTTTTTATTTTCAATAAATGCAAATGAAAATATTGAATCTTAAAATTCATAAAGTTGCTTTAATTAGTTTTAAGAAAGCATGGAATATTACAAAAAAAATGTGCTAAATATTTTTGAAGTTTCGAGTAAATATAAACACTAATATCTAAACAATGGGAATAACAAAAAAATAAATAATTATAATTGCTTAAATTTAAATAGAGGATTATTGAAATCTTTACCAATTTCCTAGGACATTAATTGGTATGCTTGGTCCAATTGAAAAAAGAAAAGAATGTTATCAAAAACTTTATTCCAATTATAGTAATTTTCGATTTTCTGAAAATTTAAAAGATTAACTGAATTAGAAAATAAATTAAGAAGTTGCCATAGGACATCCTTTTAAAGGAATATTTTTCTCAACGGATATCTATTGAAAATAAGCAATTTGCTACTTTTAAAAATATAAATACACAGAAAAGTATGTAAGTTTTAATTAAATTAGAATTTATTTTTTTTCTAAATTATAGTGAAAGGAATTTAATTGTCATTCTTAAACTAATTTTTTTTAATCTTTGATAAATAATGAATTAAATTTCTTTTGGACTTGAATTTCCAAGATTTCCAATGGGATTTTCATTCTGTTGCATTGCTTTATATCCATAATTATACAAGCGTTCAATTCTATTTTGGAAGTTATCTGCCGTTTGTATCTGAGTTATATCACCATTTTTTTTTAGGTCTTAAAGGAGGTATCTGAGTAGATTTAAACTTTTGGATTTTCTAGCAGTGATTCAAGAAATATATATAAACGGAAGACCAAATTCAAAACGCCTGGTTCAAAATGTCCAGCCGCCTTTAATCCAGCATTGTCGGGAGCTCTTTTATAATTTGATTCAGAATCAAATATTTTTTATACTTTAGCAAAAGAATCTTTTGTGATTTCTCCTTTTCTTTAAACTAGAAAGTTGTTTTTGGTTGCTTATAAACTTTAAATTAAGATGAATTTAAGACTTACTTATTTCTTATTGATACTAGCTTTTGGTTTTGCGAATTTTTCATGTTCAGAAAAGAAAGTTGGCGACAACGAACTTTCGGATTCAGAAATAAAAGACGGCTGGCAATTGCTATTTGATGGCAAAACTGATCAAGGTTGGCATTTGTATAACAAAGCAAATACCCCCTCAGCGTGGATGGTAAAAGACGGTGAGTTGTTTTGTAATCCAGACACTTTTGAAGTTGAACATGGCGATTTGGTTTCTGACAAAGAATACGCAAATTTCGAACTCAAATTTGATTGGAAGATTACAACCGCAGGCAACAGTGGCGTGTTTATCAATGTAATAGAGCGAGATACCATTCCAAGAGCTTGGGCTTCAGGTCCTGAATATCAATTGCTTGACCATGAAGGTATTGGCAAAGAATATCTCAAAGATTCCACCAAATGGGCCGCATGTTTGTATGGTTTTATGCCACAAAAGAATGTATCAAAACCCAAGTCAGCAGGACAATGGAACGAGTCAAAAATCGTTCAAAACAATGGTAGAATAGCGTTTTATTTGAACGGTATACTAACTGCAGAACAAGATTTAACCTCAGAAACTTGGAAAGGAATGGTGGCGAACAGTGGATTTAAATATTTTCCATTGTTTGGCAAAAACACTAAAGGGCGGCTCGCCCTTCAAGATTGGTCAAAAGGGGTTTCTTTTAGAAATATTAAGATTAAAGAGATGTAACTACTTAAGTACGAGCAATTATATCAGCAGCCACTTTTTTGAGTTCTGAAATTGAAGTTTTACCATTCAGCTTATTTACTTTCAATCGGATTATTTCGTTGCTTTTGCGTGCTATTATTAGGCCAAAATTCTCCTTATCGGTATGAAAAAAAGCTTCATTTCCAACATTTTCGATGGTCTCAAAACCTCGTAAAGATTGATTGGATAACCTGAAGTCTTCGAAAGTTTTCTTGGCAGAAAGTTCATTTTCATAGCTTTCAAAAATAAAATAAAGGGCATGATTTGCACTTGAATGGCCAATGTGTGTACTCATGTATTTGTGACCACCATTTTTGCTTTCATTTCCACTTTCTTTTAACTCACAGGTTTCGCCCAAAATCCTCTCCGCTTCTTTTAAAGTAAGTTTATGGCCACCAAAAGCTATATTTTTAGTTTTTGAAAAATGCATAAACGGAAGCAAAATAAGAAAAATGAGACTTTTCATTTGGAATAAAATTATTAGTTGAATAATCTGATTTAAATTAAAGATACTTCAAGCTGCTATATGTTGCAAATGTTGCGTTTAATTTTCTCGAAAGGGTACCGTGGAGTTATATTGTGATGGACAAGTTTTTATCACCATTTAATTTCATTCAAATTCAGTGAAGTTTTGTATTTTCAGGAAGTATGAAGCTTAGAATAAGGTAGAACACAATTGTTATGAATTATGACAATCAAATAAATCATAAAAAAACCTATCCAGGTTGCTGGATAGGTTTTCTCAAGATTCGAGAAGAATTATTTTGGTAATACTACCGAGTCAATTACGTGCACTACACCATTTGAACCCTTCAAATCGGCAGCAACAACAGTGGCCATTCCGCCGTTTTCGTCTGTAATAACTACCTTACCACCAGATAATTTTACGCTTAGCTTTCCACCACTTACAGTAGTTACGCTAGCTGTACCATTTCCAGCTTTTATAGCAGCTATAACAGCATTGGCGTCAAGGTTTCCGCTTACCACGTGGTAAGTTAAAATTTTTGCCAATTGGGCTTTATTTTCAGGTTTCAGCAAAGTTGCTACCGTACCTTCTGATAGTTTGGCAAATGCAGCATTGGTGGGAGCAAAAACAGTAAATGGGCCAGCACTTTTGAGTGTACCCACTAAATCCGCAGCTTTTACTGCAGCAACTAAGGTAGTATGATCAGGCGAACCAATGGCGATGTCTACAACATCTTTGGTTTGAGAGAAGGCAAACATTGGTGCGAACACCAAAAACAAAGCAGTCAATAAATTTTTCATACTATTATTAAGTTTAATGATGATGTAACCCGCCCAGTTCACCATTGTTTAATAATAGTATCTAATTGCTTAAATATTAATCTGTTTTTAATGTTGCTTATTGGTTCTTGAAATTTCGTCGTTTTATATATTGGGTATAAAAAATGGTAAATTCACAAGTAAAGCGTAATTTAGGCGTATTTTTACTTTAGTTTTATATTGACGCCCCCATGTTTGCCATCCTTGCCAGCTTCACCATCTTTGCCATTTTCCGCTTTGCCACCCTCACCACCTTTGCCACCAAAGAAGTTGACTTTCTTTGGCCTTACATAATTAGCCTTATTTACGGTACATGTTGAACAAAACAATATCAAGCAAACCAGCAGAATCTGTTTCATTTTTAAACATTTCATTAAATAAAACTAAAAATCACTTTACACCCCCAATGGCAACTTCCTCTCTCTTTTTCCCGTCAAATTAAAAATGGCATTGCCTAAGGCTGGAGCGATAGGAGGTAGGCCTGGTTCACCTACACCACCTGGGCGTTCGTAGTTTTCTACTATGTGTATTTCCATTTTTGGTGTTTCGGAGTTACGAAGTACTTGATAATCATGGTAGTTAGACTGCACACATTGGTTGTTTTCGAAGGTTATGCCTCCTTTTGTGGCTGCCTGGATACCCATGATGATGTTACCTTCGGTTTGAGCTTTTACGTTGTCGGGGTTTACAAACATTCCGCAGTCTATAACCGAAACCACTTTGTCTATTTTTATGCCGGTGTCGGTTTTTGATACAAATACACAAGCCGCTGATATCGAGTCAAACGAGCGGAAAACTGCAATTCCTTTGGCTTTACCAGCTGGAAGCGGAGTTTTGTAGTCTGCTTTTTCTGCCAACAGATTCAAAACTTTAGTAAATCGCGGAGCATTTTTTAGCAAATTCAATCTAAATTCCAGCGGGTCTTTTTTAGCTTCGTGGGCCATTTCATCTATAAAACATTCTTGTCCCCAACCAAAGTTAGAGGCGTAAACGCTTCTCCACCAGACCACAGGAATGCTGGTTTTTACCCTAGAATAAGATACTTTGTTGACTTCGAAATTGTATTGATGATTTTCTTGGCTCAATTCACCGCTCAGCCAATCATCGGCGGTATTAGGCCTCAAACCATTAAACACCTGACCTGCAATAGATTCACCTATAGCTTGGTGGTGGAATGCTTTGGCACGACCGTTTTCTATCACGCCTTGCATGCGGCTCAACATGGCTGGTCTATAAGGACCCTGGGCGATGTCGTCTTCTTTGGTCCAAAGTACTTTCACGGGCTTTTTGATTTTGCGAGAAATATCGCAGGCTTCATTTAAGAAATCCATATAGGCTTTTCTTCCAAATGAACCACCCAATAGCGTTACGTTTATTTTTACTTTTTCTTCAGGAACTCCCAGATATTGAGCTACTTGGCTTAAAGCACCGTCAGGCCCTTGTATGGGTGCCCATACTTCCACTGAGCCATCGTCTTTAACATGAACAGTCGCATTTTCAGACTCGATGGCTGCATGTGCTAAAAATGGAGTTTCATAAACGGCTTCTAATTTTTGACTTGCCGACTCAAAATTAGCATCAAAATCACCTTTTTCTTCTGCTCTTATTCCTGACTTTTTAGCGGCATTGTATGCCGCATCAAAATATTCTGAGGTATTCTGGTTAAGGTATTTTCCACTCTCAGATTTCCAATTTACAGTTAATGCTTTTGCACCTTTCAAAGCAGCCCATTGGTTTTGAGCTATTACGGCCACGGCATCTACTTTGGTGTGTGGCATAGCTCTTTCTATTTTTATTACGTCAAGCACTCCATTTACTTTACGCGTAGCGGCATCGTCAATTGAAGCGATGGTGTCGTGAATTCTTGGTGAATGAACGACTTTGGCGTAAACCATACCAGGTATTTCGGCATCTATTCCGTAAATCGCCTTTCCAGTTACTCTATCTGGCACATCTAGTCTGGGATTATATTTGCCTAAAATCTTAAAGTCTTTTGGATCTTTAAGTTTTGGATTTTTCGGTACTTCATAAGTGGAGGCCAAATCGGCCACCTCTCCATAAGTCACACTTTTTTGCGAACCTTTCAAGAATACTTTTCCGGCTTCGGCATAACAATCACCTGCGTTTACGCCCCATTTTTCGGCTGCAGCTTTTATTAGCATTTCTTTGGCAGCTGCACCCGCTTGTCTTAGTGGCATCCAAAGGCCTCGTACTGAGCTACTTCCGCCAGATTGTTGACTTCCGTATTTGCTTCTTCCGTCGGATTGAATGATACTGACTTGATCAAGGCTTACCTCTAATTCCTCGGCCAAAAGCGATGGAACTGCCTGTGTAGAGCCTTGTCCCATATCTGGGCGGCTGTTTACTAGCGTTATTTTACCCGTATTTTCAATAATGATAAACGGGTTTATCTCCAATGCCAATGTGGCTGGGGTAAGTTTCTTTAGACCAATATTATTGGAAAAACCATCTATGCCGATGCTCAATCCAATTCCAGTCAATCCAAGTGTTTTTATGAATTCTCTTCTGTTGTTTTTCATGATTAAAGCATTTTTGAGGCGTTCTTGATGGCTGTATTTATTCTTTGGTAGGTTCCACAACGGCACAGATTGCCTTCCATGGCAGCCAGGATTTCTTCGTCGTTAGGGTTTTTGTTGGTTTTCAACAATGCCACTGCAGACATTATCTGACCAGATTGACAATAGCCGCATTGCGGAACTTGCTCTTCAATCCAGGCTTTTTGAACGGCATGAAGGGTTGGTTCGGCTATGCCTTCGATGGTAGTAATTTTGGCTTTTTTCGAAATAGCCGAAAGAGGCATTTGACAAGATCGAATCGGCTGGCCGTCGAGATGAACTGTGCAGGCACCGCATTGGGCCATTCCACAGCCAAATTTTGTGCCTTTTAAGTTGGCCAAATCTCTGATAGCCCACACCAAAGGCATATCTGCCTCAGCGGTGATTTTATAGACTTTGTT
>JAIPAJ010000097.1 GCA_021740125.1 Leadbetterella sp. | reverse complement strand
ACCTTTGGGATGCCAGAAAGAAAAACCTGGGTGGCTATTCTGGTGGTATGAAGCAGCGTTTTGGAATTGCTCAAGCACTTTTAGCGAATCCCAAATTGATTATCGTAGACGAACCCACGGCCGGTCTGGATCCAGCCGAAAGAAACAGATTTTTGAACTTACTCTCAGAATTAGGCGAAAATACGGTCGTGATATTATCCACCCACATCGTGGAAGATGTAAAAGAGCTTTGCTCTGACATGGCGGTGTTCAACAAAGGTGAAATATTATTTAAAGGCAGTCCAGACGAAGCCCTTAACGGCATTGCTGGCAAAGTGTGGACTAAACGCATAAAGAAAGACGAGTTAAGTGATTATAAAGCCAACTTCAAAGTGATATCCGAAAAACTGATAGCAGGTAATCCCGTAATCAATGTTTTGGCTGACCAAAATCCTGATGGTACTTTTAATGCCATTGATGCCGACCTAGAAGATGTTTATTTCTCAAAAATATTTTTGCAATCGTAAAAATCAAATCTTAAAACTATGTTCAAAGAAATCATAAGGTTTGAGTTTTTCTATCGTAAAAACCGACCTGCCACCTATATTTATTTCGGAATATTATTTTTGCTATGTTTTGCGGCAGTTACCTCAAAATTCGTCACGATTGGCGGAATAGCCGGCGGACAAATCAAAGAAAACTCGCCTTATAATCTGGCCTTCATGACCATCATCATGACATTTTTCTTTACATTTATTGCCTCTGCCATTATGGGCGTAGCCGTTTTAAGAGATTTTGAACACAAGACAGAGTCGCTAATGTTTAGCACCACGATGTCTAAGTTCGATTACCTCTTCGGGAGGTTCTTCGGCTCGTTTATCGTCATGGTGCTCATTTATTGCTCCATTTGGATGGCCTTTATGACAGGATATTCCATTGGCAAGTTTCTCCCTTGGGATCCTTCCTGGAAAGAAAAAGAAATGTTGGTTTTCAACGCCTGGTCTTATCTGCAGCCTTTTATAGTTTGGGGCATCAGCAATTTGTTTATACAGGGAGCCATTTTCTTTGCAGCTGGGGCACTGAGCCGCTCCACCATTGTCATCTACACCCAGGGTATTATACTTTTTGTATTGTACCAAGTTTCTGATACACTTTTGAGCGATATCGATAACAAGACACTTTCAGCCATGCTAGATCCGTTTGGAGTTCGTGCATTTAGTATTTTTACTGAATACTGGACACCAGCACAAAAAAATTCTCAAATTGTGCCACTTGGTGGTGTTTTGTTATGGAACAGGCTAGTTTGGTGTGGCTTGGCTTTATTGATTTTGGTGGGTACTTACTACTCGTTTAGCTTCAATGTAGTAAGGAATAGCCTTTTCAAAAGAAAAAATAAGAGGACCGTTCTAGAAGAAAAAATAAAACCTGAGCTCGTTACTATTCCTTTGGTCAAGCAGTTTTCAGGCTTTTCTACAAACCTATCCCAGTTGTGGACACAGGCCAAGTTTTACTTTAGAATGGTCATTAGAGAAGTTCCTTTCATTGCTATTGCGTTTGTAGGTGTGGTCCAAATCATAGTTGATTCTTTTTATTTCGACAAAATGTACGGCACGAGCTCCTACCCCATTACTGCTAACGTGATAAATATGTTGGATGGCTTCGATATGTTTTTCCTAATTATCATCGTGTTTTATTCCGGTGAACTCATCTGGAAGGAACGCATCTCCAACATACACCTGATCATCGATGCGACGCCAGTGAAAGACTGGGTAAACCTCAGTGCCAAATTCATTGGAATAATGATGATCAATCTCAGCATCATGCTTTTATTGATCTTTATGGGTGTTATGGTTCAAGCCGCACATGGATATTTTAACTTCGAATTGCCTTTGTACTTTAAATCGATGTTTACCAGTACCTTATCCTTCGTTTTGTTATATACATTGCTTTCGTTTTTTGTACAAGTGATGTCTAACAATAAGTTTATTGGATTCGCCATGATGTTTGTTTTCTTTTTGGTTACCTTCTTTTTAGGAGCTGCTGGAATTCAACACCCTTTGTTTATGTTTGGAAGCGGTCGATTGGGTGGGTATTCTGACATGAATAAATTTGGACATTTTATTACTTCATTCTCTTGGTTAAAACTCTACTGGCTGTCCATGGTGGTGGTTTTCTTTGTGCTTTCGGTGGTATTGTCGGTTCGTGGTTCTGAGTCATTAATGAAAACCCGAATAAAGGTTGGCAAACTCAGATTGACGAAACCAGTAATGACATTTGGTATCTTTGCCTTGATTTCAACCTTACTGACAGGTTGTTATGTATTTTACAATACCAACAAAATCAATACCTACCAAACCAGAGAAGAATCAGAAAAAGAACAGGTAACTTATGAGCAATTGTTGAAGAAATATGAGAAAATTCCTCAGCCAAAAATCATAGATGTAAACCTGAAAGTAGAAATATATCCCACAACTCGTGATTTCACTGCTGAAGGATATTATTGGCTTAAAAACAAAACCGACAAGCACATCAGTGAAATTCATATTCAAAACGATGTGGAACATAAGATGAAACTGGCCTATCTGAAGTTTGATGGAGGTGCTAAAGAAAATAAAAAGTACGAAAAACAGGGCTATATCATACATACCCTGAATAAACCACTGGCTCCTTCTGATTCTATCAAAATGTCTTTCAAAACCTTATTTGAAACCAAGGGCTTTGTAGCAGGTGGGTCAAACACCAACATTGTATATAATGGCACTTTTTTCAATAATACTTATTTCCCATCCATAGGCTATAATAATGGCTACGAAATAGGAGATGACGATACCCGCCGAAAATACAAATTAAAGGAAAAAGAAAGAATGATGGAGCAAAATGACCCTATCGGGCTATCACAAAGTTTGTTTGGTGATGATGCTGATTATATTCGTTTCGAAATGACAATTGGTACCGAAAAAGACCAAACGGCCATTGCTCCGGGTTATTTGCAGAAAACTTGGGACGAAAAAAATAGGAAATATTTTCACTATAAAATGGACGTGCCAATGTGTAATTTCTATTCTATAGTTTCGGCCAAATACGAGGTTAAAAAAGACAAATGGATATCCGCAGATGGTAGGCCTATAAGTCTAGAAATTTATTATAACAAAGGACATGAATATAATCTGGATAAAATGATGACGAGCATGAAATCAAGCTTTGACTATTTCTCAAAGAATTTCAGCCCTTATCAATACCGCCAAATGCGTATAATGGAGTTTCCGAAATATGCCGATTTTGCCCAATCATTTGCCAATACCGTTCCTTTCTCTGAAGGCATAGGATTTATTCAAAAAATATCGGATCCAAAAGAGGACTTGGACATGCCATTTTATGTCACTGCCCACGAGCTAGGGCATCAGTGGTGGGGACACCAAGTGGCTGAAGCCAATGTGAAAGGCAACGCTATGCTATCAGAAACACAAGCTCAGTATTCAGCTTTGATGGTGATGAAACATGCCATTAAACCCGAGATGATGCAGAAATTCCTAAAATATGAGCTTGATAGATATTTAAGAGGCCGATCAAGCGAGCGAAAAAAAGAACAGCCACTCAATATGGTAGAAGGTCAGGGATATATTCATTACCAAAAAGGCTCATTGGCCATGTTTGCTTTGCAGGATTATATCGGAGAAGATAAGGTTAATCTGGCTTTGAGAAACTTCCTGAAAGATTGGCAATATCCAGGGCCAGACTCCAAGAACAAACGTTATCCGACGAGCAACGACCTTTTGGGCTACTTCAAAGCACAAACGCCTGACTCTTTGAAAAATATTATTACGGATATGTTTGAGACCATCACGCTTTTTGAGAATAAAACCGAAAAAGTAGAATATAAGGAATTGAAAAACAAGACTTATGAGGTTAAAATTACAACCGCAAGTGAGAAATTCAGGGCTGATAGCTCAGGAAATGAAAAACCTATTGCGATCAACGACTGGATAGACGTGGGCGTGTATGGTGAAGACATCAAAGGCGAACCAAACTTGCTTTATCTTCAAAAGCACAAGGTGAACAAAAAGGCAAACACTTTTACCATTATAGTAAAAGAAAAACCCAAAAAAGCCGGAATTGACCCTATCAATAAGCTGATAGACAGGCACTCTGATGACAATACCAAAAACGCAAATTTGACTGAGGGTGGAGTGTAGATTGAAAAGAATATAATTAGGTTTACGATTACAGAAACAGTCAAAAAGTCCCCAAATTGGGGACTTTTTGCTTAATAATATCTTAGGAAGTGAAAAAATTTTGCACGAAAAATATTAAATGTTCTTTTTTAGTTTAGTGATACTTAAAGGAAATTTCTCTATCTCTTTTGAAAGTTTTTTTGCCTTCTTATTTGACTCCATTAATCACTTTACCTATCTCCTTACCGTTTTCAAAATTATAACCTAAAAATGAGGCCAAGGTTTTGGCTATTTGGTTTTGGAAAAGATTTTGCTCTTTGGTTATTTCGCCTTTGGCAGGTGTATCAGGGCCTATAACGGCCATCCAAATCTGTGCGGCGTCTCTGATTCTTTGGCCATGGCTGGTCCATTCTGACTTCACAATATCTCCCCTGCCGTGGTCGGTGGTGATGATAAATGTAGTTTTGTCTTTGTATTGCGGTTGGGACTGGCAATAATTCCAAAGATCGCCGACGTATTTGTCAAAAGCTTGAGCAGAATACAAATATTCCTTGTATTTGCCGGCATGGGCGTAGCCGTCGGTGTCGTCAAAAGATATAAACATCACCTTGGTTTTGTTAAGGGCTACATACTCTTTAGCTTGAAAATAAGTGATAAAATCGTGTCGCTCGGCCTTGGCAAGTGGAGCCATTTGTTGGATTTCATTGAGTAATTCTTGTTTTGGCGAAAGTTTACCTTTCATCAATTCATGCCCAGAATTCACTGGAATACCACTCCTTTTGTCATTTATTATATAAGGAAAAACATCCCAAGTACTGAAGGCCGCAACTTTTCCTTTCAATTTTGGTTGATTGTTGAGATATTCCAAAACCGTTAAATTTTTGTTGTATTTTTTATTGTTAGAGTTGATTTCAACATCGGCAAATCCAGTTAGCAATTCGTTGTAACCTGGATAAGAAAATCTATAAATATTGTCTACATCCATAAAATTACCCTTCCATCTATTACCATAAATCTGGCCTTGGCTAGCAGTTGTTCTCCAAATAAATGGCAAAAGTTTCTCTCTTCTTTCTTGAGGTGTTTTAGCCCAAAATGCCTTCACAGTTTCAGAAGAGTCAGAGGTAAATGATTTATTAAAAATAATGGCAGAGTCAGCTCCTGAAAAAACATCTTGCCAACGGAGTCCATCAGAAGTTATCAGAAAAACGTTCTCCGTTTTTTGGCAAAAAGATTGTATTGAAATGAAAACGAAAAAAAATATTTTTTTCACGAGGAGATATTGGATTGTTTGGAAGATAATATTTTAAGAATAACTTAAATATTTATTCTCAAATGTACCGTCTTCAAACAAATCTATCACCGCATAGCCTGGCTTAGTTTGTTTGTAATTGCCCATCCACCAGTTTCCGCTCACGGCACCGTTGCAACAATAGGTGATTTGATTATATTCAATCCTATCAGTCAGGTGAATATGCCCGCTGATGGCCAATTTTACGTTAGTATGTTTGGCGAAAAGTTCCACTAAATCTTCGGCGTCACCGTGCATCCAAGTTTCAGGAACACGCCACTCACCGTTTTTAAAGTTTTTGCCATCTAAAAACACACAAGCTGACAATATCGGAATATGAGAAACTATCAAAATGTGGGTTTCTTTTGGTGTTTCTTTGAGTTGATTTTTGAGCCAATCCATTTGCTCCTCATCTATTTTCCCTTGGTATCCCTTTAAATTTAGTTTACCTTGAACACTATCCAAAACTATAATTTTCCAGTTGGCGGAATTAAATGTATAATAGGTTTTATTCATCCCAAGATGATCCTTGGCTACTTTCTTTCCATCCTCAAAACCTTGCAAATCGTCTTTCTTGCGATAAATATCATGGTTGCCAAGGCAATTATACACAGGTAAACTATTCTCCGAACCAATGACGTTTTTGTACAATTCCCACTGTTTACCAATACTGTTCTCTGAAGCATGATGCGTGCCCATGATGGCATCACCACCATTGATTACAAAGTCAACTTTCTGTTCTGAATTCTGAATATGATGAAGACATTTCTCGAAGCCTTTGGCGGCACCAATGTGCGGTTGAATGTGCGTATCCGTAATGTGAGCTATTCGAATGGATTTATTTTTCGGGGCTTGCTTGGCTAAAATTTCTTTCGGTAAAACCAAACCACCTGTTATGAGTCCAAGACTTTTTAAAAGGCCACGTCTTTGCATTCGTTTTTTTTGCAAATTTCCGAACCCAAAATAACCAAATCATTAAGTGCGTGTTAAATGATTATTTTATGTGTTGCTTATTAAAATAAAATTTAACGATTCATTATACTAGCTAACATTGTTTAAACACAATCAAAATTCTCTAGAAAAATGATAATTTCATCACCAAAGATCAAAAGAATTTTGAGTGTGTGAGTTTGTGGACGGTCGGCCACTGCCTTGTTGTTTTTTTTGGGTCGTCCCCCTCCGTTCTTTTCTTTTTAAAGAAAAGAAGACGGACGGCTAGTTGCCTCGCTGGCCAAGAGACGAAAGTAATTAAAAGTAAATTCTGAAATGATGGATGAGATATAATTTTTACTGCAAATCTAATTTAACACTAGCTTAACCTCCCTGAAAATCCAGTTCCATATTTTTGTAAAATATAAAACAACAAGTCTTAAGATAAAGAGGAAGATAATGATCCTTTTGCGTCTTAGAGACGTATCGGTAAAAAACAAAATGAAAAATATAGAACTGGTCATATTTGACATGGCAGGCACTACTGTCAGAGACCAAAAAGAAGTAGAAACATGCTTTGCTCAGGCTTGTAAATTCACCGACTTAGATGTTACCGAAGAAAGAATATTAGCACTTCAAGGTTATTCAAAAATAGAAGTATTCAGAATGCTCTGGAATGAAAAAATAGGCGAAACACACATCGATTTTTCCAAAAACGTACAATATAGCTATGAAAACTTTACAAGAATTTTAGAAGAACATTATCTCAACCACACCATTTTACCTACCGACCACTGTCTAGAAATATTTGAATATTTAAGAGCCCAAAACATCAAAATTGCCTTAACAACAGGATTTTACAGAAAAGTAACAAACATCATTCTTAAAAAACTGGGTTGGCTTGAAGGCCTAAATTCAGATTATTTTAATGATTCAGGAAAAGGCATAATCGACCTTTCGATAGCTTCTGATGAAGTAGAAAATGGAAGACCACAGCCGGATATGATCCACAAAGCAGTAAAAACACTTGGCATTAGTGACATAAAAAATGTCATTAACATCGGTGACACACCTTCAGATTTGCAATCTGGCAAAAGTGCTGGGGTGGCCCTCAGTCTCGGTGTTTGTAATGGCACACACAGCAGATCTCAACTCGAAGGCTATACCAATGACGGACTTTTAGCTGATTTGTCTGAGCTTAAAAGTTACATGTCATGATAAAAAAATACGACCTTATTGTAGTAGGTGCTGGAATCATGGGTACCTTCCATGCATTTCATGCAGCCAAAATGGGCAAAAAAGTATTATTACTCGAAAAAGACAACCGACCAGTAGGCAGCACCATTCAAAACTTCGGTCAGGTGGTTCCTTCCGGTTTAGATGCTTACTGGCAAAAGTTCGGGATCAGAAGTTTAGAGATTTTTGACGAACTACAAGCCAAGGCTGACTTCACACTGGTTAAAAACGGAAGCGTTTACATTGGTAGTGACGAAGATGAGTTGAATTTAATAAATGAGGTTTCCGAGCTTCACAATAAAGCCGGCTATTCACAAGAAATTTTATCGAAAACTGCCACCAAGGTGCTTTTCCCAGACATAAATTCGGACTACATCAAAGGCTCCATTTTTTATCCGAAAGAATACAGTGTAAATTCCTCGGAGTTTATTTACAAACTGATAAATTACTGTCAGGAAAAATTGGGCGTGGAATATAAAAACCACCGAGCGGTTATCGATATTGAAGACCAGAACGGAGAAGTAAACGTTAAAACCGCCGATGGAGAAATATTTTTGGCAGAAAAAACCATCATTTGTAGCGGTTATGTTTTTAATTTATTGTTTCCCGAAATTTATAGAAACAGTGGCCTGATAGTGAGTAAATTGCAGATGATGAAAACGGAGCCTCTGAAGCAGTTTAACCTCAAAGCCAACATTCTTACCGGCCTTACTATCAGAAGATACGAATCATTTGAGGAATGTCCATCGTTTGCAAAATTACAAACCCCTGGTCATTTATTAGAACTCAAAAAATGGGGTATTCACATACTTTTCAAGCAATTGCCAGACGGCAGCATTATCGTGGGCGACTCGCACGAATATGCTGGGGTGAGTGAAGTGGAAAACCTAGGATTAGGTGTAAGTGATTATATCAATGACCTGATGAAAAACGAGGCGGAGTTGATTCTAAATATTCCCCGAAAAAGTTATACCCAAACCTGGGCAGGCTATTACGCCCAACATCCCGATGGGATTTTTGAACATAAAATATCAGAAAATATCGAAATCCGAACAGGTATCGGTGGTAAAGGAATGACCACAAGTGCGGGTTACGCCGAAGCCAAAATTAACCAATTGTTTCGCTAAATTCGTATTCTTTTTGTTTGCTATATTTCTTTTCAAAAAAGAAAAACTGCACAGCAATCAACAAAATCCCTAAATAGCCAGTCACTTCGCTCAATTCAAAAAGTGTCTGGCTATAATTTATACTTTTCACGCTAAACTCTTTGTAAAACAACAACACCACACTACCCAAATATCCCACGCTATCACACATATACACAAAGAAACCAGCATTGCCCTTAATCCTTTGATAAGCTATAAGTCGTTCAAAATAAGCAATCTGAATTAGCAGATACGGTAGATAAAAGCCAATACCTAAGGTTGTCATCCAGATTTGTGGAGAAATAATATTAGCCCTAAAAAGGTAATTACTCAAAAGTATGGAAAGCAAAGAAAAAACGATCATGATTGTGATGGCATAATAGGCTGTTCGGTTGTTTTTGAAAAAAGCAATAAAGGCTAAAAACACCATGACCACCGATGCAATAATGGTTTCTGTTTTTGCAAAAATCAACTTAGAATGCTGGCTGTCAATTTGATGCCAAATCTCCACCGCAAAATTATCTCGAAAATCTCGGAGCGTAGTGAAAAACGCATAAACCAAAATAATGGTTAAGATTCCAAAACCAAATTTGGAAAGTATTTTAACTTTTTCGGCATTGTTCATCGGTTTGCGGGAGACTTTTACCAGCTGTTCTTCCTTGTTTGGTGGTGGTATTTTGCTCAGCATCCACACAAAAATGGCAAAAGCGGGCAAAAAGATAACACCCACTACAAAAGGCATCCAAAACTCAGAAAAACCGCTGTAAGCTTGAATATACAAATACACAGACTTGAGAATACCCGAGGTCATAATCATGTTGATACTCAAGCCAATACCTAATATTTCTGTAAACCTCCGCCCTTCTAAAAAACTAAAAAGCACGCCCCAAACCATACCCAAAGGCAAGCCGTTGATAAACAAAAAAGGTAGATTGTAGGGTGCAGGTACCCAGCCAAAAAATAAAAGGGCCAAACCAGCGATGGATATCAAAGAAATGATAAGCTTGATCCTTTGCTGAGGCCGAAGCTCCGAGATAATTTTTACACCAATAAACTTGGAACTCATATAACCCAACACTTGCATGATGATATATACGCTTTTGAGGCTCATACCCCAGAGTACATAACCCTCAAACTGGGCCGTAAAAAAGGGCTTTCTAAAGGCGTACGTACAAAAATATGCACCAAAAGCCGCAACAAAGCACCAAATATTAAGTATAAGTGGCTTCCGAGATAGCCTAACCGAAAAGTAATCCACAATCTGTTTTTTACGCAAATTGGGATTCTAATATTACTAAAAAGTGAAGCAGTTTTTATGAAATTGATATGAATTGGAGAGGGTGCGATTGTGAAATTAAAATACACCTATTTATTTGGATAGTTTAGGCTTTCTGGCTCTACAATAGTTCAACCATTGTTTCAGAGGCATTCAAGTTTTACTTGCCTAATCACCTAATTCAAACATCCAATCGTTCAAGACAGCTTCTGAATAGGGATGAACAAAGCTTTCTAAAACGAGTAAAACTCTCTTTACGCACCAACGATAGTTCAACCATTGCAAAGCATTTAAAACTCACCTCGCCACCTCAATCTTCAATTTCTTCCCCTTAATTTTTTGATCCTTTATATTTTTAAGAAATGATGGAACTTGGGCCATTGCAATGGCCACATAGGAAGCAAAATCTTGCACTTCTATTTTGCCCAATGCTTCTTTTTCTATGCCGCCTTTTTGCAAACAAAAACCTACAATGTCTATTTTGTTTATTTTGTCTTTTTTGCCTCCACTAAAATATAGCGTAGTCCACGATTCTTTGGTAACTGCTTGCTGCTTTTGTTCCAAAACTAGCTCCTCAGGCAACTGGGAGATATACTGAGGCTGTTTTGCGTTTTCCTCCAAAAAGAAATATGCCACGCCGGTGGCGTTCATACGGGCCGTGCGGCCATTGCGATGGATAAATTCTTGCTCGTGAAAAGGCATGGAATAATGTATCACGTTTTCCACCTCAGGAATATCCAATCCTCTGGCAGCCAAGTCAGTGCTGACCAAATATCTTACACTTCCATTTCTAAACCTTATCAAAGCTTTTTCACGATCTACCTGCTCTATTTTTCCATGAAAAACACCACAATTTATGCCGTTATTCGTCAAAAGATTGGCCACTTCTTCCACCTCATCCCTCTGATTACAAAATATCAAAGTAGGCGTTTGAGTTATTTGTCCTAGTAGCAAATTGAGCGACCTTATTTTGTTATTGGTTCTGACATATTTCAGTGTTAAACCTTCGTTTCTTTGGCCATCGTTGATAAAGTCCAAGGTATTTATTTCCTCTATTTTCAAGAAACCAGGCAAGCTAATTCCTTGAGTAGCAGATACAAATATGTATTTGTTCAAATTGGGTAATCGTTCCAAAATAAATTGCATTTGTTCATAAAATCCCATTTCGAGCGACTTGTCAAATTCATCAAAAATGATGGTTTCCACCTGCTTTGAATCAATTGTGTGTCGTGTATAATGATCCGCAATTCGTCCGGGTGTACCCACCACCAAAGCTGGTGGATTTTTCAGACTATTCACCTCCACTTCCATGCTGTGGCCGCCATAGAATGCACTTATTTTATGTCCCGAACCTATGCTTTTCCAAACGGACTCTATTTGTAATGCCAACTCACGGGTCGGAACCAGAATGATGGCCTGAATTTGATTTTCAACTGGTTTAAGAATTTGAAGTAAAGGCAACAAAAACGCCAAGGTTTTGCCCGAACCCGTTGGAGATAATAAAAGCGTATTCGGATGCTCTAAAATACTCTTTTGAGTAGCCATCTGCATTTTATTCAATGCCTCAATGCCTATTTTTGCTAAGATTTTTTCCATATACAAAGGTACGGAAAGTTTTCTGTCGTTGTTTTTTTAAACACATAGGCACATAGACAACAAAGTGTATTTTTAAACACAGAGTTCGCATAGGTTTCATTTTTACTTTTAAGCGTTTTTGAGTTTCACGGAGTTCTCGCTTTGCTCGATTATTAATCATCAAAACTTAGTGTCCTTCCGTCTTTACGGTTTATCAAAAAAAAGTCTCCTTTCTTCCAGAATTGTCCTGAAAAAATTACCTTGCAAAAAATTTAACCCTAAATGAAAGAAAATAAACCCAATTATTTGGTTCCGTTTGTGTTGGTAACCTGCTTATTTTTTATGTGGGGCTTCGCCAATAACCTCAACGGCATCCTCATCCCTCACCTTCGTAAAGCATTACAGCTAAGCAATATGCAATCTACTTTTGTAGATACCGCAGTTTATTTGGCTTACTTTTTAGGGGCTATTCCTGCAGGATTGGTTTTGAAAAAGTTTGGTTACAAAAAGGGCATAATTCTGGGTTTATTGGTCTTCAGTTTAGGAGCATTTTTGTTTGTTCCAGCCGCCAATTCTCGTACTTATGGCATTTTCCTTTTGGGATTATTTATTATCGGTATTGGGCTAACTATTCTTGAAACAGCCGCCAATCCTTACGCCACAAAGCTCGGTGATGCCAATGATGCCACTACCCGACTGAATCTTGCACAATCGTTTAATGGTTTGGCCGCATTTTTAGCCCCGATGGTGGGTACCATCTTCATTTTGTCAGGCAAAGAGTATTCTTCTTCGGATCTTAATCTTTTGCCCGAAGTTGAGAAAATTGCTTATTTGACATCAGAAGCAGCTTCGGTGAAAATGCCTTACATGATTTTGGGTGGGTTTTTATTAGTGATTGCAGTACTTTTTATGGTATTAAAATTCCCGGAATTTAAAGAAGAAGACCAAGGTGAAACTACTGGCAGTATTGGCGGAGCCTTAAAACATAAACACTTAACTTGGGCGGTGATTGCTCAACTTTTTTATGTTGGAGCCCAAGTTTGTGTAACCAGTTTCTTTGTCAGAATGGCCATTTCAGGTGGTGGCGTGGATGAAAAAACCGCTGGTTATTATCTTGGGATTTATGGAATCCTCTTTATGGTGGGTCGTTTTCTTGGCACCTTTATCATGAAATATCTAGCTCCTGCCAAATTGTTGAGCATCTATGCTGCCATGTGTATTTTGTTAAGCTTAGTGGCTGTCTATGCCGATGGTAAAAATGTGGTTTTGGCCTTGGGCGGACTGGGTTTCTTTATGTCTATCATGTTTCCTACCATATTTTCATTGGGCATCAACGACCTCAAAGAAAACACCAAACCCGCATCTTCTCTGATAGTTATGGCCATTATTGGTGGTGCTATTTTCCCGGTTATTATGGGATACATCATCGACAATTCTAACGACAACATTCAGGTGGGTTACTGGGTACCTTTGGTGTGTTTTATAGTGGTTTTGTATTATGGATTGGTAGGTCACAAAAAGGCGGCTTGATATGAAAAGATATTGTTTTGCCCTAGATTTAAAAGACGACGAGGCCTCTATAGCCGAGTATGAAAAAATACACGAGAACATTT
>JAIPAJ010000096.1 GCA_021740125.1 Leadbetterella sp. | reverse complement strand
AATTTAAGCTTTTCAAATCCTAAGACTATTATATACCCCTCCCATCAAACGTGTGAATAATATAAGGTATACTGCAAATTCTATAACATACAAAACTTGGAGGCATCTACCTTTGAGCTTATTCGCAAACCGCTTATAATGTGTCGTTTAATACATATTTAGTCCTATAAATCTAAAGATTTTTCGATAAACTAAATATATGAACATTAAATGTTTGGAATAAAAATTATTCATTATTTTAATTAAAACAACATCATATGAAAACTCATTTAAACCTTCTGTTAGCACTGAGCATTGGACTATCCCTAACCTCATGCGTGACAAAAAAGAAATACACAGCTCTACAAATTCGCTATGACAATTCTGTTACTGACTTGGTTAAATGTGGTGATAATGTCCAAGATTGCAAAGATAAGCTTGCAGGAATGACCAGAATGCAGCAAGAATCAGAAAGTCAAAAAAATCTAATTTTAGGTACTGTTCAACAGCGTGATATGCAGATTGACGAACTTAAATTACAAATATTAGACTTTAAAAATTTGCGTGACAAGCAACTCGATGCGGTTGGAAATTTGACTGTATTATCTAAAAAAGCCAATGATAATATCAATAAAACCTTGTCTCAAATGGCAGATAAAGACAGGTATATTTATTTACTGATGGCTGCCAAAACCAAAGCAGACTCTATTAATTTAGCCTTGGCCATGAACCTTACAAGCGTACTACGCAATGGCATAGAGGATAAAGATGTGGAGATCAAAGTGGACAAAACTGTGGTTTTTATTAACATTTCAGATAAAATGCTATTCAATTTGGGCAGTTCGAAAATTTCCCCTAAAGCAAATGCAGTTCTTGAAAAAATAGCTTTAATTATCAAATCAAGACCAGAACTTGAGGTAATGGTTGAAAGTTACACCGATAATGTTGCTATCAAGAACGATTGTATTGTTGACAATTGGGATTTGAGTGCAAAACGTGCAACATCCGTAGTAAGAGTTATGCAAGAAAACTATAATATAGACCCCAATAAATTAATTGCGGCAGGTCGTGGTCAATACAATACTTTGGCAAGCAACAACTCGGCAGAAGGTCGTACAAAAAACCGTCGCACCCGGATCATTTTAATGCCCAAACTTGATCAATTCTACGATTTATTGAATCCAGACAATTTTAAATAAGAGTCTCAAATTTTGAAAAATAAGATAAAAGTCAAATTTTAATTATTAAGTAGCACAAATTATATTTAGTGGCTTTTCAATAGAAACAGCCACTAAATTTTTGTTTAAAAAATTAGTATAAACAAATATAAAGCCTAATGAAAAATAAATTCCCCAACCACGACATTCATACGCTTGATATTTCAAAAGTTTTACAAGATTTTGGCACAAATCCTGAGGTTGGACTCAGTAAGAGAGAAGCAACTGCACGTGTAAAAAAATATGGATTGAATGCTTACACTTCTCAAAAACCAAAGAGTCCTTGGTTAATTCTTTTGGAACAATTCAAAAGTCCTATTGTGTATTTGTTGGTTTTTGGAGCAGTTGTATCGCTATTTTTCAAGGATTATATGGAAGCCGCCGCAATTTTGGTCGTGATATTAGTCAATGCCATAATTGGTTTTTTGATGGAAATGCAAGCCCGCAGCTCTATGAAAGCATTGAAAGAAATGGACATCATAAAAACCAAAGTTTTTCGTGAAGGAAAAGTAGAAATAATTCCTGCTGAAAACCTAACGCTTGGCGATATTGTCATGCTGGAAGCGGGCGACTTGATTCCTGGCGATGGGCGATTATTGGTGGTGAATCAGCTAAAATGTGATGAGTCCTCCCTTACTGGAGAGTCGCTTCCCTCGGAGAAAAACATTGAAAAATTACCTAAAGACACCGATTTGGGCGACCTCCAAAACATGGTTTTTAAAGGTTCATCGATTATGAACGGCACAGGAAAAGCGATTATTACAAATATTGCTGAAAATACCGAGCTCGGAAAAATTAGCTCATTGGTTGATAAATCGACCGAAACCGCTACTCCACTTGATAAAAAATTGGCTGTTTTAAGTAAAACCCTCATTTGGCTAACTATCATTTTGACTTCCATATTTGCCATTACAGGAATTATTCAAGGTAAAGACTGGGTAATCATCATCAAAACCTCTATTGTTTTGGCAATTGCAGCCTTTCCTGAAGGTTTACCGATTGTTTCAACCGTGGCTTTGGCAAATGGAATGTTATTGATGGCTAAACGAAATGCAATCGTCAAAAAACTCTCTGCAGTAGAAACCCTTGGAAGCACGAACGTAATTCTGACTGACAAAACAGGAACTTTGACCGAAAATAAAATATATGTAGAAACGCTGGCTTTTCCCGAAGAAAACCGAAAAGTGAGCATAGAAAAAGAAATTCTAGTTTTTAAAGATGGAGCAATTGAAAAAAGCCAACAAAACTTTGAAAAACTACGACTCGTCGGGGCTTTGTGCAATGACGCAAGCATCAAAAAAGCGGGTAAAAAAGACTTAATCGGCGACCCAATTGATATTGCTTTGATTCAATTTGCAAATGCCTCAAACCTAAAAACTGATGAAATAAAAACCCAATATGAAAGAATATCGGAGATTCCGTTTAGCTCCGAAACCAAAATAATGGGAACGCTTCATAAAAGTGGAGACGGATTTTTGGTGGCCGCCAAAGGTTCGGTTGAAAATTTGCTCGAAAAATGCACTAAAATTCAAATCGGTGAAAATGTCATAGATTTAGATGAAACAGCAAAAAAAAGTATTTTAGAATCCTCTGAAAAAATGGCTGCCGATGGATTAAGAGTTTTGGCTTTTTCAAACCTAGAAGGCAAAGATTTTGGCAAAGAGGATTTTCTGAAAGAATTGGTATTTCTCGGAATGATTGGATTTCTTGACCCTCCCAGACTCGATATCAAACCAGCCATTCACGCATGCAAAGATGCAGGAATAAAAGTGGTGATGATTACAGGCGACCACCCACTCACAGCTCTGAATATTGCAAAAAAAGTGGGTTTAGTGGAAGAAACTGAGCAAAATTACATAATTGGGAAGGATTTGCCGATAATGAAATCACTGTCAAAGGATTGGAAAATCAAGATTCTCTCAACGGCGATTTTTGCACGAACAACTCCCCAGCAAAAACTCGAAATTGCCAATGTTTTTCAAAAAGATGGTAATATAGTCGCCATGACGGGTGATGGTGTAAACGAAACACCTGCTCTAAAAAAAGCCGATGTCGGCATTGCGATGGGTCTTCGTGGAACACAAGTTGCCAAAGAAACCGCCAGCATTGTACTCAAAGATGATTCATTCAAGTCTATTGTGGCGGCGGTTGCCAATGGTCGAGCTATTTTTCAGAATATCCGTAAGTTTGTTGTTTATCTGGTTTCGTGCAATTTGAGTGAGATTTTTATCGTGACTTTGTTGGGTTTTCTATCTCCGGCAGCCACACTTTTACCTTTGCAAATCTTGTTTTTGAATATGGTTACTGATGTTTTTCCAGCATTAGCCCTGGGCTTAGGAAAAGGAGATAAAAATGTCATGAAAAAACCGCCAATTGATGCTAAAAAACCAATTGTAGATAAAAAAGATTGGATAAAAATCGGAATTTATGCCTTAATTATGACTTTTTCGGTGGCCGCTGCGGTTATTTATTGCAAACATTTCATTACGCCCGATGACAAAATATCCAATAATGTAGCCTTTATAACTTTGGCTTTTGCACAACTATTTCATGTTTTCAATATGTCCGCTTTTGATTCCAAAGTATTCATTAATGACATTACCAAAAACAAATACGTTTGGTTGGCAGTCGTAATTTGTACAGGATTTATGGTTTTGGTCTTTGTTTTGCCTCAAATGCGTTTGGTTTTGGGCTTAGATTTTATACCTATCAAAATCTGGATAGTTTCAATTTTAGCAAGTTTTATTCCTTTGTTTTTGATTCAACTTTATAAAATTATTTTTGGAAAGAGCTTTAGAAAAGCTTTGACAAAATAAAATCAAAATATTTTCAAATTGAAAACATAAACATTTTAAGAAAATAAACTAAATGTTCATCCTAAAAAACTCTTGAAATCCATCAAGAGTTTTTTGGATTTATATAATTCATTCATAAAATCACGTTCATCGACTGAAAATATTAAAGCAAGCATTCTATAAAAATGATGCAAATAGCAAAACTATGTATTTTGCTCTATGATTTTCTTTAATTCCTCCACTTCAGTCTCAGTGGGCATCATGAGTGGCGGACGTACATCACCTGCACTTTTACCAATTAACTTTGCTCCAGCTTTAATCAAACTTACAGCATAGCCATTCTTTTTTCCACGCAATCTAACCAGAGGAATATAAAATTTCTGTGTGATTTCATCAACCGTTACTTTATCTCCTGCACGTAAAGCCTTATAAAATTTATTGGCCAATTCTGGCACAAAATTAAACGCCGCCGACGAATAGGTATTTACGCCAATTGAAAGATATGCTTCGGCAATTATTTCAGCCGTTGGTACTCCACCGATGTACGAAAGACGTTTCCCGACAGTTTTGATTGTATCGTTTAAATCTTGCATATTCCCCGTCCCATCTTTCAAACCAATGAAGTTTGGACAAGCATCCGCCAGTTTTTTAATATAGTCTGCTGATAAAACACCATTGCCGCGATTATAGTAAATGACTGGTAATGAAGTGTTTTGCATAATTGCTTTGGCATATTCATAAACACCATCTTGCGGACATTCTGTTAAATAGGGAGGGAAAAGCAAAATGGCATGTATTCCTGCTTTTTCAGCAATTTGGGTGAATATTTTTGCTTCTGCCACACTTTTACCAGCACTTGCTATGACTGGAACTCGTTCAGCAACGACTTTTACAGAAATATTGACAATCTGCTCGTATTCGTCCGCCGTAATTGAAAAAAATTCACCAGTTCCGCCTGCCACAAAAACCGAAGAAACATCGTGGCTCACGAACCATTCTACGCGGTTGGCAAAGGTTTCAACATTAAACTCGCCCTTTTCATCGAAGTCGGTTATAGGAAAAGAAAGAAGCCCGTCTTCGAGCGATGATTTTATTTTTGATAGTTCCATATTTTTATTTGGTTATTTGTTACTGGTTATTTGTGCATTGGTTACGGCTGTTTTGAATATAAGATAATGATATAACCAGTTTTGATCAACCAGCATACCAGTACTAGTCTACCAGTAACTAGTCTACCAGTAACCAATACACCAGTTACCAATACACCAGTTACCAAACTACCATCTCGTTGCCTTAAATTTCCATTCTGGTTGTACTTTTTGCATTTCTATTTCGTCGTTTCGTTTGGTTAGACCGCATTTTTTATAGTTTTCGTGCAATTTTGCCAATGCTATTCGGTCGAGTTCTACACCTAAACCTGGACCTTTGGGAATGGCTACCGCTCCATCTTCAAATTTCATTCGTCCGCCAACAATTATTTCGTCTGACTGCCACGGATAATGTGTATCAAGGGCATATTTGAAATTGGGAATTGCTGCTCCTAAATGAACCATTGCAGCCAAAGAAATACCCAAATGCGAATTAGAGTGCATAGATAAATCTCGGCCAAAAGTTTGACAAATAGCAGCCAGTTTCATAGAATCTTGCAAGCCACCCCAAAAATGGTGGTCCGATAAAATTATATCTTCTGCACCCAACGCATAACTTCTTGGAATATCCTCAAATGAGGTTGTACACATATTGGTTGCCAGTGGCGTTTTCAAGGCTTTTCTCACTGCAGCCATGTTCTCTTGTCCACGGCATGGGTCTTCTAAATACTCTATAATGCCTTCCATTTCTTTGCCATATTTGATGGAAGTTTCAACAGTCCAAAGGGCATTTGGGTCGATTCTTAAAGGTGTATCTCTTCCAAAAGCCTCCTGTAAGGCAAAAATCGCATCTACTTCTTGGCGTGGTTCAAACACGCCTCCTTTGAGTTTAATCGACTGAAAACCATATTCTTTGCACATCGCTTTTGCTTGGGCAACAATCTCCGTTGGGTTCAGGGCACTTGCCTGACGAGCCGCATCCCAACCTGTGGCACGGGGGTCAGTGCAAAATTCTAATTCCCCACCTGCACCCTCATATTTATAAAAAAGATAAGCCGAAAATGGCACACGGTCTCGGCGTTTTCCTCCCAATAGATCAACAACTGGACGATTGACGATTTTACCGACAATATCCAAACAAGCCACTTCAATTGAGCTAAAAATATGTACCAAAGTACGTTGGTCCCAAGGCGTGTCGCCTCTTTTAATAGTATCTTCTGAATCGAAATTTGAGGCCAATATATCCCGAATTTGATTTAATTGAAACGGGTCTTGGCCAATAACAAACTGTCGGCTTTTTTCGAGGGCTCTATCAATTTCAATATTACCCGGTATTTCACTCACTCCGCTAATTCCATCTTCGGTAGCAAGTTCAACAACCGTACGCAAAGCATAGGGGGCATGAAGGCCAGCGGCATTAAGCAATGGAGGGTCAACCACCGCAATGGGTGTGATATGGAATTCTTTGATTTTCGGAAAATTTGGCTTCATTTTTTGGAGAAAAATATTAATGTTATAAAAACTACGGATTATCTATAACCCCTATTATAAACTGTTCGATTAATTGAAGAAATGCCACCTAATACCCCCTCTCGATGAGTTTCTACAATCAAAATAGGTTCCCAAGGTGCATTGATGGCATCTTCTAACCAAATTGTTTGAATCAGTTTACACTTGTGCCATTTACCATTTTTAGGGTCTTGATATGGGTAAAAACTCGTGATTATTAATCTGTTTTCTTCCCATTTAGCGGTTGAAACTATGGATTCTCTGCCACGACCAATATTGATTACATTTTCAGTCGGCGTTCCATCCAAAGCAAATTTGTACTTGACCAATGGTTGGAGTTCTCTGGGCATGAATACAACTCTTTCGACTTCGAATGTATTTAAACGTTGAATAATACTTATTTTTTCGCCCCAACCACTGCCCAGTGTTGGTGTTTTTGGTTTATCAGTTCTATTGATTACAGAAACAGTGTTTAGTTCGGTTGTAGACCATGAACCTGAAAAATCGAAATTTGCCAAAGCAGGATTTCTTTTACTTAATGAATTTTTATCAGATCGTAAGTAAGTAGAAATCAACTTTCCAGAACCTGTGGGTGGTGGCAAATATGGGTCAGCAGCATTTGCTTGTGCCGAAACTCTTGGGTGCTTAACTAAAGACAATTCGTAAGCCTTTATCACGGAATCCATGATACCAATAACCCAAGGATAGTAGTCTTTGACATCAATTTCCTCTTGCGGGTCAACCCGAAGGTCGAACAACCTAACTTGGTTATCGGGGTCTGGGTCTGGAATTTCGGTTTTGAAGTTATACCACAACTTCCAATCGTGCCATTTGACAGCCATTACGCCACCATTTCGATTCATAAAAATTGCACTTTCACGACTTGATTTAGGTTCTTTTCCTTCAAAAAATGATAATTGATTTACACCATCTATGATTCTATCATTTGTTCCAAAATTTTCGGATAACCCCGCAGCAGCAGCAATTGTACTATATAAATCTACTTCATGCACCATTTCGTTGGATACTTGTCCGCTTTTTATTTTGCCTGGCCATCTTATGACGCAAGGTGTGCGGATTCCGCCCTCCATTGCCGAATTATAATATCCACGCCAAGGTCCCGACGAACCACGCCATGGCCTTCGCATTTCTGCACCGTTATCCGAGCACCAAATCACGAGCGTGTTTTTTTCAATTCCTAATCTTTCTAATTCTTTCAAAATCAACCCCACATTGTAATCCACATCTGCCATGGCATCGCCTATATCCCCTGCACCAGTAGAGCCAGCCTTATCGGGATGTGGCAATGCAGGAAAATGTACCTGCGTCATAGGGTAATATAAAAAAAATGGCTTCTTTTTTTCTACGTTTTTTCTGATAAAACTTACACTTTTTTCAGCCGCTTCTCTGTCAATTGTTCTTCTAGCTTCCAAATTAAACTCCTTTACTTTCTTTGAAGTTTGTCCTGCGATACCTTCCCAAATGTATGGAATTTCCTCACTTTTGGGATAATTATCCATAGATGTAAATTGAGAAAAATGGCTCGTGCCAGGTATTCCATACCACTCATCAAAACCCTGATTTGTTGGTTCACGTCTGCCCAACCAATTTTCGGCACCCAAATCCCATTTGCCAAAAAGTGCGGTGGCATATCCAGCAGTTTTTAGGTGTTCGGCAATCGTATTTTCCCAAAGTGTTGTTCCCGAATAATAATCATCACCAGCTCTGGCAGCATACCTTCCTGTGAGTAAAGAAATCCGTGATGGCGTGCATGAATATTCCGCATTGAAGTTTGTCAACCGGATGCCTTCATATCCAATTTTATCAATATTAGGCGTAAGTACTCCCCTACTTCCGCCATAAGAACTGACTTCTCCGATGCCTAAATTATCTGGAAAAATCAATACAATATTTGGTTGTCTTTGGGCATTTGCAGACAGAAGGTGGGCCGATAGAAGTAGCCCTAATAATAATGATTTTATGTTTGTCATCATTTCGATTTATTTACCAAAAATAAAAAAAGTGGAAGATAATTACGTTAAAGGCCCTGGATTAAACAAAACCAAATCGTTATAAAGCCCCAATTTGTCAGTTGCTACTTTCTTTTCACCGCTGGCTATTTCAAGAATTAAATGGAACAATTCCCAGCCCATTTCTTCGATAGTTTTTTGTCCGAAAGCCACTGGGCCAGCATCAAAATCTATCAAATCGTGCCAACGGTTGGCGAGTTTTGTGTTTGAGCTTACTTTTACGACAGGCACCATGTTTAGCCCATAAGGTGTACCACGGCCTGTAATGAATACGTGCATATTCATACCAGCCGCCAATTGGAGTGTTCCGCAAACAAAATCACTAGCGGGCGTTGCCACAAAATTCAGTCCTTTTTTACGAATCTTTTCACCTGGCGAAATTACATCAACAATCGGGCTTGAACCTGATTTTACGACCGAACCGAGTGCTTTTTCAACAATATTACTCAATCCTCCGCCTTTATTCCCGGGCGTTGTATTAGCACTTCTATCGGCTTTGCCTTGGTTTAGATAATTATCATACCAAGCCATTTCGTCTTTGAGTTTTTGGGCAACTTCTTCAGTTTCACAGCGAGGAACGAGCAAATGTATGGCATCACGCACTTCTGTAACTTCGGAGAAAAACACTGTTCCGCCCGCTTTTACAATCAAATCAGCAGCAAAGCCAGAAACTGGGTTTCCTGTCAAACCCGAAAAAGCATCGCTACCTCCGCATTGCATTCCTACGACCAAATCAGCTGCAGAGCAGGTTTCCCTTTTTCGCTGATTGAGTTTTTGAAGATGCCTTTCGGCCATTTCCATGATTCCATCAACCATTTCGTAAAAACCCTCGAAACGTTCGTCTTGGAGGTAAAGAATTGATGACTGGTTATTTGTAGATTGGTTGATTGGTAACTGGTTACTGGAAAATTGGTTATCGGAATCTGACTGTTTAGAAACCAGTCCACCAGTAACCAATAACTGATTACGAGTATCAGGCAAAAGCCTTTCTGGTCTTAATTTCTCACATCCCAAACCTATAATCATTATTTCTCCACCAAAATTTGGGTTTTGAGCGATGTGTTTAATGGTTCGAATTGGAATAATGGCCGCTGGTGCGTCAATCGCAATGCCGCATCCATAACTATGATTAAAAGCTACTACATCATCGACGTTTGGGTAAAGTGGTAGCAATTCTTTTCTTATTTTATTTTCGATGAAACTTGTAATTCCTGCCACACATTGAACGCTGGTAGTAATTCCTAAAACGTTTTTAGTGCCTACACTTCCATCTGCATTCTTAAATCCCTGAAAAGTAAAATCTTTCAAGGACTCAACTTGTGGAACCTTCGGTTGAACATAAGAAATATCCGCTAAGTTTGGAGCTTGTGGCATACTGATATTGCTTTCGTTTACCCAACTTCCTTTTTCAATGATTTTATTTGCAAAACCGATATTCTGACCATATCGAATGACGGCATCGCCTTCATTTAAAGTTTGTAAAGAAACTTTATGCCCCATCGGAATATCTTCTTCAAGCACAATTCCATTCAAAACAATCGCACCTCGCTTTAATCCAGTTGGACTGGCTACGATAGCCACATTATCATTTGGATTTGTTTTTATTACTATATTTTGCATCATTTTATAGTTTATTGCTTATTGGTGGATTGGTTATTAGTTACTGGTATATCGGTTATCAGTCACTATATTACCTTTACAAGTCCACCAATAACCAGTCACAAATAGGGGCCAGTCACCAGTTTACCAACTACACCATCGGAAAAATCCAAGCAGCTATCATTGTTAAGATTACGCCTGCCAGTCCCATCAAACTTTGCATTGGTGCAATAGTCTTTAGAGCTTCTTGTTCAGTTAGGTTGGAAGTTTTGCACATAATCCAAAAACCTGCGTCATTCATCCATGGAATGAGTTTTGCACCACTTCCGATTGCCAAACATAAATAAACTGGATGAAAACCTAAATTAGCATTTTGTGCCATTCCTGCTAAAATCCCCGAAGCTGTTATCAAAGCTACCGTAGCTGAACCCTGTGCAGTACGCACCACCATCGTAATAAAAAATGCCAATGGAATTAATGCCATTTGGTAATCTTTTGTTAAATCGGCAATGCGGCTACTGATACCCGTTTGCTGCAACATTCCACCAAATGCACCTCCTGCGGCTGTTATTAATATGATTCCGCCGCCACTCATTAAAGCAGTCCCAACAAATGCTGAAAGTTTCTCTTTGGTAGTTTTTTTCTGTCTTGCTAAAACCACTAATGCGAAGATGGCTCCCATTAATATTGCAATGTTTTTATCTCCAAAGAACAAAACGAGATCTATTATACTATTAACAATTGGAAAACTAGTCAGCGGTATATCAGATTTATGAAAAGCCTCCACACCCGAGCGAATACAAATGGTAACCAATGGAAACAGAGCAGGCAATAATGCCCAGCCCAAAGCAGGCAATTCTTTATCATCTTTTTCGGCAATGGCCTTGATATCTTCCAAGCGAGCGTCGGGCGAATCACGTAGTGGAATATCAAACTTTTTATTGAGATAAACCGCTATAAAATAGCCGAAGGTGATGGTGCAAAGTCCTAAGAGTGAACCACAAACCATCATTAAGCCAATCGGTACATTCATGGCTGTTATCAAATACAATGGCCCGGGAGAAGGTGGAACATAGGAATTTGCCATGACAGCTCCAGCTATAACCGAAAGAGCCAAAAGCAAATAATTTTTCTTTAATCGCATTCCCATTGCTTTGGCTAGAGGCATCATTAAGAAAATAACGGTATCTACAAAAACAGGAATGGTCAAGAAAAAACTACTTAAAATAAATCCAATTGGGGCATTTTTTTCTCCTGTTATTTTTAGCATCGCTCTGATGATTTTTTCGGCTGCACCACTATCCAGCATTGCTTTACCTATGATAGCTGCCATGGCTATCAAAATACCTATTTTTGCACAAGTATTGCCAAATTCTATACCTATTCGCTCTCCTATGCTTTTGTGAGCTGCTTTTAAAGCATCGGCCTCTAAACCACCTTTTGCAATAAAAAATTGCTCCACAGATGACATCGGAGTAAGTAAGGCTACAGCAATAGCGGCCAAAAGCAATGAAAGAACAGGATGCAACTTGAATTTTATAATGCCACCTACAACAATAGACATTCCGATGAGCATGATAATAATAGGGTCAGACATTAATTTCGGGGTTGAATGATTTAGCAAAAGTATATAATCTTAATCCTATTTACTATTGATATAATGCCAAAATATGGTACTTTTTCGGATTAATAAGGCGGCCTATATCTTTAATTAATTTTTAAAAAAACAATTTACATTTTGAGATAACAAAACCCCGCTCAAATAATTTTCTCCCTTGAAAAATATTTTATTATAGTCCTTTTTTCAAAAAAAACTTTGAACAGGATATTCTAAAAGAACTTGTGCCTGCTTTGCTATTTAAACCATCCAAACTTTAACTTAATTTTTTCCAAAAAAAACATCCAGACTAATTTATACAACAATTGAATTTACCATGTGTGAATTACATAATTCTTACTATTTTTTGTGTAAATCTTTGGCCTAATAAAAACCCAACTTTACACTTTTAAAATGCTTTTGAAAATAAGGAAACAAGATTTTTATCTAGATTTCCTTTTTCTAAAATCTTTTTGGAGATAGCTAATTTAAAAAAAACATTTTATAAGTTTTCATTTATATCATGATAATTGGGAATCTAAAATCGCCTAATTTATTTACTAACTTCTTCTAAAACAATCATGAAACAGAAAATTAAAAATCAGATAAAAGAACCTCCAACGATTCCTCACCCTGAAAAACTGCCTGAACTCGACCCAATTCTTGACCCAAAAACTCCTGTTTTATATCCTGATGAAAATCCATTAGAAAAACCAAAAGAAGAACCCGTTCAAGATCCCCCATTTCAATTTCCGCATCCCAGTGAACTTCCTTAAAAAAACAAAAAATTATATGAAAAAACAAACGTTCTCGCAAAGAAATTAGCCCAACTGATGCACGAATTCAAAGAAGGAGAATTGCACTCAGGTAAATCCGACATTATTTTACTAATCCTAAACAGGCAATTGCCATCGCTTTGAGTAAAGCTGAAGAACTTAAAAAAGAAAAGAAATAGTACCATTTAAATTATAGACCATGCTCAAATATACTTTCGTTTTTATCATGCTTTTCCACGGACTTATCCATTTCATGGGTTTCTCCAAGGCCTTTGACTATGGCACTTGGCCACAACTTATTAGGGACATTTCCAAACCCATGGGCATTTTATGGTTCGCGGCAGGCATGCTATTTATCTTAGCCATAGTTTTGTACCTAATTAAAAAAGATAGCTGGGTTTTAATTGCACTCATCGCACTTTTCTTATCTCAGCTGCTGCTTATCAATAATTGGCAAGAAGCGAAGTTTGGCACCATAGCCAATGTGCTCATCTTAATAGTCGTTGTCTTAGGTCTCTTTCAAATTAAATTCAAAAAAACGTATAAAGATGAAATCAAATCAGGAATGTCTCAAAGTCAAATTCTCCAAACTTCGAAACTGACAGAATCCGACATCGCATTTTTACCCCATTCTGTCAAAAAATACATACGGTACACTGGTGCTGTAGGTAAACC
>JAIPAJ010000095.1 GCA_021740125.1 Leadbetterella sp. | reverse complement strand
CTTCAGTAGATTGTGCGACATAACAGGCTTCTTTACATTTGGATCCGTCATCCAACTTGCGTAATTATCCTCAATAAAGTCTGAAAAACGAGCATTCGCTTCAGCTTTTTGCATTTGGAAAACCTCTTCCATTGATTTATCAGAAGAACGATCAATTTCTAATTCCCAAAACACTAGCTTTTTATAGATTTCTGACCACTCATTAAAGTCCAATTCATCATTATATTGCAAGCTCAATTGTCTAAAATCTTGCATATAACTCGAATTCGTTTTTTCGGAAACCAACCTTTTGTTATCCAAAAGTTTTTTTATGGAGAGTAAAATTTGGTTTGGATTTATCGGTTTTATGAGATAATCAGCAATTTTAGATCCTATGGCCTCTTCCATGATCCTTTCTTCTTCAGATTTGGTAATCATAACTACAGGAATCGTAGGCTTTATTTTTTTGATTTGGACCAAAGTATCCAAGCCCGTCATACCAGCCATCATTTCATCTAAAAAAATGATATCATAATTGTTTTTTTCTACTAAATCCAAAGCATCGGCACCACTTGGTACTGGGGTAACATCATATCCTTTATTTTCAAGAAAAACTATATATGGTTTTAGAAGTTCAATTTCGTCGTCAGCCCATAGAATGGTGAATCGTTGCATAAATTGGTTTATTTTAATGTTATATAGTTCTATACGCTATTTTTTATCTAAAAATTGCTTTAAACGTTCAAAATCTTGCTCTGTATCAATTCCAAAACCTTCATTGGGTGCTTCTACCATGTTGATTTTAAAACCATTGGATAGCCACCTCAGTTGCTCTAATCTCTCTTGAGATTCTAACTTTGAAACAGGAAATTTTACCAACTTCTCCAAAATATCTACTCGGTAGGCGTATATTCCAAGATGCTTGTAAAAAGTATTTTTCAGAAGCCATTGATCCACCTTTTCGTCTCGAATATGAGGAATTGGAGAGCGGCTAAAGTATAAAGCTTGATCTCTCTCGCTTTTGACAACTTTTACAATATTTGGGCTCAATAAATCTTCCAATTTTCCTATTGGAAAACAAGCAGTAGCAATTTCTATTTTATTATCCAATACTGAACATAAACCATCTATGGTATTGGGATCTATAAGTGGTTCGTCTCCTTGTATATTTATAACATAATCAAAGGAAGTACTCCCTCCACAAAGTTTCAATGCTTCTGCACACCTATCAGTACCACTTTCATGATGGGTGTGGGTCATCAGTACTTCTCCATGAAAGCCCTCCACGTGCTCAAAAATAGCCTCGTGATCAGTGGCCACAACGATTTTACTTAAACTTTGAGTTTTTTCACACTGCTCATATACCATTTGAAGTATTGATTTCCCCTTGATTGTTTTTAATAATTTGGCAGGAAATCGAGAAGATAAATAGCGTGCTGGAATTATGCCGAGAATTTTCAAAGTTTTAGTATTTTAGAAACACAAAACTAAAATAAAATACTATATATATCATGTATAAAAAAAAATTATGCTCGTAAATCTTAAAAATGTAATTTTGTATTTCATTTTACATTTAATCCATCATGAAAGTTTTAGCTTTATTTCTAATAATAACTTTTCCTCGATTAGTTTTTTCACAAAATGCTCCCAAAGACTCGGTATATACAGAAGTGATAAACAACCTAGTTTATATACTGCACAAGGTTGAACCTGGTCAAACATTGTACAGTTTGGTTAATAAATACGAATGCTCTGTTGCTGAAGTTTCAAATGTAAATCCAAGTTTAAAATCTGACGTAGGTATAAAAGCTGGACAGGTTTTGAAATTTCCAATGTTTAAAAACGGAAAGCATGTAAGTGCATCAGCATATTGGGCTATTAGAAAGAAAGCATGGGCGAGCAGGAATGTACCTTCTAAGACACCCAAAACAAAAACTCCAGTAAAAGAAAAAGCCTCAAAAGGACCGTACCATGATATTAAAGCAGGTGAAACCATATTTTCTATTTCTAAATTGTATGATTTGGATATTTCTTATTTGGTAGAAGCCAATAACATCAGTGACAACAAGATAAAAGTTGGCGAAAAACTATTAATTGACAAAAATGACATTGAAAAAATTGTAATCGATTTAGAAAAAGATACTGAACCTGTCTTAGTATTAGCCCCAATTGGCAGAAAAGTTTCAGAAGCAGGAATTGCCGAAGTTATCAATACGAGCAATAGAACCACAAAGTACCTCGCTTTGCACAGAACGGCAAAAGTAGGCAGCAATATAAAGGTTACGAACGAGGCTACAGGTATCACCATCGTAGCCAAAGTAGTGGCCAATTTGAGCAAAAAAGGGCATGATGAAAACGTAATGATCAAACTTTCGCCCTATGCATTTTACAAATTGAGACCGAAAGACTCAAAAATGAGGGCTACCGTGGAATATTATGTCCCATTTAAGAAGAAAGCCATTTCCTCTAAATAAATTATGCCTGAAATAGTTTTATCCGAAGTAGTTGATTTATTAAATGAAAAATATCTAAAATTCAATAACTTAGATTTTATTGCCCCTGACCCAATTTGTATCCCTCATCGTTATTCCAAGAAACAAGATATTGAAATTTCAGGTTTTTTTGCAGCAATTTTGGCTTGGGGCCAACGCAAAACTATTATCAATAAGTGTACGGAATTACTCGAAAAAATGGATAATGCCCCATACGAATTCGTAAAAAATGCCAATTCAAATGAAATAAAGAGATTAGAAACATTTGTTCACCGAACTTTTAACTTTATAGATTTAATGTACTTCTTTGAGTTTTTCAAGGCACATTATACCAAATACGCTTCTTTAGAATCAGCTTTTTTGATTAAAGGAAATAAAGATGATAATCTAAAAATGAATTTAATCCACTTTAAAGAATATTTCTTTTCCTTGGAGGATTCACCAAAAAGAACTCAAAAACACATTTCGAGTCCTGCTTCGAATAGTGCGTGCAAAAGAATAAACATGTACCTAAGATGGATGGTAAGAAGTGACAACAAAGGAGTAGATTTCGGTATTTGGAACAGTATATTACCTTCTCAACTGATTATACCTTGTGATATTCATGTAGAAAACATTGCTCGAAAACTAAAACTTACCACTAGGCCGAAAGCCGATTGGAAAATGGCAGAAGAAATAACCAATACTTTGAGAATTCTTGACCCAGAAGATCCTACAAAATATGATTTTGCCTTATTTGGAATGGGAATTGAAAAATATTTTGGGACTTAGAAAAGATATTTTTCTGCAAAAACATTCTTTTTAATACATCAAAGGGAAGTATATTTGTATCGTGGATAAAATAAAATTAGAAATATTAGACCTATCGCCTAGCCAACTTCAGGCAGGTTCGTTTACTTTGATTCTTACAGAATCTAATGGTGATCGTCGTTTGCCTATTATTATTGGAATGTTTGAGGCCCAAGCCATTGCCATAGAGATGGAAAAAATCACGCCAACTAGGCCATTGACCCACGACCTATTCAAGTCTTTCTCCAAATCATTTGATTTTTCAGTGGAGGAAATTCACATTTCAGACATTTCTGAAGGTGTTTTTTATTCTAAAATCATTTGCACGGATGGCATTCGTCAAAAAAATATAGATGCTAGACCTTCTGACGCAATTGCCATTGCCTTGAGGTTCAACGCTTCAATATACACAACCGAAAACGTTCTTAACGAAGCAGGAATAAGTGCCGATGATTTAGGTGGACAGGAAACAAAAAAAACTTCACCCAAAAGCATTAAAGTTAAATCTAGCTCAGATTTGATGTCGCTTAACTCTGAAGAATTGTCAAAAATGTTGGATGAGGCGATAAGAAATGAGGAATATGAAAAAGCAGCCAAGATTAGAGACGAAATAGATAAACGGAATTAACTAGATTTCATCCACAGATTCGGCTCATAAAATCAATTTAAATGCTAAAAATACTTAAAAATTTCTTACCAATACCTGCCGAAACAACCAACCCTTTGTTGAAGACATTGTCGTACTTAGACATTTTGGGTTTGTTTCAAAAAGATCCCTTTGGCAATTTGATGGTATTGAAAAGAATGGTAATATTTATAGCTGGATGGCCTACTTATTGGAGATTATCTATTGCCAATAAATTGAAAATTGAGGGTTTGGAGCACCTTAAAGATCTTCCAAACACAAATGTATTTTTCATTTCAAATCACCAAACCTACTTCGCTGATGTGATTTCTTTTTATCATATTTTTTGTAACCTTAAATGGGGTTTTGGTAAGAAATTATTGCCTATTTATCTATTTTCTCCAAGAGCCACCATCTATTATGTGGCGGCTAAAGAAACTATGAAGTCTGGCTTAATACCCAAACTTTTTAGTTTAGCAGGTGCTATTTTAGTAGAAAGAAGTTGGAGAGCAGAGGGTGTAAACGTAAAACGAGATGTAGACACTTCAGCAGGTGACAACGTTACGAAAGCTCTAAAATCTGGTTGGGTAATTAGTTTCCCACAAGGAACTACAAGCCCATATGCACCTGTAAGAAAAGGAACTTCTCACATTATACTTTCTAATAGGCCAGTAGTAGTTCCAGTAGTTATCAATGGTTTCAGAAGAGCTTTCAACAAAACTGGCCTAAAATATAAAAGAAGAAATACGCTTTTAACCGTAAAATTCAAAAAACCAATTTATTTTGATGAAACGCATAGCCTTGATTATATAACCAAAACTGTTGAGGAAATTATTGAGCAAAACATGCCTGAAATGATAGCAGAATGGAATGCTTTGAAAGAATTGGCTAAAAAAGGTGAATAAATGTTTAAAAAAACTTAAAATGAATTTACTTAAAATACCAATCTTAAATAATTTTTTATCTTTGCACTTAGCTTTTTTGAACCAAAAATGAGTTTTAACAAGAAATTAGGTAGTTACCCGGGCATTCTTATTACGATAAGTCTAAGTGTGGCTTTGTTTTTAATCGGGTTCTGCGGTTGGATTGCCATTTCTTCGAAGGAGTTAATAAAATACGTAAAACAGAACATAGAAATTCAAGTTTATTTAGAAAGAGACCTTGAAAAAAATGATTTGGATGCAATTTCAAGAAAAATAGCAAATATGGGTTTTGCGGAAATAAAAGATGGAAAACCTGAAATCAAATTAACTTCGAAAGAACAAGCCGCAGAAATATTTTATAAAGATACCAAAGAAGATTTCAAAGACGTACTGGGTGATAATCCTTTTAGAGATGCATTTAGTATCCGACTAAAAGAGGAAAATATTACGGAAGAAAAATTGAAATATATCAAAGCACAAATTGAAAAGCTAAATGGTGTTTTTGAAGTAGAATATGCAAAAGACTTCTTAAAAGGCATAATAACCAATGTCAACAAAATTTATAAAGTATTGGCACTAATTGTATTGATATTTTTTGTAGCAACGCTTTTATTGATCAACAATACCATCAAATTGGCACTTTATTCTCAAAGGTTTATAATTAGAACGATGCAATTGGTTGGAGCCACTGATTTATTTATTCAAAAACCGTTCTTGATAAAAGGATTTTTTCAGGGACTTATTGCCAGCATAATCAGTACTTTTCTAATATTTATAACCAAGTATGTGTCAACATCCCAAATCGATGGCTTGAATCTTATTCAAAACAACACCGCTATTACGTTTTTATTTGTAATACTTTTAATTCTCGGACCAACCATTGGCGTACTCAGTACCTTTCAATCTATCGTGAGGTACCATAAAATGGATTTAGATAAATTATATTGAAATAATGAAAAACACTAAAGATTTAAAAGAAACAGCTGAAGGATCAGCAACAGATTTGCCTTTTAAGAAAGGAAATTACACTATCATGTTAGTTGGAGTGGCTTTAATAGTTGCCGGTTTTATTATCATGACATTGGATAAAGAAGAATTCGGATTTGGGTTTTTCGGTATTACGCTTGGGCCTATAGTAGCTTTTGTAGGTTTCATGGTGGAATTTTATGCCCTTCTAAAAAAATAATCCATGAATGTAATTCAAGCCATCATATTGGCAATAATCGAAGGTATTACAGAATATCTTCCAATAAGCTCTACTGGACATATGATTATCGGAGCTTCTTTTTTAGGCATTGCCGAGCATCCATTTACCAAAATTTTTGAGGTAAATATTCAATTTGGTGCTATTTTGGCCGTAATTGTATTATACTGGAAACGCTTTTTTCAAAGTTTCAATTTCTATATCAAACTCTTGGTAGCATTTATCCCAGCAGCGATTATCGGCTTTGTCTTGAATGATTTTATAGATTCCATTCTGGAAAATGTTTGGGTGGTGGCCATAAGCTTATTTGTTGGAGGAATAATTCTGATATTTATTGATAAATATTTTGAACAAAGAACCCACAAAAATGAGCCCAACCTAAAAGATAGTTTTGTTATTGGTCTCTTTCAATGCATAGCTATGATTCCTGGAGTATCTCGATCCGCTTCTACAATTATTGGCGGCATGTTTATGGGATTGACCAGAAAAGCCGCCGCTGAAATGTCTTTCTTTTTAGCCGTTCCTACCATGTTTGCTGCTTCCGCCTACAAGCTATTAAAAGGCTATAAAAGCGGATACTTAACTTTTGATAATGAACAACTTATTTTATTAGGTGTTGGAAATTTAGTTGCGTTTATTGTGGCTGTGGCAGCGATTAAATTCTTTATAGAATTTCTACAAAAATACGGATTCAAAGTATTTGGGTATTATAGAATTGTTTTGGGATTAATTCTATTGGCTTTGCTTTATTCAGGAGTTGATTTAAAAATTGTTTGATGAACGACCCATACAATGACACTGTTCTACTTCTTGACAAGCCATTGAGTTGGACATCTTTTGATGTTGTAAACAAAGTAAGATACGCTGGGAAATTCAAAAAAGTTGGCCACGCGGGTACGCTGGATCCATTAGCTACTGGCTTGTTGATTCTTTGCACTGGCAAAAAAACGAAAGAAATTGACCAATATCAGGCTCAGATAAAAGAATATACGGGTAAGTTTGTTCTAGGAAAAACCACGCCCTCTGCCGACGCAGAAACTGATGTAGATGCGACTTTTCCTATTGAACACATAAGTGGAGAAATGTTAGAAACTGCTAGAAATAAATTCTTGGGTAAAATTTCTCAAGTTCCTCCCCTATTTTCAGCTATCAAAGTAAAAGGAAAACGAGCCTATGAAGCCGCACGTGAAGGAAAAACACTAGAACTTAAAGCTCGCGAAATAGAAATTCAAGAATTTGAGATAAAGGCTGATAATTTCCCAGAAATTTCTTTTAGAGTTATTTGCTCCAAAGGAACTTACATCCGAAGTTTAGCAAGAGATTTTGGCCTTGAAGTAGGCTCTGGAGCATATTTAAGTGAACTTAGAAGAACCAAAATTGGAGAATTCTCAGTGGACAATGCAGAAACTGTGGAAAGCATGGTTCAAAAAATCAAAGATTCAAATGAAGATTTATAATAAACTCTCTGATTTTCAGCCCAAAGGCAATGCTGTAGTGACTACAGGCACTTTTGACGGAGTTCATATGGGTCATCAGAAAATCATCAAAAGGCTTATAGAAAAGGCAAAAGAAATCAATGGAGAATCAGTTTTATTAACTTTTTGGCCACATCCGAGACTTATCATTTCACCCAACGACGATAACCTAAAGTTACTAACAACAATAGATGAGAAAACCGAAATCTTAGAAAAATTAGGCGTTGATCATTTTGTAGTTTTGCCTTTTACCCGAGAATTTTCAGAACTTAGTTGTGAGAAATACATAGAAGATATATTACTAGATGGCTTAGGAACTAAAGCCATGGTAATAGGCTTTGATCTTAGGTTCGGCAAAAACCGTGAGGGAGGAATAGATTATCTCAAAAAACATTCAGAAAGGTTTAAAATTGAAATCGAAGAAATTTCGAGGCAAGAAATTGAAAACATCACCATCAGTTCTACAAAAATTAGAAATGCCATCCTTCATGGAGACTTAAAATCAGCGAGCGAATTATTGGGAAGAGATTATCAGTTCTCGGGACCTGTCGTAAAAGGGAGACAACTCGGCAGGACAATTGGCTTTCCGACTGCGAATATTCAAGTACAGAAAAAATACAAATTGATTCCAAAAAATGGCGTATATGCCACGAATGTATTTTTAAGAAACCAGAAATACCATGGCATCATGAACATTGGCAATAGACCTACAGTAGATGGACTTGGAACAACACAAGAAGTTCATATTTTTGATTTTTCAGATGATATTTACGGAGAAACCATAAAAGTTGAAATTTTGGAATTTATCAGAGAAGAAACTAAATTTGAAAGTATTGATGAATTGATAAAGCAAATAAAATTAGATTGCAATTCCGCTCTGCAAATATTTTCAAAAAATGAATAAAAAAGGTAAGTATATATTTTGGGCAATTTCATTATTTCTGATTTCAGTTTTATGGTTTTTCCAAAATAAAATCTCTATAAACATTCCATGGTGGGATGATTTTCACGGGATTATACTTCCAGTATTTCACTTATTTTCTGACCTACCTTTTTTAGAAAAAATAAAGCTATTCTTTTCTTTGAATAACGAACACCGCGTCGTTAATGATAGAATTTTTCTGCTTGTAATATACTTAATATCAGGAAATTTTGAATTAAAGGCCTTGGCATTATTGGGCTTCATAAACCTTATATTAACTTTCTTGGTCTTGATTAGGGTCTCAAAACCGCTGTTTGATAATAAATTATATTTACTGCCTATAGCATTGTTGATTTTTCATGCACAATATTATGAAAGTCTTCAATCATTGATGGTTCCTTTTCAAAACTTCTCAGTCATTTTATATGTTTTCCTGACCTACTATTTTCTAATTTACAGAAAAAACAAAGGCCTCATTCTACCTTTCATTTTTGCTGTTTTAGCAATTTTTTCCCACGGAAATGGCATTTTGGCATTCTTAATTGGAGCTATAATCCTTTTTTTTAACAAACGTGATAAGGATTTTAAAATTTGGTGTGGCTTATCTTTACTCAGCATAGTTCTGTATTTCTTGGGCTACAAAAAACCGGAATGGAGTTCAGGAGTTTCTGCACTTGCTCATCCTTTGGCAGCATTGAGATATGTTTTTGAATTTTTCGGAGCTTATGCCCTGAATATTACTGACCTATCTACAAGAGCAAAAGAGGTTTATTCGCACAATGTCTCAGAATTTTTTGGCCTATTTTTAGTTGTGACATTCTTAATAATATTTCTAAAAAAATACCCTTTACTGACGCAAAGGAGGATGGACGCACTCGAAAAATTAAGGCATTCTAAGGCAGATCAATTTATAATTTGTGTTTTTGGATTTGTTTTTGCGACCGGTATGATGATTGGTATTTCAAGAACTGGATTTTCTATGCTTAGTCGATATACCATAAATTCTTCATTCATGACCATTGCGGTCTATATATTCTTAATTTCAAACGTTAAAAGAAAAAAAGTTATAGGTATTGTGACTACTATTTTTTGCTTTATCATGCTTATTTTCAGCTATTTTAACAATTATGGTATTGCTCTTTTCAACCGCAAGAATGCACTAGCAGATGGGATAAATTTTCAGAAAACTGGCACATGGTCAAATCAATACATTGATTCTTCTCACATTTCCAAGCTAAATCCATTGTTGATAGAACCATATAAAGCAAAGAAATATATCTTTCCAGCATCTATTTTGGATAATTATTCAAGTATAAATTCATCAATTACCTCAGAAAAAATTTCTTACAATATAAATGATGGTATTCTTGAAATTTCTGGGGTTCTGAACGAAGAAATCAATCCAAACCATAAAGAAAATGGCATTTATTTCTCTTTAGAAAATGAAGATAAACAATTTATTTTTCCGGCTTTGCATCAGAAAAACAATATTCTGAAAAGTATCTTACAACGAAAATACTTTTCAGACTTTTACCGGACAATTTACCCAGTAAAACTGATTCCAAAAGAGAAATATAGCCTATTTATGATAATTGTGAGTGAAGATAAAGTTTACAAATATGATATGGGAAAAACTTATGGTCCAGACGCCATGATTCGCTAGGCATTCCTCACATAACTTCCAAGAACCTTAATACTGTCTTGGTGTTTTTTCAATACCTCCTGAAATTTCTCATCTTTGAAATAGCCCAAAAGCTCAATAAAAAACCAAAAATTAAAGTCTTCATCACCCTTGTATGGCCTACTTTCAATTTTTGTTAAGTTTATTTCTTGCTCTTTAAAATCTTGTAAGAAACTCGCCAAAACTCCCGCTTCGTCAGTATGAGGCAAACGTGCTATCAATGTGGTTTTGTCATTTCCTGAGGGTAAATTCTCAAACTTTTTAGAAAGAATAAAAAACCTAGTTCTATTGTTGCTATTGTCTTCTATGTTATGAAATAATACAGGAATTCTAAACAATTTAGCCGCAATATCACTGCAAATAGCAGCAGCTTCGGGATCTTCTGCTGCCAATTTTGCTGCTTTTGATGTTGACTCTACTTGTATTTCTTCTGGACTGTGCTGTTCAAAATACTTATTTAAGAATCCACGGCATTGGCGAAAAGCTATATCTTTTGAATAAATCCTTTTAATTTTAGCTGGATTTTCAGCTTCTGTGGCCAAACTAAAGTGAACAGGAATTTTCAATTCTGCAGCTATATTCACATTGGTTTCGTTGAGTAAATCAACGGTTTCATAAACTATACCTTCTTGGTTATTTTCGATAGGCACCACCCCAAATCTAACTCTCTCGGTTTCTACCGCTTCAAAAACCGATTTGATGGTAGGTAAGGTCATGTATTCCGAGAGAGCCCCAAATCTACTTTCTGCTGCTTGATGGGTAAAACTACCCTCTGGACCTAGATAGGCAATCCTTTCTGGAAGTTCTATATTTCTAGCTGTTGCAAAAATCTCTAAAAATATTGCTTCTATAGCTTCTCTCGACAAAAGTCCATCTGACTGGCTATTTAATCTTTCAATTATTTGTTTTTCGCGTTCTGGCCTGTAAATTATTTCTTTCGATTTGTTTTTTATTTCTCCCACTCTTTGCACCCAACGCATGCGTTGATTCAAAAGCTCCAAAAGATGATTATCTATTTTGTCAATTTCTTTCCTTACCTCGTCTAAAGTCACAGTTTTATTTTTTAATCTTCTATAATCAGTTCTTTTTCTTCTAATATATCTTTTTCAATAATCAAATTATCAATAATAAATACCTGACGCTCAGGCGTATTTTTACCCATGTAGTACCCAAGTATTTTAGGGATGGAGGACTCTTTCTCAAATATTACTGGGTCCAGTTTTATTTCTTTGCCTATAAATGCTTCAAACTCATGAGGTGAAATTTCTCCCAATCCTTTAAATCTAGTTATTTCAGGCTTTCCTCCCAATTTATTGATGGCTACTTGTTTTTCATCTTCAGAATAACAGTAAAACGTCTCTTTCTTGTTTCTGACCCTAAAAAGTGGTGTTTGAAGAATATACAAATGTCCTTCACGAACAACATCAGGAAAAAATTGCAAGAAGAAGGTTAGAAGTAACAACCTAATATGCGAACCATCCACATCGGCATCCGTTGCAATGATGATTTGGTTGTATCTCAAGGTTTCAATTCCATTTTCAATATCAAGAGCATGTTGGAGCAAGTTAAATTCCTCATTTTCATAAACTACCTTTTTACTTAAACCATAGCAATTTAGTGGCTTACCTCTCAAACTAAACACAGCTTGGGTTTCTGGGCTTCTAGCTTTTGTGATAGATCCACTGGCAGAATCGCCTTCAGTTATAAATAACATGGTATCTAACCTTCCCTCAAATTTCTCATCCATCAAGTGATACTTACAATCTCTGAGTTTCTTGTTGTGCAAATTCGCCTTTTTGGCTCTTTCATTGGCAATTTTCCTTACGCCTGCTAACTCTTTTCGTTCTCTTTCTGACTGCTCGATTCTCTTTTTCAATGCATCCTTTACATTGGGATGCATGTGTAAAAAGTTATCTAAATGCTCCTTTATAAAATCATTTACGAAAGTTCTTACCGTAGGGGCATTATCTTCTAAAGAAATATTGGTAGAGCCCAGCTTGGTTTTGGTCTGAGATTCAAAAACTGGTTCTTGAATTCTGACAGACACAGCACCAATAACTGACTGTCTAATATCTTCGGGAGCATAATCCTTGTTATAGTGGTCCCTTATGGTTTTTACTATGGCCTCCTTAAATGCTGAAAGGTGAGTTCCTCCTTGGGTGGTATTTTGACCGTTTACAAAAGAGTAATATTCTTCTCCATACTGATTTCCATGGGTAAGTGCAATCTCAATATCTGGCCCTTTTAGGTGAATTATATCGTAGCGAAGCGTAGATTCGTCGGTTTTCCTAAGTAATAAATCCAATAAACCATTTTGAGAAATGTATTTTTTCTTGTTAAAGTTCAAAGCGAGGCCAGCATTGAGATAACAATAGTTCCAAATCATGTTTTCTACATAATGAGGAATAAAATGATAATTCTTAAAAACCGTATTGTCGGGTATAAACTCTACAAATGTGCCATTCTTTTCCGTTGTAATTTCTATGGGAGACTCTTCAACGAGTACACCTCTTTCAAAAATCGCCTTCTTACATTCTCCTTCTCGGTATGCAATTACTTTAAAATAACTTGAAAGAGCATTAACCGCTTTTGTACCAACACCATTTAATCCTACAGATTTTTGAAATGCTTTGCTGTCATATTTTGCACCAGTATTGATTTTAGAAACCACATCTACAACTTTACCCAATGGAATTCCACGTCCAAAATCCCTGACAGTAACTTTTCCTTCGTCAATTCCAATTTCAATAGATTTGCCATGACCCATCGCAAATTCATCTATACAATTATCCATAACTTCTTTCAGCAATACGTATATACCATCATCTGGGGAGGTTCCATCACCGAGCTTACCTATATACATACCAGGTCGTAAACGAATATGCTCTTTCCAGTCTAAAGATTTAATACTGTCTTCGTCATATAACGCTTTACTTTCTTCTGACATAATAATTTTCTATATTTTATGGGTAAAAACAAATTTATAATTAACTTTGCGACTCAAAGTACTTTTTAAAATAAAGACTTTTTAATTTAATTTACCAAAATTCTTCTGTTAATTTTACGATTTAATAAGCAAAACCTAGAAAGAGCAAATTTTTAATTTATGAAATCTCCCAAATTTAGGAAGACAAATCCAATAGCAAAAGCACTCGTGTTAATAATAATACAATTTGCTATAAAAAACACCATTTTTGCCCA
>JAIPAJ010000094.1 GCA_021740125.1 Leadbetterella sp. | reverse complement strand
CAAGCTTCTAGCAGATGGAAACTGAGTAAGTTCTACTCCTGGTGTAAGAGTTCCGTTATTTAAGTTACCACCTTCAGGATCAAAACCAGGGAATTTGGTGAAATTGAACAATTCACGACCAAACAAAGCCACACTCGTTTGACGAATACCAACCCTGCTCAACAAGTTTTGAGGTAAATTAAACTCCAAACGTACTTCTCTGATTTTCAGAAAAGAAGCATCAAAAATATTTACTTCGGTGTTGCTAATTTGATAATAATTGTCGTAGTAAGATACCGCAGATACTTTCACGGTATTTGGCAGATATGAACCATCAGCTTGTTTCACCACACCATCGCCAATTATGCCTCCATCTCTTCCAGGCAAAGTAACTTTGGTTTTACCCAGGGTATTGTTTTTATGGTTGGTTTGAGAATACATGCTTCCACCCATTTGGCCATCTAATAAAACACTCATTTTTAAGCCTTTATAAGAAACTTCGTTTGACCAACTGCCTTTCCAGTCAGCAAAGGCATTCCCCCATTTTTTTACGGTAGGATCAAGCTGAGCAGGTAAACCGTTGGTGCCATAAATGATTTGGCCATCTGGCGAACGCTGGAATCCTCGTCCATACATATCGCCCATTCTTCCGCCTACTCTGGCTTCTATGGTTACGTTAGAACCATGGGCATAAATCGTTTGATTGGTGATACCCTCTGCTAGTTCACGCACAAAACTGCGGTTTCTCGACCAGATTGCAGTTGAATTCCATTTGAAATTATCGTTGTTGATTATTTTTCCGTTTAGCTTCAACTCTACTCCCTTGCTATTTATTAATCCCGCATTGATTAAGGCATTTGAAAAACCTGATGTAGGATCTAATGGAACGGCCAAAATCTGATTTCGGCTTTTGTTGTCATAAGCTGCTATATCCAATCCCAACCTATTTTTCCATAATCGCACGTCTAAACCTACCTCATAACTGGCCGTGATTTCTGGCTTAAGGTTAGCATTAAAAAGTGTAGAAGGATTGGTAAAGTTGTTGCCATAAATCCTATCATAGTATCTGGAAGTTTGATAGGGTCTGGTGTCGTTTCCCACTTGAGCCCATGATGCCCGTATTTTGGCAAAAGAAATGCTGGCCGGCACTTGGAAAAGTTCGTGTAGTAAAAAACTCGCACTTACAGATGGATAAAAAAACGAATTGTTTACAAATGGTAAGGTACTCGACCAATCGTTTCTTCCTGTTAAATCTAAAAACACTTTTTCGTCATAGGCAACTTGTGAGGTGGCATAAGCACTATTGATAGCCTTTTGTGTTTTTAGAGGATCTGCCACTGCTTGGTCTAAACTATTGGATATTTGGTAAACGCCAGGTTGAGCCAATTGGTCGGCATAAATACCTGCAAAGTCATAGGTTTGTTTCATGGAGTTGGCACCAGCAGTAGCATTCAAGCTTATTTTGTTGGTAAAGTCATTTTTGTAACTAAATAAGAAATCGGTATTAGACTCATAGCTGAAGACATTCTGCTCGCGGTACATACCGCGGGGATATTTGGTCATGCTAAAAGGTCGTTGTTGCGAACGGAACTCATACGACATGTCTAAACCAGAACGAATCATCAAGTCAAGATGGTCTGAGAATTTATAATTGGCTGAAATGTTACCAATGAGCCCATTTTTATTCATTTTATTCAACATTTCATACATATCCAAATAGGGATTGTCAGGGCCAGAGTTAAACGGATTTCTTTGTTTTACCCCCTCTAAGCCGGGCTCCCAATAAGGTTTGTACCAGGCAGGGTTTACATTCGGCGATGGTCCGATGATTATAAAATACATTAACGATTGGTTATTATAACCCGCAGCAGGTAGATTGTCGCTTCTTTTGTTGGTGTAGTTCGCTTTACCTGTTATTCTTAATTTATCAGACAATTGTTGGTTTACTGACAAAGCTGCATTTATACGCTCAAAGCCGGTATTCGGGACAATCCATTCGTTTTTCATGTGCGTCAATGAAAACCTTGCCGAACCTTTTTCTGTGCCTCCATCAAGCGAAATACTGTTGGAGAAAGTTTTGCCTGTCTGAAAATAATCAGAAATATAATTGGGATATGCAACCCAAGGCGTACGCACAGATGGCTTGCCATCTAAGGCATCTGGATTATACTGAAAATAGTTTTGGCCGTTAAACTTTGGTCCAAAGGCTCTCCCAGAAGCTACATTGGTACCTGTATTGATACCATCTTCACTGTTTAGGTAAGAATAATACGTATCGGTACGGCCTTCACCATACTCAAACTGATAGTCAGGCCAACGGTTAATTTGCTCGATGTTGAAGTTGGTATTGAAGGTCACTCCTATACCCCTGTCTTTTCTGACACCAGTCTTAGTAGTGATAACCAACGCACCACCAGCAGCACGGCTACCATACAATGCAGTGGCACCTGGCCCTTTTAATACCGTTACGGTTTCAATATCGTCGGGATTAAGGTCAGAAACTGTAGAGCCATAATCTATTGGACTGTCGGCAGAGAGATGAGACGTAAAACCTGTACCCGTTATTTTGCTGCTAATAGGAACACCATCGACCACAATAAGTGCTTGGTTGTTTTCGAGATTGAGAGACGATTCTCCCCGAAGTGTAATTCTGGCAGAACCCATTGGGCCTCCACCTACGCCTTGGATATTTAAACCAGCCACTTTGCCAGAGAGTGTATTCACCCAATTGTTCGCCTTGGCATCAATTACGGCATTTGCATTAATGGTGGTAGCTGCAAAACCCAAGGATTTCTCCTCACGTTTGATACCTAGGGCAGTTACCACAACCTCATTGAGTACTTTGGTATCTTCTTGTAAAACGATATCAAGTTTGGTGCGATTGCCAACCTCTATTTCTTGAGACAAAAACCCAATATAAGACACCACAATGACGTTTTTGTCTTTTTCCAAATTTATTTTATAAGCACCTTTGAAATCACTAACGGTTCCATTATTGGTTCCTTTGATTTGGATACTTACACCAGGGAGCAATTCTTCTTTCTCGGTTTTCACAATACCAGACAAGACACTGGTTTGTGCTGAGAGATCAAAATATACAGTGAGTAAAACGGCCATAACTGTAAAGACTCTAAGTAGAGTATTTTGCATTGTTTTTGAGTAGTTTGAGGTAAGAGATTTGATTACTGTCGATTTTCAAATATTTAAAAATCATGACAAAAGTAGGACTTCAGTATGTACTCAATATTAAATCAAGGTGATGTTTGAGAAATGGAATTGTTGGGTTGTTTAAGTAATTGTAAAAAAACGAATCTCCATTTTAATCAAATTGGAAATGTCTTAAAAAACACAAGTAAGTTATAATTGTGTTGCTGACTCAAATCAAGAACCAAATACTCAGTTTTTTTTTAAATATTGTGAAAATTAAGGAGGTATTTCTTTTTAACAAGAAACAATTAAAATCCTCAAGTCAATCAAAAGCGGGACCGCGAACAGAGATATATTTACATGCTCGTGTACTACCGATAGTTTTAAGAATGTTTGTGAAATATGAAAAATTGAAATTGTGATACTTACCTAATAAAATATGGTAAAGAATAAATATAAAAACAACTCATCGTATGCAAAAAATTTAATAAAACACAATTGAATAATTAATCATAAAAATCTTATAATGAAGATATTAAATAAAATATAGTTGCTATATCCAAACAATACTAGGGTAAATTGAAACCACCTAAATTCCTGGATGTTTCGCCCTCAAATTACAAAAAAGAATTGCCTCTAATACTTTTATATTCTGCGGATTCAAAATCTGTGTTTCAAAAGCATTATATCTTCCTATCGAGACTTTTTTTAAATAGTCTGGATAAAAGACATTACATAGGCATACAGGTATTTAACGTTCAATACCACCAGATTTTTAATTCTTGAAAGAGAAACAGTAATTTCAATATTATTCAACCTGGTTTATTTAGCCTTTCATCACATTTAATATATTCTAAAACCAAAATATAATAGTTTTGAAGTTTTTGAAGCCAAAAAACATCCATTTATGGAGACATTGTTATTTAGTCTAACATCAGGAGGGATTTTGATTTTGACATTTCTGATTCTAACAAATCCCCGAAAAGTAAATCTTTTAGGCAATCGTTGGTTAGCATTTTTACTTTTTACTCTATTCTTTTTAATGATCGATGAAAGCTTATTTGAAAACAAGATATATGAGCAATATCCACACCTTTTGGGCTTGGATAGCTTTTTTATTTTTGCCACTGCTCCTGCATTGTATTTGAGCGTTTCGCACTATGTTTCATTAGATAAAAAATTTAAAAAACTTGATTTTTTACATTTCATTCCCACATTTCTATTTTTGCCCATTGTCATTTTAACCATTTTTCAAAGTGCCGAAACCAAGCTACAACTCATAAAAGAAACCAATATTCCTGCTCAAAACGATAGCGATATTGTATTGTACATGCTTTGGTTACAAATTGGTATTTACTGGATTTTGCCATTTTTGAAAATCAAAAAACACCAAAAAAATATAAAGCTTTTTGCATCAAATACCAGTAAAATAGATTTAAACTGGCTAAAATACTTTCTATTTGGCATTGGCTTTATGGTATTACTTTGGATATTGGAAAGTCTGAACGACACAAATAAAGTTATTGCTTTACTGTCCGTATCTGGCTATTTCATTGGAACTTATGTATTAGGTTATTTTGCTTTAAGACAAGAAGAAATTTATCCTTTTAAGACGGTAGAAATTGAAGAAATAAAAGACATCATAGAAGAAACGCCAACAAAGCAGCCACGAATTTCTGAGGACGATTTAATTATTCTAAAAGAAAAATTGAGCAATTTGATGTTCTCAGAAAAAATATTTCTAGATGAATCTCTGAACTTGCCAAAGTTGGCAGATAAAATGCAAATCAGTTCACACAAGCTTTCCTATTTGATCAATGAAGGTTTTGGTGAAAATTTCTTTCAGTTTGTAAATAGACATAGAATTGACGAAGCAAAAAGACTTTTGATCTCTCCAAAATATGAGCAATTGAGTATGATTGGGATTGCTTTCGAGTCGGGGTTCAGCTCAAAAACGACTTTTAACACCACTTTTAAGAAAATAACTGGCATTTCTCCTTCCGAATATATCGCCAAAAAATCTACAGAGACTTTGGCCTAAATTCTGAAAAAAAAGATGTTCGAATGGATAGATACGAACATTTGAAGCCTTCCATACTTATAATTTTGTGTCGTTCCACAGTATAATTGTGCTTTGGACCTACTTGTAAATATCTATTCATTTGAAACACAAAACACTTTATGATTAAGTTAAGACACATCAAAGTTATCGGCACTGCCATTTTTCTTTCTTCATGTCTAAACAACGTGGAAGACCCCGAAGCTGTAAGCATAGATCCAAATAAAGCATCTTTTACACTGATTCAGGAAACCATTTTTACGCCGACCTGTGCTACCTCGGGCTGTCACGCTTCAAAATTGGATGCTTCTTTTAAACAACACGGTTTGGTTTTAGAAAAATCGGTAGCTTATGCCAACCTTGTGAATATGCTGGCAACCAATAGCGATGCAAAAGCGGCAGGCAAAAAACTGGTGGAAATAGGAAACCCAAGCAATAGTTTTTTAATCAACAAAATCTGTAATGACATCACGATATGTGGAAAATCTTATGGTAGCACCATGCCCCTCGGCGGCAATCCTCTGAGCGTTGGTCAAGTAGAATTTATCAGACAATGGATAAAAAATGGAGCAAGTAAAGATGGAAAAATTGCTGATATAAAGCTATTAGATCCCACTGCTAAGATTAATGATGATTGGGCTACACCCCCTCCCCTTCCCAAATCAGCTGGTTTTCAAATGAGAATTCCAAAATTTCCTATTGCACCAAATACCAACCGAGAATTTTTTATCAGGCAAGAAGTGGGCAACAATGAGGCCATTTACATTACTTCTTTCGAAACCTTAATGCGTGCAGGTAGCCACCATTTATTGGCTTATAATTTCAACAACAAGAAAAATCTACCGCCTTTGGGACGATTACGAGACATCAGATATTATAACAATGATGGCACCAGGTATGCAAATATATTTAGCCAAATGGCCCTCAGCCAATATGTGATGCTTTCTCCAGGTGGTACTGAATTTAAATATACTATGCCAGATGGATATGCCTTAGAAATTGAAGCCAATGCAAGTTTTGACTTAAATGCTCATTATTTTAATACTACGAATGAGGTTAAGTTCGGCGAAGTCGTACTCAATATGTACACCACACCCAAATCGGAAGTAAAGAAAATCTGCAAGCCGCTCGATTTGTACAATTATGATATAAAAATTCCTGCAAAAACCCGCAAAACCGAAACGATGGATTTCAAATTTGAAACCGATGTTGAAATTGTTTCGCTTACCTCACATGCCCACGCTCGCATGGAAAGATTTGAAATACAGATTGTAGGTGGCAAACGTAATGGTGAAACGCTATTGGTAGAAACAAACTATGAGCATCCGCAGGTCTTAAATTTTGCAAAACCCATTGAACTCAAAAAAGGTGAAGGCTTACGCTCAATCGTAACTTTTAACAATACAACCAACCGTGAACTTGTTTTTGGACTAACAACCGAAGACGAAATGGATATAATTTTTGGGTATTACGTAGAGAAGAAATAATCAAAATCATGAAAATCAAACTTATCATTTCACTATTAATAATAAATAGTAATCTTATTGCACAAGAAACTGTCAGCCGATGGGCTACAACAGCTTCGGTTTTTGACCAACGGTATTTTATAAATATCAGAGAAGACCAAACCAAAGAAAATATTTTTTATGGAATGATTCGGCCAGGATTAAATATAGGCTTGGAAAGAAATTGGAGTTTAAAAGACAAAAAAAACCGTTGGTTTCAAAGTTTTGAAATGCAAGGATTTAAATACAAATACGTTGACTTTGGTGGAACCTTTCTCACAGAAATAGGCTATGAAAGGCGTTTTTTCAATAAATTATTGCTGGGTACGAGACTAGGTTTAGGTGGCCAATTGGCTTGGAAAGATGACCGATACCAAGTATATGAAAACAACGAATGGAAAACCTACAAAGACTATGGCAAACCAAATTATCGCAATGTGATACAGTTGAAAGGAAATATGGGCTGGAAAATAAACCTCAAATTCGATGCCCTTATAGCTTATCGTTACCAGATCACGACTCCTTTTTATAAACCTGCTGAAATTGGCTTAATGCTCTCAAAAGCTGTTGAAATTGGTATTAGAAGAAGATTGTAACGAAATTGTGTCCCATGGTAAAAAAAGAAAGCCCATATTGCTATGGGACTTTCTGTCATTTATGGGTTATTACGGGGCTAATACGATTAAAATGAATACCTGAGGCCCAATTGGATTCTCCAAGGGTTACCACCAGCCGTTGACAATTTTCGACCGGCACCTGATTCCACGTTATAGTTGTAGTTTTTGGTGTTTTGATCAAAAGTAGTCATAGTCAACAAATTTACATTACCGTGATTATATGATACACCTTTGGTTTTGTCAAGCAAGTTCATGAAATTGAAGCAATCTGCTGAGAAACCTAAATTATGGTTTTTGTAAACTCTAAAATCTTTGGTAAGTCGTAAATCTACAGTGTAGTAAAATGGATTGACTCCGCCATTACGCTCCGCTACACTACCAACACTTTTGTTGATATAGTCTTTTACACTTTGGGTTACATCGGGGTTATCCAATAAGCCTTTTATACCTGTTCTAATGGTTTCGGTAACAGCAGGATTGTTGGGGTCAAAAACAAAAGCTAGGTCATTTGTCAATACGAAGTCACCATTAATACTTTTGTTTCCACCTACCAAAAACGAATACCTCGTACCGCCTACACCATTCATAACCGCTCCCAATTGAAAGCCCTTAATACTTGGTGAAGCCGCACTTAAAACCAACTTATCGCTAAATTGAAAATCTGAATAGGCTACTGTCTGATCTCTTGGATCATCTTTTATGGCACGGAAAGTAGAGGTATTAGCTACACAACAATCGTAAGAGGTATTGTCTTTGGTATCGTTTTTAGTATAGCTGATTGTGAAATAACCATCTTTTCCTAGTTTCATACTGGCATCAAATATGATGGCCATTTGATTCAACATACCAGCAGATTCCAATTCCAATACCCTTCCAAGATCTGTAGATTTTCTACCTTTGGTCCAGTCTGTAGAGCCATTTGCAGGTATTGAAGCCGCTGGAACAAATACACCTCTGTTGCCTTCGTTACTCAAAGTAAAATACGGCTGATCTACGATATTTTTGTCATAGTAAACATAGTTATTGATGGTTTTTGACCACAAAAGGTTTACTCCAGCTCTAAATCTTGAATTAAAAAATCTGTTGTAAGATAAATTTACCTTGAATATACTTGGTACTTGAAAATCATCCGAAACAGCATTAATAGTTGAAATATACTTATCACCAGGTTTTATACCAGGAGTTGTGGCAGGATCATTTCTATATGAAACAAAATCAGCCGTAGGTACCAATGCACCTGACACATCAATAGAGCCCACTATAGTGCCAGAATTTTGAATGTTGTTCAACTGAAGGTATGATACCGGCTGAGCAGAAAATACCCCACCGCCGAATTTTATTAAATCTTTTTGCTGACCCTTTACATCCCAAGTAAACTGAATACGAGGCTGAATATTATTAAAATCAGCCAATGAATTGTTAGTTTTAATGGCTAAGTTGCTTTCAGTAGTTGGATTAATATCACCTTGTTTAAAGAAGATGGTTGCATCATAACGCAAGCCAGCCATGGCTGTTACATTTTTAAAAGGCTGAAAATCAACTTGGGCAAATAATGAGAAGTCCAATAATGATTGTTGAACCGCAGGATCAACTAAAGGCACCTCACGAGCAAAACGACTGGCTTTGTTATCAATAAAATCTTGTAAACTTGAATAGAAGAAACGGCCGTTCATTTCATTTACAATCTTCGAGTCTAAGAAGGTAAGCATGTTATCTGTCCCAAACTTAAAGTTCAAGCCGCCTTTTCTAAGATAAGTAGTATTGGCCAAATGCAAGGTTTTATCGTTGGCATATTCTGTTCCAAATCTCTGTCCACCAAATTGCACCGTACGGGTTTGGGTAGCATTTGGATTGGTACTTGTTGGTATTACTGACCTTACAGTAATGATCGCTCTTGGAATGTTTTCTAAGGGCAAATCACTACTAACTATATAATCACGTTTTACAGTTTGATATTGAAACTTCAATTCATTGGTGATATCATGTGCCAAAGACGAACGCAAAGAAACCAAAGCACTGTTTTCGCGTGTTTTGTAACCAACCCAACTCTCCAGTAAATTTACGTTAGAGTTATCATTGATAGAATTTGGAGCATACCATGTGGTTAGATTGTTTCTAAATGTCAGTTTATTTTTGTCATTCAATTGCCAATCTATCCTTGCAAACAAAGCGTTTGCCTCTGTTTGTCTTGAAAAGTCACCATACTGAGGCGTATTTTTCATACCGTATTTCGCCCTAGCCACCTCAATAACTTTGTCTAGGTTTGCCTTGGTAATTCCAAAATTCTGCTCTTGAGTAGCATCAAAAACTGGAGCGATTTGAAAAGGAATAGTTTCATTCTGACGATCTAAAGCCACAAAATAATGCAATTTGTCTTTAATGATTGGCCCACCTAAGGAGAAGCCATATTGTTTTTGATTGATATTGGTAGTTCTTGGCGTGCCATTGGCATTGAATTTACTGTTCATTGGAAACAACTCTTTTCCAAAAAGCTTGGCTTTGCTGGCTCTTTGATATAAAAAAGCTGAGCCTTCCATGGTATTGGTTCCATTTTTGGTAACGGCATTTACCGATCCTCCTCCCTGACGTCCCTGCGTAACGTCATAATTGTTGGTGGTTACTTGGTATTCACGAATAGCCTCCTGCGAAATTGTGTACGGCCCATTACCAACCGCTCCGTTGGTATACATGTTACGGGCATTGGCACCGTCCATGGTTACGTTGGTAGATGAGGTACGTTGCCCACTAAAGCTACCATTTCGGCCTTGCAATGGCGAAAGAGCAGTTAGTGCTGTAAAGTTACGACCCTCCATAGGCAATTGCTTCATTTGTAAAGAAGTCACTGCTATGGCTGCACCAGCCCTTTCGGTTTCTTTGTTTACAAAAGAATTGGCAGAAACCACCACCTCAGACAAATCTGTACTAGATACCTTCAAGTTGGCATCAATCCTCAACTTATCACCCTGATTAAGAGCATAATCTGAAAATTTCTGGGTTTGATAACCCACATAAGATACTGTAATGGTATAAGGCTTACCCAAAGGGAGCTGCTGCAACTGATAGTCACCATTTACATTAGACAAGGCCATGGTCTGAAAACCAGTAGATTCATTTCTAACCTTCACCGTAGCACCAGGAATACGCTCACCTTTTTCGTCTTTTACGAAACCAAGGATGGTCGCATCAGTTCCTTGAGAATAGCCTATACTTGTAAAAAATAAGGCAATAAAGAGGGATAGTAAAACATTTTTCATTTGGGTATTTGTTTTTTTATGCAAAATACCCCATCCTTTGTTTCCCTAAAATCAGAGAAATATTAACAAATAATCAATAAGTATTAATCCAAAATTTGTCCAAAATCAACTATTGGAATCTCGCTAACATAAAGCTCACAAGTAAGTAATTGACCCTGTGAGAGTTTTAGATTTTTTTGGTATTTTGGGATTCGCATAAAACTTATCCAAGGCATATTAAGTAGAAAATTTAAATCGAATTTAAGCCTACTGTGCATTCGGAAATTAAAAGTTTCAGAATTAGCCAAAATACTTCCAAGTTCAAATTTAACAACTAAAACAGCACTTTCTAGCCTTTCAAGTTTGAGGGTTTGGTGTTGATGAAGACCTTGATGTCCGCTGTTTTATTTTTGGAGTTGACCAAATTCAAAAAGCCAAATTATATATCAACAGCCCATCCCTTTGATTATCAAAAACTTAACCTTGTATTTAAAAATCTTTTTAATAGTATTGTAAAATATTGGAATAGCTTTTCATTAAAAAAACAATCAAATTATGACTGATGAACAGTTTAATAAAGCCTTTGAAGAAGCTCAGGGCCAACTTAAATCATATATTTTGAGAATCACGGCAAGTATTCAAGACACCGAAGACATTGTTCAAGATACTTTTATCAAAGCCTCAGAAAAACTTTCGAGCTTTCGAGGCGACTCATCCGTAAAGACTTGGCTATTTACCATTGCTTCTAACCTAGCCAAAGACAATCTGCGAGCAAAAAAACGTTGGACTGAAGATGTAACAGACATTTGTAAAGCTAAAGCTTTGGCTAATCCAGACTATTTCCCAGAGGTGATGTACATCCAACAAACTTCAACCCATGGTCAATTTGAGATAAAAGAACATATTACTTTCTGTCTTACTTGTATTTCCAAATCATTGCCATTGGAGCAACAAATCTGTATTCTATTAAAAGAAGTGTATGCCTTTAAAGTTTCCGAAATCACTATCATTATGGATAATTCGGAGGCCATGGTAAAATATTATCTGCATACGGCAAGAACCAAAATGGTAGATATTTTTGAAGGCAGATGTGCACTTATAAACAAAGAAGGGGCCTGTCATCAATGTTCCGAACTTAACGGAATCTTTAATCCCAAACAAAATTTTGAAATAGAAAAGAACAAAATAGAAATGGCCAAAATTGGAGAACGAGGAGAAAAAGAACATCTATTGGACCTTAGGCTACAATTAATGAAAGAAATAGACCCATTTGACTCGAATGGTTCCGACTTACAGTTGCATCATTTAGAGCACAATAGAAAAATTATGGAAAATTTTTCATAAAAAAAGAGAATTGGCCTATCGTTTTAAATGTCTCAATCGTCAAAGAAATAAAAACGAAAAAAAATGGAAAAAATTAAACCAAATGGAGTAGCTCAAACTACCAAAAAAACTTTCAGCCGAGAAACTGGCGTAAGTATTGACATTTATGCCGATGCCAGCATTTTGTGGGCATTGCTAACCAATGCCTCAGATTATCCAAGGTGGAATTCAACGGTAATTTCTATTGAAGGGGAAATAAAAAAAGATGAAAAGATAAAATTAAAGTCGGTACTTGACCCAAAAAGAGTCTTCAAATTATCTGTGAAGGCATATGAACCAGAAAAAAAACTCGTTTGGGGGGATGCCATGGGGCAAAGAGAATATCTGATCACAACTATTGAGAACGGAATGACCAACTTCAGTATGACAGAAAAAATTGGAGGCCCCTTATTTCCTTTATTTGCCAAAATGATTCCTCCTTTTGATGCATCATTTGAACAATTTGCAAAAGACCTCAAAACCGAAGCCGAACAAATTTCTAATACAAAATAAAGAAAATTATGAAATACAATATTGGTACAAAAGATAGCCCTCTCTTATTGAAGACTCCACCACATACATCAGAATATACAATGCATGTTGATAAAAAAGATGGAAAAGATGTATTGGTATGTACGGTTGGAAAAACTGTTTTACTTTATAACATCGATTGCTTGGATGATTTACATAATATGTTAAAAAACCATGCAGATTGGATGGAACTTGGAAGTGCCGATGAGCAAAAACCTGCGAAAGAAGGAACGGTTGAAGCTTGGGGACGCTCTGAAAGCAACCCAGCAGGAGGTTGGTATGGCCTTAAAAAAGGTTTAAGAGGAAGGTTTGGCATGTATATCCCTCCCCTAATGGAAGCACTTGGACTAGCAGAGGTCACCCACAACGCCAAAGGGAATATGATGAAAGCGATTTGATTAAAATAAACTTAATATTGTCCTTCATTTTGTTTTTATTAATATTGCTTAATAAAAGAGTGAAACTTAAGAAGTACCAAAATGAAAGTAGAAAAACAAGAAATCAAGACAAAGTTAATTGAGGCCATCAGTGGTGTTACCAAAGCTGAAAGCGACAAAAAGCTAGATAAGGCGATCAAGAAAGTTGCAGAAAATCTTGCAGAATTGATAATTGACGACAAAAAAAAAGCCAAGAAGAAGGCAGAGAAAAAAGCCAAACAAGAAGAAAAAAAAGCAGCTAAAGCAGACAAAACAAAACCAAAGAAAATCACAAAACCGAAGGTGGTTGTCTCAAAAAGCGATAAGCAGAGCGATGTTGTGAATTAAATCTAATTATCAATGGAATTCTTCTAAAGGTAGCCTAATCCAATTGGGCTATCACTTTTTATGCATTTTTACCATTATATGATATATATTAAAAAATGTCTGGAAATCGAAAATCA
>JAIPAJ010000093.1 GCA_021740125.1 Leadbetterella sp. | reverse complement strand
CCGAGCTTAATCGACAACAAGCTGCGATACCCTCTAAATGCACTTATCTGCACAATGCCACAGGTACAGCCCCTGGAATGTGGTTTGAATACAACGGAAAAGTGATTGTCTCCATGCCTGGTGTTCCTCTTGAAATGAAATATTTGTTAAGTAATGAAGTTATACCTAGATTAAAATCAAAATTTGAATTACCCGAAATTATTCATAAAATAATCAGAACGATAGGATTGGGAGAATCATTTTTAGCTGAAAGAATAGAGAATTGGGAAGATAGCTTACCAGAATATATTAAACTGGCCTATTTACCGAGCTTTGGCGAAGTAAAATTGAGATTGACTGGAATGGGTGAGAACAGATCAAAAGTAGAGGACCAAATAGAGCTCGAAGTTAAAAAGCTAATTCCATTAATAGAAGAACACATTTTTAGTTTTGAAAATGAAGAGATTGAGAAATCTATTGGAAAAATATTAAATGAAAGTGGAACGTCGCTTAGTGTTGCTGAAAGTTGCACTGGAGGCTATTTGTCTCATTTGTTAACCTCTATTCCTGGAAGTTCGGCTTATTTTATGGGAGGAGTAGTGAGCTATTCAAACGAAGCAAAAATGGATGTTTTAAAGGTAAAACAAGAAACATTAACTAAATTTGGGGCAGTAAGCGAACAAACTGTTATTGAAATGGCCGAAGGCGTTAGAAATGTTATGAAAACGACCTATGGAATTGCAACAAGTGGAATAGCCGGACCTGATGGCGGAACAGATGAAAAACAGGTCGGAACAGTTTGGTTAGCAGTCACTGACGGAAAACAAACTTTAACAAAAAAACTAAGCCTAGGCAAGATCAGAATTGTAAACATAGAATACAGTGCCAAAGCTGCTCTTAATTTTTTAAGAATATTAACCAAAGGTAAGTAAAGATATTTATGGCAAAAGTAGAGATATTAATGCCCAGCATGGGTGAAAGTATTTTTGAATGTACGGTTCTGAAATGGTTGGTAAACGAAGGCGACCATGTGGAAATTGACGATATGATTTTAGAAGTTGCCACCGATAAAATTGATACTGAAATTGGTTCTTCCCACAGTGGTTACATTACCAAATTCTTGGTTAACGATGGTGACGTGGCACTAATAGGTAGGCCAATTTGTGAAATAGAGACAGAAAGTGATGCTGTTGTTTCGAAACCGACAGAAAAAGCTCCGACTATTATTGAGGTTGAATATGTTGAGCAAATAGAAAAAGCCTTTGAAGAAGTCATTACTTCTCCAAGCCTAGTAGCCAGCACCAATACCAAATTTTATTCTCCTTTGGTACTAAATATTGCTAAAAAAGAAAATATTTCCCAAGCTGAACTAGATAATATCAAAGGTACTGGATTTGAAAAGAGGGTTACCAAAGATGATATTCTTAATTTTCTGAATTCCAAAAAGCAGCCAAAAACATTTGTAACTGAGGCTCCGGTAATTAGTAGAACTGGCGAAGATCAGATTGTAGAAATGGACAGAATGCGAAAAATGATTTCGCAAAGAATGCTGGAGTCGAAAGCCATTTCTCCGCATGTGACCTCATTTATGGAGACAGACATGACGTCAGTGGTAAATTGGAGACTGCGAATCAAAGACAATTTCATAAAAGAATTTAAAGAAAACCTCACTTTCACGCCTATTTTAATTGAGGCTGTTGTAAATGCCATCAAAAAATATCCGGGCATAAATATTCAGGTTAGCGGCGATAATATCATTTACAAAAAAGACATTAATATAGGTATGGCTGTGGCTTTACCCAATGGAAATTTGATTGTACCTGTTATCCATCAAGCAGATAAATATTCTCTCAGCCAATTGGCAGCAAAAGTCAATGATTTGGCCAAACGAGCAAGAAATAACCAACTCAAGCCAGAAGAATTATCTGGAGGCACTTATACGATTACCAATATTGGAACATTCGGAAATTTATCTGGCACACCCATAATTATGCAACCACAAGTGGCCATAATGGCATTTGGTGTTATCAGAAAATTGCCATCCGTAATCGAAACATCGGAAGGCGACTTAATCGGCATAAGACAAAAGATGGTGATTTCTCATTCGTTTGATCACAGAGTGGTAGATGGCTCTTTGGGTGGTTTATTTCTGAAAGAAGTGTCTGACTTTTTTGAAAACTTTGATACCAAAAGAGTCTTAAATTAAGGGATATGCTTTTCAACTCGTTCGAATTCATACTTTTCTTCCCGATAGTAACTTTCCTTTTTTTTGTATTTCCATACAAATACAGATGGATGTTATTGTTGTCTTCTAGTTGTGTTTTCTACGCTTTTTTTAAGTGGGAATACATATTTATTCTTTTATTTACTATCATAATCGACTATTATGCAGGTATTTGGATACACAAAACACAAGGGGTAAAACGAAAATGGGCTTTGGCAACAAGTTTAGTTGCCAACATTGGTGTACTGGCTCTTTTTAAATATTACTATTTTATAATTGACAATTTTAATGCTGTTAGTTACAAAATAAACCAAACGCATTACGATCCGCTCTGGCATTTTATTTTGCCAATAGGTCTTTCTTTTCACACTTTTCAGGCTATGTCATATACCATTGAGGTGTATCGAGGCAATCAAAAAGTAGAACGAAATTTTGGCATATATGCCTTATATGTTATGTTTTATCCGCAACTTGTTGCCGGACCAATTGAACGCCCTCAAAATGTACTCCATCAGTTTTATGAAAAGTTTGACTTTGACTATAATCGTGTAAAATCTGGTCTGAGACTTATGCTTTGGGGAATGTTTAAAAAAGTTGTCATTGCAGATAATTTGAGTGTATTTGTAGATCAGGTCTATGGCGATTTGGGTAAATACCAAGGTACACCGCTTTTGATAGCCACCATATTTTATTCTATTCAAATATTCTGTGATTTTTCGGGCTATTCGGATATCGCCTTGGGTTCTGCCAGAGTGATGGGATTTAAACTCATGAAAAACTTTGATAGGCCATATGCTGCAAAGAGCATCTCTGAATTTTGGAAAAGATGGCACATTTCTCTATCTACTTGGTTTAGAGACTATTTATACATTCCGCTGGGAGGAAACCGAGTGAATACCCTTAGGAAATATTTTAATCTTTTTCTCATATTCATGGTCAGCGGACTTTGGCATGGGGCCAGCTGGAATTTCGTCATTTGGGGAGCATTACATGGATTTTACCAGATAATGGGACAGTTGACAAAGAATTTTCAAACGAAATTTTTTGGACTATTTGGAAATAAACTCAGTGCCATATTACAAAATATCATGACCATCGCCTTGGTTGTATTTGCATGGATATTTTTCAGAGCCACCAAGTTTTCAGATGCTAAATATGTTATCAAAAACATTTTTGCTGGCAGCAGTCACAGTTTTAAAGAAATTATCTCACTTATCGGTACTCAAAATCTAATCGTGGTTCTAATTGGAATATTTATTCTTGAGTTCGTTCACAGAATACAAAACAAACAAGATATGGGGCTTTGGGTAGAAAATAGACCTAAATGGCAGCGTTGGAGCATCTATTACTTCTTTTTGTTCTTTATAATTACTTACGGATATTTCGGGGAGGTTCAATTCATCTATTTCCAATTTTAAGACATGCAATTTACTTTTAAACAATTTATTATAAGACTTTTAATTTTCGGATGCCCAATTTGGTTTTTGATAATATCTTATGTTGTTTTTGATCCATTTCATGTAATCTACAGCTATGATGCCTACGGTAGTAACTATCTAAAAACCTACAATAGGAATAAAATCAGTACGGAAACCTTCCTGAAAAACAACCAAAAATATAATTTCAGCTCATTTATTTTTGGCAGTTCTAGATCCAGTGCATTTCTCACTAAAGATTGGTCTAGTTTTATAAATGACCCAAAACCTTATCATTTTGATGCTTTCAATGAAAATATCTCTGGAATAGCCGGGAAAGTTAAATATATAGAGAAGCAAGGAAACAAAATATCCAATGCCATTTTAGTAGTTGATAATGATACTTTTAATGAAAGTTTCGAAAAGTCAGAATCCATCGTTCACCTAAAAGATTATCGGTGGGAAGATTCTTCGAATGTCTTTAAATATCATTTGATTTTTTTTAAAGCTTTTTTTAAAAGGCAGTATTTCGTTTCTTTTTTCGATTTAAAAATATTCAAAACCTTTCGTCCTTACATGGATGAGTTTTTTAAGTTTAAATACTTTTATACAACACCAAGTAATGATTTTCTTTTTCCAGAAAACATCGAGTTGTTGAAGAAAGACTCTTTGTCATATTATCAAAATGATTGGTTTCCACCTAAAACAGAAAACCCTAAAATGTATGAAGAAAGTATCAAGGAGCATCATTTGAAGGATTTGGAGCTTGTTGCTGATGCCTTTAAAAGAAGTAAAACCAACTTTAAAGTTATAATTGCACCACTTTATGATCAAAGGGCCTTTAACTTAAGGGATAAAACTTTACTAGAGAAATATTTCGGCAAAAACCATGTCTACGACTATTCTGGCAAAAACGAATTGACCAACTATTTGGGCAATTATTATGAAGGATCTCACTTTAAACCCATAGTTGGCAAGAAAATAATGCAGGAAATTTATCAGTAATTTGAGAAAGCAAATTGAACCAAATTAGCTCCCATTTTTAAAGCTTCTTGTCTGACACTCTCAGAATCATTGTAAACCGATGCATCTTCCCATCCATTTCCTAGGTCACATTCATAGCTGAAGAAGCAAACCAATTTTCCTTCGTGAAATATACCAAAACCCTGTGGTGGTTTATTATCGTGTTCATGAACCTTAGGTAAACCCTTGCTAAACTGGTACTTCTGATGAAATATAGGGTGAGAAAATGGAATTTCCACAAATTCATGCTCTGGAAATACCTTTTTCATTTCCCTTCGGATAAACTGATTCAGTCCATAATTGTCATCAATATGTAGAAAACCACCCGATATTAAATAATTTCTGAGATTTTTTGCTTCGCCTTCATTAAAAATCACATTACCATGGCCTGTCATGTGAACGAACGGATATTGGAAAATTTTTTTATCTCCAGGTTCAATGATATCTTCCTCTGGAAACAGATTGGTCTTTAGATTTTTATTACAAAAATTTATCAGATTAGGCATGGATGTTTTGTTAGCATACCAGTCGCCACCACCGCCATATTTCAATTTGGCCACTTTTACAGTATAAACTTGCGAAAACGAGCTGAAGGAAATTAAAATCGAAATCGCTAAAAAAACATGCTTTCTTATCATAATAAATTCAATATACTTACTGCCACAACTCCAGCAGTTTCATTTCTTAATCTGTTTTCACCTAACGTAACGGTCTTAAAGTTATTTTCTTTGGCCATTTTTAGTTCTTCTTTGGAAAAATCACCTTCTGGTCCGATAAATATCAATAATTCAGAATCCAACTCCATTTTAGAGATTTCAGTAGCTTGTTTGTCCAAATGTGCAATCATCTTTTGAGAAAAACGACTACTTTCTTTCAAAAAATCATTAAAACTGACCATTTCACTCATTTCAGGCATATATGCTTTCAGAGATTGCTTCATTCCTGAAATGGCAATTTTCTTAAAACGCTCTATATTAATTTTTTTTGGATAGGTATGTTGTGTTTTTATAAAAAATATACCACTAATGCCGATTTCAACACTTTTTTCGATAAAGTATTCTATTCTATCTGCGTTTTTGGTTGGACATATTCCTACAAATATTCTTCTTTTAGGAGCATTGTAATCTTTCTCGAAGTCAATAATATCCAATTTACATGCTTTAGGATTGGGGTCTGATATCGAACATCGATACCACCCCCCAATTCCGTCGGTTACTTGAATAATATCACCTTGTTTTTTCCTAAGAACCTTTACTGCATGTAAGGAATCTACGGAATCAAGACACTTTGTTTTTTCAATTTCTGGACTGTAAAACAAAAAATCAATCTTCGTCAAATCCATGCTTGAAGCTGTAGGCTGTCTTATCTAATTTTAATGTACCGTTGTTAAAATCATTGATAAATTTCTCAATAACCTCTACCGTAACTTCTTCAACGTTTAATGCAACATCTAAGCCAATGCCGTACTCAAAGTCCAAATCAATCTCACAGAATTCGGCCACTTTTACAGTTTCCTCGTCTTCCATTTCTTCAATAAGTTCTTCAATCATCTGCTCAGCTTCTTCATTTACTTTCGATCCTTCTACTCTTTCTTCAAAAGGCACATAGTCTTTGTAAAGTTTAGCCACTTTTGTCTCTGCCTCTTCATACAACAAACTACTGTGATGCAAAGACAATGTGCTTAAAAGTGCGTCATAAATCACTTCCTTTCCATCGTGCTTGCCAACAAACTGAAAATGAGCAAATTCATTTTCATCGGACATGTCTTCTTCGTCTTCTACCAAGACAAAAATTTGTTCCTCTTCTTCACATTCAGCTTTTAGCTGTTCGATTTCCTCTTCTTTGTATCCGTCGTTCATTATCTTATGTATAAAAGTTCCCTATATTTGGTTAATGGCCAATCCTCATCGTCAATGATGAGTTCTAATTTATCTACACTCTTTCTAATAACGTCAAAAAACGATTTCACCTCGTTGGAATATATATTCGCTTTTTCTTTTATTTCCTCTTCATTGTTGGCTTTTTTTCGAGCCTCCGTCATATCTTTAACGTTCTTCGAAATTACATTTACATGCTTAGATATTTCCCTGATTATATTCAAAATAGGTTCCGCTTCTTCCTTCATCTCCATGTCTATCAATGACTTAGCCGTTTGCACAAGTCTAGTCTGATATTTTATAGCTGTAGAAACCACATGATTTTGAGCCAAATCTCCAATAACCCTAGATTCTATCTGTATTTTCTTCGTGTAATTCTCTAGTCTAATTTCATACCTTGCATGCAACTCTCTTTTGTTCAGCACGTTCATGCTTTCAAAAAGCTCCACGGTTTGGTCAGAAATATAAGCTTCAAGGGCTTTAGGAACATCTTTGATGTTTGACAAACCTCTTTTTGCAGCCTCGTCTTCCCATTCCTTTGAATAGCCATTTCCTTCGAAAAGAATATTTTTAGATTCTTTTATATATCTTTTAAGAATCTTCAAGATGATTCCTTCTTTTTTAGATGGATCCTTTTCTCTTTCTAAATCGTATTCTTTTCTGAAAGATTCCAATTGTTTAGCCACAATGGTATTTAAAACCATCATTGGAGTTGCAGAGTTCGCAGAAGAACCCACTGCTCTAAACTCAAACTTATTTCCTGTAAAAGCAAAAGGAGAAGTTCGGTTTCTATCCGTATTGTCTAACAAAACAGATGGAATTCGGTTCAAACCGAGTTTGATATAAGCATTTTCACCTTTTTCTATTTCTATAATCTCCTTGTTTTCAATATCTTCCAAAACTTTTGTCATGGCTGTTCCTAAAAACACGGAAATAATAGCTGGAGGAGCCTCGTTTGCACCAAGTCTGTGCTCATTTCCTGCTGTGGCAACAGTTGCACGCAACATGTCTGCATGATCATGAACGGCCTTAACGATATTTACCAAAAATGTCACAAATCTCAGACTTTCTTTTGGCTTTGTACTAGGCCCTAAAAGATTAACACCTGTGTCCGTTTTTATCGACCAGTTGTTGTGTTTTCCACTTCCGTTTATTCCTGCAAATGGTTTTTCATGAAACATCACCTCAAAATTGTGTTTCTGAGCTGTTTTTTTCATTACATCCATCAAAAGAATGTTATGGTCACAGGCAAGATTTATTTCTTCGAAAGTCGGAGCTACTTCAAACTGTCCAGGAGCCACTTCATTGTGTCGTGTTCTCACAGGAATGCCTATTTTAAGTGCTTCAATCTCGAAATCAACCATAAATGCGTTGATTCTTGGAGGGATAGAACCAAAATAGTGATCTTCAAGCTGTTGACCTTTGGCTGGGGAATGACCAAAAACAGACCTTCCACACATGATTAGGTCTGGGCGAGAGTGATAGAGTGCTTTATCAACCAAAAAGTATTCTTGCTCAATGCCACAAGTGGCCGTTACTTTTTCCACATTTCTATCAAAAATATTGGCTACGGAAGTGGCCGCCTTATCTAATACAATGGAGGAATTCAATAGTGGCGTTTTGGCATCTAGAAGCTCACCCGTATAAGAGAAATAAATAGATGGGATACACAAAGTACCTGTTCCGGAGCTGTTATAGCTAATAAAAGCAGGTGAATTTGGATCCCAAACGGTATAACCACGTGCCTCAAAAGTTTCTCGTATTCCACCATTTGGAAGAGAAGAGGCGTCCGATTCTTGCTGAACCAAAGCACTTCCTTTAAATTTTTCTATGGCGTGACCATCAAACGAAATATCAAAGAATGCATCGTGTTTTTCGGCAGTGCCACCCGTAAGCGGTTGAAACCAGTGCGTATAATGTGTTGCACCTTTTGAGATTGCCCAAGACTTCATGGCCGAAGCAACTTCATCCGCTACATTACCTTCTATATTGTCACCTGTTTTGATTGCATTAGAAACTTTTTTATAAGCATCAGGAGAAAGTAGTGTTTTCATGGCTTCGTCTGTAAACGTATGAATGCCATAGAAATCAGTTACTTTGCCTTCGGGAATTTGTATAACTGGAATGACGCGGTTTTGTGCAACATCAATCGCTTTCCATCTTAGTTCTGACATATTTGTTAATTTATGAGCTGTACCTTTTATATTTGAAGCAAAATAAGCATTTGTTTTTTTCTTTTTAAATAAAAACCCAAAATAAATGAGAGAGAGGTTAAGATTTATGTTAATATATTTCGCGTTCTGGTCTATATATTTTCTGGCAGCAAGAGTTATATTTCTTTCTTATCACATTGAGGATTCAAAAACGTTAACTTTAGAGACCGTTTTCGGTATATTTTGGCATGGCTTCCGCATGGATTTGTCAATGGCAGGCTATTTGTGCATTTTCCCGTTTTTGTGGGTTACCCTTTCTAATTTCTTAAACAAAAGCCTATTTCAAAGTACCATATTTTCCTACACTTTCTTTCTGATCTTTATTATAACACTCATCATTGTAGTTGATTTAGAAGTTTATAACATTTGGTCATTTAGATTAGATGCTACACCCTTAGCTTATCTAAAATCACCAAAAGAGGCCTGGGCCTCTGTTAAGAATTCCCCTGTTATTCCGCTTATTATCAGCACTATATTATTGGTAATTATAGCCAGTTCGATAGTTTACCGAATTATGGCCAACAAAATTTATGACTGGAAACACATCAAAAACTTTCCATTCATTATTTATGGAATATTGATGGTCGGAGTTTTGATCATTCCTATTCGTGGTGGTTTTGGGATTGCCCCAATGAACCACAGCACTGTATATTTCTCCAAAGTAAATTTTGCAAATATCTCTGCCATAAATGCTCCTTGGAACTTTTTTAGCTCTATAATTCACAAATCGTCAAATAAAGTTAATCCTTACACCTATTTGCCTAAGGAAAGCCTAGACACTACCATGGTGAATCTGTATAAAAGCGAGTTCCCAAGAAAACAAATACTGAATTTTAGAGGTAAAAAACCAAACGTTTTAATCATCATCTGGGAGAGTTTCACCAAAAAAGTCGTGGATCAAAAACACAATGAGATTGAAATAACGCCGAATTTCAATAAACTGAAAACTGAAGGCATTTATTTTTCTGATTTTTATGCCATGGGAGATCGAACCGACAAAGCCCTCACGAGTATTTTGAGTGGATTTCCAACGCAACCAACGGAGTCTATCATAAAATATCCAACTAAAACTGCAACCCTTCCAGTTTTGAGTAAGGAATTTGGGAAAAATGGCTTTTCTACTCAGTTTTATTATGGCGGTGATACAGAATTTGCAAATATCAAATCGTATTTGTTCAATGCCAATTTTGAAAAAATAGTAGACATGAATGACTTCTCAGCCGAACTTTCTACTTCGAAATGGGGTGTTCATGACGAATATATATTTGATAAATTCCTAGAAGATCACAAAGTACCAGCCGTTAAACCCTTCTTTTCAACTTTATTGACGTTGAGCAGCCATGAACCATTTGAAACTACCCAGGAACCAAAAATTAAAGGAGATTCCGCGGTAGATTTGTTCACGAATTCGCTGAACTATTCAGACCAATGTTTAGGTAATTTTATAGAAAAAGCAAAAAAAACATATTGGTGGCAAAATACACTTGTCATTATCGTAGGAGATCACGGCCACAAACTTCCTGAAACTGGAAATCGTGTGGACGATTTCAAGATTCCTATGTTATGGATTGGGGGTGCGGTTAAAAAGAATTGGGAATATAAAAATATAGCTTCACAAATAGACATTTCAGCCACTTTACTTGGTCAAATGAACTTCGATGCTTCTGCATTTTATTGGAGTAAGGACTTATTTAAGACCAATATCAAACCATGGGCCTTTTTTGTATTCAATGATGGTTTTGGATATATAAAGCCAAAAAAACAAATCCTTTTTGATAACAAAGGTAGAGTTTTGATCCAAAATCAAGAACTTCTAAAATCAAAAGAACTAATGGAAGGCAAAGCTATGCAGCAAAAAAGTTATCAAGATTTCTTAGCAAGATAATTCTCAATCTTATAATTTATTTAATTGAATATTTAGGAAAAGGGTTTCGCATAATTCAAGAATCAACTTGGATGTGCGTGTTTTCGAAACTTGTAATTTGCTTTATCTCAAATGAGAATAATACAATTAATGAAAAAACAGCAAAATCCTAATAATATGTTTGAATTTAACCCAAATATGACCCAAAAATTATATTTCTATAGATTTTGGATTCAATTTTAAAGAAATTATTACCACAAAATCATTTTTTAAGCAATTTTTAGTGAATTGTGCACCTCAAAAGGAATTCAAATCTCATTTTTTTTACAAATAGTTGTATTTTTCAAATAAAATAGAATAAAATCGATACTTTTTTTTGATTAAAGAAATAATATTTTGATTTCGCCAATATATTTGTAACATAATTCTTTAAGAAAAACAGAATCAATATAAAATTATTACAACAATGGCAAAAGCGAAATTAGAGTACATTTGGCTAGACGGTTACAAACCAACTCAAAGCCTAAGAAGCAAAACCAAAATAGAAAACGATTTCTCTGGAAAGTTAGAAGACTGTGATATGTGGTCTTTTGATGGTTCATCAACTGAGCAAGCACCAGGTGGTTCATCTGACTGTCAACTTAAGCCAGTATATATTTGTAAAGATCCTGAGCGTTCGCTATTAGGAACTCCTTCATACCTTGTAATGTGTGAGGTTTTAGACGCAAACGGAGATCCTCATGAGTCTAACGGTCGTGCTACAATCGAAGACGATGATAACGATTTCTGGTTTGGCTTTGAGCAAGAATATTTCCTTTATGACTGCGATACCAATCTTCCATTAGGATTCCCTACAAACGGATATCCGCGTCCTCAAGGGCCTTATTACTGTTCAGTTGGTGCTAAAAATGCATATGGTCGTCATATCATCGAAGAGCATTTAGAGTACTGCTTACAAGCTGGATTAAACGTAGAAGGTATCAACGCTGAGGTTGCAGCAGGACAATGGGAATTCCAATGTTTTGCAAAAGGAGCTAAACAAGCTGGTGACGAAATATGGGTAGCTAGATATTTATTAGAAAGAACTTGTGAGAAATATAATGTTTGGATCAATTACCACTGTAAGCCATTGGGTGACACTGACTGGAATGGTTCGGGTATGCACGCTAACTTCTCAAATACTGCACTGAGAACAGCTGGAGACAAAAATGTTTATGATATCATCTGTCAGTCATTTGCTCCATTTGTAAAAGAACACATTGCAGTTTACGGTGCTGATAACCACTTGAGATTAACTGGAAAACACGAAACACAATCTATCGATCAATTCTCTTACGGAGTTTCTGACCGTGGTGCTTCTATCCGTATTCCTATAGCTGCAGTACAAAAAGGATGGAAAGGTTGGTTAGAAGACAGACGTCCTAACTCTGCTGCTGATCCTTACAAAGTAGCGGCTAGAATTATCAAAACTGTAAAAACAGCAAAATTGTAATTCTATTTTTAATAGATAAATAGCTTATTTATTGATATTGAACCCTCAGAACTTTTGTTCTGGGGGTTTTTTGTTCGTAATTTTGTAGCTTAATTGATTCTTAATGAAGAAAGTTGCATTTTATACTTTGGGCTGTAAGCTCAATTTTTCGGAAACTTCTACAATTTCCCGAACTTTTGAGGACAAAGGCTTCAAAAAAGTAGGTTTTCAAGAAAAGCCCGATGTTTTCATAATAAACACCTGCTCAGTTACTGAAAACGCTGACAAAAAATGCAAGAAAATTGTTAAGGAGGCTCAAAAAATAAATCCAGAGGGTTATGTGGCCATCATTGGCTGCTACGCACAACTTAAACCTCAAGAAATAGCTGAAATAGAAGGAGTTGACGCTGTACTTGGTGCCGCAGAGAAATTTAGGTTACATGAATTAATTGGTACTTTCGAAAAGTCTCCATCAGTTTTAAAGCCATCGGAAAAAGTTTTTGCAACTGATATTAACGAAACAGTAGATTATCATACTTCATTTTCTTTAAACGACAGAACTCGGACATTTCTGAAAGTTCAAGATGGCTGCGACTATCCTTGCTCCTACTGTACTATACCTCTGGCACGTGGTGCAAGCCGCTCGGACACCATCGAAAATATCGTAAAATCCGCTCAGGAAATAGCTAGAAACGAAGTAAAAGAGATTGTTCTCACCGGAGTTAATATTGGTGATTTTGGTATAATTAAAGGTGAAAGAAAAGAAAGTTTCTTAGATTTAATAAAAGCCTTAGACGAAGTTGAAGGAATAGAACGGTTCAGAATATCGAGTATTGAACCTAATCTACTAACTAATGAAATTATTGAATTCGTAGCCCAATCTAAGCGGTTTGTGCCTCATTTTCATATTCCATTACAATCGGGCTCTAGCAAGGTTTTAGCACTTATGAAACGCCGATATAAGAGAGAATTGTATCAAGAAAGAGTGCACAAGATAAAAGAGATTATGCCGAATTGCTGCATTGGTGTGGATGTAATTGTGGGGCATCCGGGCGAAACTGATGAAGAATTCAAGGAAAGCTTTAACTTCATAAACGACTTAGATATTAGTTATTTGCACGTATTCACTTATTCTGAAAGAGAAAATACATCAGCTTTACTGATTAAACCGATTGTGGCTCAAAACAAACGTGTGGAAAGGTCTAGAATGCTGCATATTTTGTCAGATAAAAAAAGAAGGTATTTTTACGAACAACATCTTGGCTCAATACAGGAAGTTTTGTTTGAATCTGAAGAAAACGAAGGTTTTATGACAGGCTTTACTTCCAATTATATTAAAGTTTCTGCCAAATACGACCCCTTGTTAATCAATGATATAAAGAGTATTAAACTTAACTCAATCAATCCTGATATGCTAGTGGAGATTGAAGAACTGGAAGAAGAATTAGCACATTAAAACAAACCCAATTTGTTTCTCATAAAAAAAGCAACGACCTCAAATC
>JAIPAJ010000092.1 GCA_021740125.1 Leadbetterella sp. | reverse complement strand
GGCACTAAAATAAGCTCCAAAAGGACAACCTCTTGAGCAGCGATTTCTGTTTTGGCATTTTCCACGTCCTAACTTGAGTTGCTCCTCGGTAGGTTCGGTCAAATGTGCCACTCGACCTGAAGTGACATACCTGCCTTTAAATTTGCTTTGAATTTGTGCCTTGAAATGGTCTTCCAGACAATTTAACGGAAATGGTGGTTGAAATTCTCCATCAGGAAAATGACTCAAACCCAATTTTTCGCCACTTATACCTACGAATTTTTCTACATAACTATACCAAGGAGCTATGTCTTTGTATCTAATGGGCCAATCTATCGCTATGCCCTCACGGGCATTTGCCTCAAAATCATGTTCACTCCAGCGGTAAGTATGTTTTCCCCAAAGCAAACTTCTTCCGCCCGTTTGGTGCCCACGAATCCAGTCGAATGGTTGTGTTTCTTGATAAGGATTCTCTAAGTCATTGGTCCAAAAATGCTTAGTATCTTCGCCAACAAAACCGCTTCTAATTTGTATATGATGTTTTTTTTTGTCTTCCACAGTGAGTGCACCTCTATGCTCTTTGTCCCATGGGTCTTGGTTCATGGTTGGATAATCTACTAGGTGATTAACCATTCTACCTTTTTCTAAAACTAATGTCTTTAAGCCTTTTTCAGATAATTCTTTGGCCGCCCAGCTGCCGCTCATTCCTGAGCCTACCACTATGGCATCGTAGGTATTTGTTTTATTGAGTTTTGTATTCAGATTGGCCATTAATTATTATTTGATTGAACGACTGCGAAATTATGCTTTTGTTTATATAAAACCGACAAAAGCAGAAAAAAAATAAAGAATAAAACTGTAATTAGAGGCTTCTATATAGCATTCTTACTATAATACTTTAGTCAAAATATATATTTACATGTCAAATTGAAATTTAGAATAACAATCCAAAAAAAATCAAACGTAATGTATTTTAAAGTTCACTAAATATAATTATTCGATAGATTTTTCAATAAAACCTGACTAGTCCTAACCGACACTTGAAAAAGCTATCCAGTAAATATTAAAAAACATTTACCAAGGAAATTCTCTAAAATACCCTTACTTTTTGCTTTCCTCAGAACCATTTCTTTTAATGAAAATTTATCAATAGACCCTATGAAAGCCGTTATTACCACATTGAATTGTTCAAATATCAAATTTTCTGCTGCGGCCACTAACAGTGCATGTTACACTGGAACCACAACAGTGCCATACTCTGGCGGAAACGGTATGACTTATGAGGAAGGCACCACTTACACGGGTGGAAGTTTTATTGGAAACTCCTCAGGATGGGGCTTCTATAGAGCTGGGGATTACTCAAATATTGGGGCACCTCTTTAAGCTTCACCAAAGACCTCGAGTTTAGCTACAGTGAATGCAGTTACGTTTTAAACAAAAAATAAATGTCCAAGTATAATTAAAATACTTCGGCATTTTTTCAGAAACCTCATTTATTTCCTATCCAATCGCCTAAATTCTAGAGGCGACATTCCCACATATTTCTTAAACATTTTTGCGAAATAATTCGGGTACTCAAAATGAAGCAGATAAGCTATTTCAGAGATAGAATAAGAAGTATGAAGCAAATACTTCTGTGCTTCGTTGATGGTATTTTGTTGTAATATCTCGCTCGCAGATTTTCCAGAAATGGCATTGCACGCTCTGTTTAAATGAACAGCCGATATTTGAAGTTCTGATGCGTATTCAGGAATACTTTTGGGTGTGGTAGCATTTTTAATATTTTGTTGAAATTTCCTAAAATAATTGCTCAAAGCTGAATCATTATTTACAAGCATTTCTTGATCACAAAGTCGAATTAAATTTATAAAAAAACGAGACAAACAAGCTCGTAACATAATAAATCGTTCAATCTGTTCACTGAAGAGTTCCTCTTCAACATCTTTTAAAAGGTCCAATATTTTTTCAAATGATTCAAATTTTTCAAGAATATGAATCCTATCACATGACTTCCAAAAACTGTTGGATGTTTTAAAAATTTCTTCCAAAACGTTTTCGGTTACACTCAAGATTTGTCCATCCACATCAGGTGAGTAAGTCAAACCATGCAGATGAGTGGGAGGAATCAAAATAACACAAGGAGCATTTAGTAGATACTTTGTTTTGCTATCTATGAAAGCCAAAGAGCCTTTTCGAATGATAAATACCTGAAAAAGGTGTGGATGTAGATGAGGTTTTATATTCCAATCAAAAATTTGGCTACGGGTAGCAATCAATTCCAAAAAAATATATTCAGATGAATATTTACCTTCGGTATCTCCATAAAGTCCATCAAAATTGGCAATTCCCATTATTAAAATGTTCGATTTTTATCCATAAAAGTAAAAATTGTTTCCTAAAACACTTCTATTTTGTAACGAAATTTGTGGTGAGTTTTAATCCTAATTGATTAATATGAATAATATACTAAAAGCCTTTTTTGGCTTATTGATGTTTTTTTGTGTTAAATTGAATGCACAAAACCACCTCACCTTTGATATTTCAAAATATGAAATTCAAAACCAAGAATTTGAAGGAAAAACAATAAAAGTTAGGGCTTTTGAAAGGATAGTATATATAGCAAACCCAACAGATATTGTTCAGCAAATAATCAACATTTATATTCCTGAAGAATACTTCATAGGTGGCATTTTAAACGGATATACAGCCACGACGGCACCGATATTTTTTCCTAACAAAGTGGGAGGGTATATGCCGGCACAGCCTGCTACTTTCCTAAATAACCCACAAAGAGGAGGTATGGGAGGGCCATCGAACAATGCTATTTCAACTGCCTTGGCAAGAGGTTTTATTGTAGCTTCTGCCGGAGTAAGAGGCAGAACTTCACAATTGGGCAAAGCACCAGCAGGTATAGTTGACCTAAAAGCTGCTGTCAGGTACTTGAAATTCAATGACAAAACTATGCCTGGTGATGCCAATAAAATTATTTCGAATGGTACTAGTGCTGGAGGTGCTATGTCAACTTTGTTGGGTGCAACTGGCAATCATCCTGATTATGAACCATATTTAAAAGAATTAGGAGCAGCAAACGAAAGCGATGATATTTTTGCGGTGTCGGCATATTGTCCCATCATTAATCTGGAAAATGCTGATATGGCGTATGAATGGCAGCTTAACAAAATTCACAATTATTCATTCAGAGGAAAAGAGGGTACTTTAAACGATATGGCTTTAAAAGTTTCGATGGATCTTAAAAATGCTTTTCCAAATTACCTTAATAGTCTAAATCTTAAAGACTCAAAAGGCAAAAAACTGGTTTTAGATAGTGACGGGAATGGTAATTTTAAAGAACTGGTGATTTCTTACTTAATCGCTTCAGCACAAAAAAGCTTAAATTCTAGTGAAGACTTATCAAAATTCAGTTTCTTAAAAATCCAAAATGGAAAGGTTTCTTCTTTAGATTTTGATGGGTATATGATTTATCTCGAAAGAATGAAAACCCCACCAGCTTTTGATGCTTTGGACAACAAATCTTTTGAAAATAATTTATTTGGAAATGCTTCCATTGACAATAGGCACTTTACTGACTATTCGTTAAAAAACTCAATTGAGTCAAATCCTTTGAAGGCAGATCAATTGCAAGTTAAAATGATGAATCCGATGAATTATATCGGAACGAAGTCAGCAAATACATCTAAATATTGGGGAGTAAGACATGGGGCAAAAGACCGAGATACTGGTTTTGCGGTACCCATTATTTTGGCCACTACACTACAAAACAAAGGCTTTAACATTGATTTTGCATTGCCATGGTCTAAACCACACAGCGGCGATTACGACTTGAAAGAATTGTTTGATTGGGTAGATAAAATCTGCAAATAAATCGAAAGATTTAAAATACTTATTTCAACCTTAACATAAAATGGAATCAAAAAAGAATTATTTAACCACCATATTGATATGTTTTCTGATGAACATGCTTGATGGCATGGATGTCATGGTGGTTTCGTATGCCGCACCCAATATTGCCAAAGATTGGAGTATTTTACCCAAAGCTCTTGGTGTAGTATTTAGTGCAGGATTGTTTGGCATGTCTATTGGTGCGATGTTTTTGGCACCCAGAGCTGATAAAGTCGGAAGAAAATCAATGATTATGATATGTAATTTATTGATGGGCATAAGTGTTTTTGGTACTGCTTATGCAACAAATGTAGAATGGCTTACTTTTTTTAGGATTTTGAGCGGCATAGGAATCGGTGGAATGTTGGCAAGTACTGCCACACTTACTGCAGAAAATGCCCCCAAAGCAACCAAAGATTTTTGGGTAAGTTTTGTGATGGCAGGTTATCCAATCGGGGCTGTTCTATCTGGAGTTGTTGCTGCTTCTGTAATTCCACAGTTTGGCTGGCCTTCCATATTTAAAATAGCTGGGATTACTTCTTTTATTACACTTCCATTTGTTTATTTCATTTTAAAAGAATCTAGCGAGTTTTTGGTAAAAACAGAAACAAAATATAAACCAACGGTAAATTCACTATTATCTTCAACTCATAAAAAAGGTACAATTGGCTTATGGATAGCTATTTTTACGGCATTCGCTACTTTGTATTTCCTTACCACATGGATCCCAAACTTGGCATCTGCAACCGGCCTCACTGTTGAATTAGCCATATATGCGGGTACAGTTTTCAATCTTGGTGCTTTTTGTGGAATAATATCTCAAGGATTCCTTTCAAACAAATTTGGACTAAACAGAACCATTTTTGGATTTTTGATTTTCACAGCAATTGCAATGTTTATTTTTGGATATTTCAATGGTTCTTTAATGGTTTTAGTTTTATTCGGATTGATAGGATTTGGGATACAAGGCGGTTTCGTAGGTATGTACAGTCTGGCTGCCAAAATGTATCCCACTGAAATCAGGGCCACAGGTGTAGGCTGGGCAGTTGGAGCAGGTAGAGTAGGTGCAGTATTTGGGCCTTTAATTGGCGGATTCCTTATCGCAGCGGGGTTTTCAATGGCTTCCAATTTTATGTTTTTTGCCATACCCACAGTTATTTCAGGTATCGTAACTTTATTAATTAGAAAACAATCTTGAATTAAAATTTCTCTAAAAATTAAAAAATATGCAATCAACAATGAATACGAATTTAGAGCAATTTTTAAAAAATAATAGAAGCTATATCACTTGGGATTTGGCACATTTGGCTCACGTCGAATTACTCTCCCCAAAATTAGATGAAAGTATTCGATTTTTCACAGAAACATTGGGCATGTATCTTACCGAAACAACAGGAGATTCTGCTTATTTGCGGGCTTATGATGATTATGAACATCATACCTTAAAGCTCACTGCACACAAACATTCCGGCATAGGACATTTTGCTTGGCGAACAAGAACTCCAGAAGCTTTAGAAGCTCGAGTAAAGGCAATTGAAGCCCAAGGACTAGGCTTTGGTTGGCAAGATCACGAATGTGATTATGGCAAAGCTTATAGATTTAGGTACCCGGATGGCCATGAATGTGAGCTTTATTTTGATACGAATAAATTCAAACCTTCCGCCGAAACTCAATCTGCCTTAAAGAATACCGCGAGTAAGTTTCCAGCTAGAGGTATGAATGTAAGAAGGCTCGATCACATGAACCTTTTGGCTAAAGATATTGTGGCTTTTCGAGATTTTCAATTTGGAACACTAGGAGGTAGAATGTCCGAAACCATTGAATTTGAAGACGGTCCAAAAGGCGTTTGGGTTTCGGTAAATTCAAAATCTTACGATTTAGCCATTACAGAAGACCATTCAGGATTTTCTGGGCGTTTTCATCACGTTTGCTATGCCGTAAATAGCCGTGAAGAGGTCTTGATAGCAGCCGATATTGCACTTGAAAATGGAGTTTTCATTGAAACTGGCCCTCATAAACATGCGGTTCAACAGACATTTTTTTTATATTTATATGAACCAGGCGGAAATCGAATTGAAATTGCGAATCCAACTGCACGACTAATCCTTGACCCTGATTATGAAACGATAGTTTGGAACAAAGAGGAACGATTGAAGGGTCAGGCCTGGGGATTAAAAACAGTCGAAAGTTTTCATACCAGAGGAACACCCACGCCAGAGGAATTAAGCATTTGATTTTCGGTTTTAGATCATCCTTGTTTAGATATTATTAAGTTCCGAATTTGTTAAATTATTAATATATGAAGTTTAAAGAGGGAGGTTGGAGTAGAAGGAAATTTATTGCCTCTATGGCAGGAGTGGGATCATTAGCAGCATTTAGCCCAATTTTATCTGCTGCAAATACCGAATTTGACCCTAGTATTGCAAAAATTGTTTCTAAAGCAATGGCCATAGATACGCATAATCATGTCGATGTTAAAATTTACCCAGACCAAGGATTGCCAAAATATGATTTATTGGCAGATTTTAAAAAATCTGGTTTGGCTGCAATAGTATTAACATTTGCTGTGGATTATCAAAAATTGGTAAATGAGGGTGATGCTTACAATCGTTTTATGGAAGGCATGGACGCAGCCGATAATTTATTGAAAATAAATGATTTGAAGCGTACATTATATGCAAATGACCTGAAATCAACCAACAAAAAGAAGAAACCATTGATCATTCAATCGGTAGAAGGTGGGCATTTTCTAGAAGGAAGAATGGAGCGACTAATATATGCATACGATAGAGGATTAAGAGTATTAGGCTTATTGCATGATAATGATGCTATAGTTCCCTTGGGAGATATTTGTACCAAAGAACCAGTTTTTGGGGGTTTGAGTGCATTTGGTAAAGAAGTCGTTAAGGCATATAATGATTTAGGAATTTTGGTTGACCTTACACATTGCAGCAACAAAGCAATCAATGATGCTCTACAAATTTCTATCAAGCCAGTTATTTTAAGCCATACAAGCTTAGATACACAATTGGGTAAAAACGAAAAAATGGCTCAAATGATGAAACCAAGACTTATCAGTAAAGAACAAGCAAAAGTTGTAGCCAACGCTGGTGGAATTATTGGCGTTTGGCGACATTTGACAGAAACATCTTTAGAATATGCACAAAACATAAGGTCAATGGTGGATGTCATTGGTGTAGATAACGTTTGTATCGGAACTGATACGAAAATAACAAGAGCAATCAAACCAAATGATACAAGTTCGCCTAGACTTGGAGAACTTACAAATGGCATTTGGCAGAATCAACAAAATGGCTTTTTCTACGAAGTTGTGAATGCGATGTTGAAATCAGGTTTTTCAGAAAGTGATATAATAAAAATTGGAAGCAAGAATTTCTTAAGAGTTTTTGATGCCTCAACAAAATGATTTAAAATCAGTAAAAATCAGCATTTATTTTATCTGTGTTCAAAAAAAAAATAGTCCTATTTATTGACAATAATTAATATAGAAATGAAAAAATTATTAGTTATCTCAGCCCACTCAGCCGATTTTGTTTGGCGAAGCGGCGGTATAATTGCTAAAAGCGTTGAAGAAGGGGCCGAAACTTTGGTCGTTTGTCTTTCGTTTGGTGAAAGAGGAGAATCTGGAGAACTTTGGAAAGAAAATCCAAAAAGAAGTGAGGAAAGCGTAAAAATCATCCGAAAAACACAAGCACAACAAGCTGCTGAAATTTTTGGCACTCCCATTCAGTTTTTGGATTGGGGCGACTACCCCATGCTGATTTCTGATGAAAGAGTAGCCATTTTGACCAAAATAATAGGAGATTTTGAGCCTACAGTTATTTTAACACATACTGCAAAAGACCCTTTTAATCCTGACCATCCTCTGGCTTACCAAGCTACTGAAAGGGCAAGATTACTTTCCTGTGGAGCTGGAGTTGCCAGTGCATTCAAAAATATTGATCCGCCCATGTGGTACTCATTTGAGCCACATCAGCCAGAAATCTGCGATTTCAAACCTGATACATTTCTAGATATTTCAACAGTTTTTGACAAGAAAATTGAAGCAATGAATTGCATGGGTGCACAAAAGTATTTGGTGGACTATTATGCTGAATTAGCCAGTAGAAGGGCCAATCACGCTCGAAGAATTTCAGGCAATAAAAAAGTGCAATATGCTGAAGCTTTTCAAAGTCATGTGCCTCGAATTACAAATTCTATTTTTTAGTCTCTTACCCCCAAACTGGGGAATATATTACAATAATTGAAAAAGAAATGAATAAGAATCTAATAAAACAATTATCGAAGTTTTCCTCAGCCACTATTTGTGAAGCTTTAGGGAATGTAAATTACCTGCCATCTGGCATTAAACCCATTGCTGAATCAATGAAAGTTTGCGGCCCAGCTTATACAGTCCAAACTATGCCAAGAGACAATGTTTTGCTTCATAGAGCTTATGCTTATGCAAATCCTGGCGATGTGCTTATTGCAGATTGTTCAGAATTTTATGAAGCAGGATATTGGGGGGATCTTTTGAGCCTTGGAGCTATGCAACATGGGATAAATGGCTTAGTCATAGATGGTTGTGTAAGAGATGCTGATGACATTGAAAAGATGGGTTTTCCAGTCTTCGCTAGAGGGCTTTGTATCAGAGGTACTTCTAACCATGGCGATGGCTCATTAAATGAACCCATAATTATCGGTGGTGTAATTATTAACCCAGGTGACATTGTGGTTGGAGATAGAGACGGAGTAGTAATAGTTCCATTAGATAAAATTGATGAAACTATTGAAAAAGCAATTGCCCGAGAAGCAAAAGAAGAACTCACTAGAGCAGAACTAAGAAAAGGTAAGCCTTCAATTGAAATTTATGGTTGGAAGGAAAAATTCGGTTGGTAAACATTCAAAAAAAATGAAGAAATCAATTCCATTTATGATTTTCAGAGGGGGCAGCTCCAAGGGTGTTTACCTAAAAAGGAGCGACTTACCTTTGGATGAAAAAGAAAGAAATGAGGTAATCTTAAAAATAATGGAAGGTACTCTTGAGGGGGATCCAAGACAAATAGATGGCTTAGGTGGAGCAAATTCACTTACCAGTAAAGTGGCCATTGTTAGCCCATCTGAAGTACCTGACTGCGATTTAGATTATTATTTTTTGCAGGTGGTGGTTGGTGAAGGACGAGTCTCTACAACTCAAACCTGTGGGAATATTCTTGCAGGAGTCCTTCCATTTGCTATTGAATCAGGAATGCTAAAGGCAAATTCACCAACTACAATTGCTAAAATCAACATATTAAATACTGGAGGTATTTGTGAATGCATCGTTCAAACTCCTGAAAATCAAGTAAAATATGTTGGAAATTCTAAAATTGATGGCGTTGTAGGAACTGCTGCCCCAATCATTTGCAATTACCTCGAAACCGTAGGTTCCACATGCGGAGCTTTGCTTCCAACTGGAAATTCAATTGATAATATAGAAGGTATTAATGCCACATGTATTGACAATGGAATGCCTTTGGTACTTATGCTTGCTTCAGATTTTGGTATTATTGGAAATGAAAGTAAAGAAAACTTAGAATCGAATTTGGAATTAAAAAAGAAAATAGAAATGATTCGAATTTCGGCGGGACAAAAAATGAACCTAGGAGATGTAACAAAACAAACTATTCCAAAAATGTGCTTGGTATCCCACGCTCGAAATGGTGGTACAATAAATACGCGGATGTTTATTCCTCATGTTGTCCATCAAGCAATTGGGGTTTTAGCTGCAGTTTCTGTCGCTACAGCCTGCTTAATTGGCGGAACAGTTTGTCACACTTTCTTTGAAAAATCAAAAGAAAAATCAAAAAAAAATTATAAAGATCTTTCAATTGAACATCCATCAGGTGAATTTACAGTAAGGTTAGATTATGAGACAAATGAATTAGAAACTAAAATTCTAAAATCTGGCGTAATTCGAACGGCTAAGTTTATTGCTGAAGGGAAGACTTATATTTATTAAAACTATTTTTTTTAAAGGCTGCGGATTAATGTAGCCTAACGTATGTACTTTTTAAACAATATTAAAACCAATAATTATTTATCATGAATTTAAAAACCTCAATCACAGCTTTAAGCTTATGTTCCGCCCTACTTTTATTTTTCTCATGTGAAAACACCGACAATTTATCATCATCCGGTAGTATCACCGCATTAAATTGCTCATCTGCTTCATTCTCAGCTTCTCCTACTGCAGGTGCTGCGTTCACCGGCACCGCTAGCGTGCCTTACATAGGTGGTAATGGAGCTGTGTATTCAGCAGGATCAGCAATAGCATCTTCAGGGGTTACTGGACTAACCGCCACCTTAACTGCAGCTACTTTAGCTTCTGGAGCAGGTAATGCTATCTTTGCAATAACTGGAACTCCCTCTGCTTCTGGAACTGCCATCTTTGCTATTACTTTGGGAGGACAATCATGCTCATTAAATTTAAGTGTTTCAGCAGCTGGCTCGACTACTTCAGGAACCTCATGGTCAGTTGATACAGATATTGAAAATATTGTAAAAGCGGCCGAAGCTTTTAAAGCAACACTTTCGTCAACCCAAATAAGTGATTTGCAATACACATATACCAAAGAACACGCTCAGAAATGGAGTAATTTACCTCAATCATTATACAAAAATAGAGTGGGATTGGCTTCAAGCACGTTTTCAACAGCCCAATGGACCGCTTTCTTAAATTTATTAAAAGCAAGCACTGGATCTGCCAGCAACGAAGGCTATGAAGAATATGCAGGAATTATTGATGCTGACGACTATTTGTTTGCTAATGGTGGTGGAAGCGGTTACGGTAAAGGGAATTATTATATTGGATTTTTAGGAACTCCTAGTTCATCCAATTTATGGTGCCTTCAAATAGGAGGACACCATGGAACCAATATTTTCACATATAAAGGTGGAAAAATGACAGGAGGAACGCCAGTTTTTCGTTCTACTGAGCCCTATCCAACTTGGATTTCGACAAATACTGGGAAAACTATACAACCTTTAGTCCAAGAAACTGAAGCATTTGCAAATTTCCTTAAAAGCCTAAGTACTTCTGAACTAACTACAGCAAAACGTTCTGCAGCACAAAATGACATTATAGTTGGGCCGCAAAAAGACGGCACATTTCCAAGTACAAAAGCAGGTGTAAAGGCTGGCAATTTAACTCAAACCCAAAAAGATTTGCTTTTAGTAGCCATAAAAACTTATGTGGATGATTTGGATGATAAAGCCGCAGCTGCAGTTTTAGCTAAATATAAATCGGAGCTTAACGAAACCTATGTATCCTACTATGGAGGAACAACTATGGCTGCTAAAGGAGACTATATCTTAGTTGATGGCCCAAGTGTATGGATTGAGTGGTCTATGCAAGGTGGAATCGTAATTAAAAATGGTGTCCATCCGCATTCAGTTTGGAGAGATAGAACCTCAGACTACGGTGCCAATTAATAAATAATCTATTGATAATATATTAGGCATTTCAATTAATAAAAGAGAGTTTGAAATTCCTATGCATTTTATTTAAATGAAGTTAATTAATACAACTCTCCTGACTTTTTTCTTATTGCTATTTTTGGGTAATAGGCAAGTTTTTGCCCATCCAATGCCTAACTCAATAGTGCTTTTGAATGTTCATGAAAAAAATATTTTTGGTGAAATTCAATTGCCGTTAAGCGAACTGCAATCGGCCATTGGAAATAGTGTAAATGATAATTCAGAGCAACTTATAGAAAGACTTGGAGAATTATTAAAAAAATATTTAAAAGACCACATAAAGCCAAAAACTTTAGACGGAAAACCCTGGTCAATTGAACTTGGTGAAATGAATTTGGTTGAAACAAAAAGTAAACTATCAGGTGATTATAAAGAATTGGTTGTGGCATTCTCCATGGCTCCGCCAATAAATTATGACTTACGAAATTTCTATTTTGACTATGATGTTATTTTGCACAATGTAGCTAGTCACAAAGCGATTATTGCTATTAAACAAGATTGGCAACAAGGAATTGTTCATGAAGACAGTAGTGTGCAAGAAGTTGGTGTAATTGAATGGGATATTGTGAATAACAATCTCAAACCATTTCAGATTAGCCTGGATCAAGGAAGTTGGTGGTTGGGGTTTAAAAGTATGGTATTACTAGGTATCAAACATATATCAGAAGGTACAGACCATTTAATGTTTTTGTTTGTTTTGATATTGCCAGTGCCATTGTTAATTGAAAATAAAAAATGGGGGAAAAAGCAAAGTCTAAAAATAAGCCTCATTAAAATTTTTAAAATAGTTACTGCGTTTACAATTGGACACTCTTTTTCCTTATTGTTTGGGGCACTAAACTGGATTGTATTGCCTACTAAACCTATAGAGATATTAATAGGAATTTCAATTTTAGTTTCGGCTATACATGCCATTAGACCAATATTCCCCGATAAAGAAACATACATTTCCCTTGGTTTCGGACTTATTCATGGTCTCGCATTTGCATTTACTCTTCAAGACTTAAGCTTAAATACAACTCGAATGATTTTAAGTATTTTAGGTTTTAATATTGGTATTGAATTGATGCAAATTTTCATTATTTTTATCACCATACCTTTACTAATAATTATAAGCAGGTCAAAAATATACAATCCTTTTAAAATACTAGGAGCCTTCATTGGAATTTTAGCAGCATTAGGTTGGATATTTGAAAGAATTACTGATAAAAGTAATTTCATAACTGAATTAATAAATGTTTTGGTCTCAAAACCTATATTCATACTCTGGGGATTGCTAACTTTGAGTTTAGTATCCTATTTTTTAAGGGGAGGAGATTCTTCAAAACCAATATCCAAATAATACACTCAAAAAAAACGCTCTTCAAATCTAAATCTGAAGAGCGTTTTTCACTTTAAACTAACCTTATATATTCCTCTTCTTCATTTCTTTTACTGCAAAATCAGCTGCTCGTGCAGTAAGTGCCATGTAAGTCAAAGATGGATTGACACACGAGGCTGAGGTCATAGCTGCTCCGTCGGTAACAAAAACATTTGGAACTGAATGCAACTGATTATTTCCGTTCAAAACCGAAGTTTTAGGATCACGGCCCATACGAGCAGTTCCCATTTCGTGTATGGCCATGCCAGGATAAGATTTATTGTCGTAGGAACGAACATTCTTCATTCCTGCTTTTTCAAGCATTTCTTGTGCATCGTTTTGCATATCGATACGCATTTTAGCTTCATTTTCTTTAAACTCAGCATCAAAAACGGCTATCGGTAATCCCCATTTATCCTTTTCGGTTTTGTGGAGATACATACGGTTTTCGTGATAAGGTAAGCATTCACCAAAACCACTTAATCCCATTCTCCATGGACCTGGTTTGGTTAACGACTCTTTCATTTCAGCACCAAATGCCATTGGTTCAGTGCCTTGGTTCCAACCTGCTCGTGAGCCTCCGCCTTGGTAGCCAAATCCACGCACATAATCGCGTTTGTCATTACCGATATTTCTATAACGAGGTACATAAATGCCGTTTGCTCTTCTGCCTAAATAATAGTTATCTTTTCCTCCTTCCCACTCGCCGCTAGCTCCGATTTTAAAGTGGTGATCCATCAAATTATGCCCCAATTCACCCGAATCATTGCCCATTCCATTTGGAAATCTGTTTGAAGTTGAGTTCAACAAAACTGAAGTTGAGCCTAATGTACTACCATTTACAAATACAATTTTGGCATAAAACTCCACTACCTCAAGCGTATTTGTGTCTATCACCCTTACTCC
>JAIPAJ010000091.1 GCA_021740125.1 Leadbetterella sp. | reverse complement strand
GTTTCTTAGTTTTTTTAACGGTTATTGGTCAGTTTAGGTAGTTTGAATATTTTTTTTAGTTGGTATTTGGTTGATTATCATATATATAAAGTCTTCTAATTGTTTCAAAAGTAAGCACACATACTTCGACTTTGCCTTCATTTCAGAATAGTAGGTTTGCGTGTAGGGAACTTATACCATTCCACACCACATTTTGGATAGAATAATGCTGGAGAATATGTTCAGCAACCGTATAATATAGTTTTGGTTTTCAATACGCCTTTCACTACTTTCAAAAAACTGGGAGTAAATTAAACGAAGAAACTTTTGTTTTTTTAGAAATGAAATTGATTTAGAAATAGCATTTAGTCTAGTAGATTTTGTTGATTCAACGAATACTTTCATTCCTTACATTGTTGTGGTCATTATTAATGAAAGCTATTTCAAGCAAGCCTCGGGAGTAGTAAACAAAGATAAAATTTAGGGAAGGTTCACGCCATTCTTGGATATTTTAAGGCAAAAGTTATTCCTCTCCGAGAATAGTTTTGCAAATGGGAAAAAGTCCATTGAGGCTCTTCTAGCCATTTGGTGCTGTATACCTAGTTTCAAACAGCATTTTGTGCTTTTATATTTTTCTGCCAATCAAACAAACAGTTTACCAGGCATTTTAAAGACCAAAGGTTATCATACCTCGTTTTTTCGTGTTACTCCAAATGGCTAAATGGGTTTTCAATCTTTCGCTAAGTTGGTTGGTTTGGACTACTATTTTGGTAAAACTGCATATGGAAACGAAATGGATTCTGACGGGATTTGGTATGAACCTTTTTACAATTTTTTGTCAAAAAAGTAAAGCAGTTTCCACAGCCTTTTTTCAGTACGGTTTTTACAGTTTTTCCCATGATCCATTTAAAATACCAAGCCAATTAAAAGGTAAATTTAAAAAAGGGCAGGATCCTATTTATGAAAACCTTAGCTGTAAGGATTATTCCTGAAAGCGTTTCTTTGATTTTATAAAAAATAAGCTTGGTTTCGAAATAACGTATTTGACATAATGTCAGACCATATCAGCTCCCACGCCTCTTTACCAACATTTAGCAATAATCTTGGCAGATTTAAAGTGCTTATTTTCTTTTATTTGCCTGAACATTTGGAGCCCACTAAAAAAAACATTCAACAGATTAATATTTTTACCAGGTTGATGGCATTTCTGAAAGTTGAAAAACCGTTTTTGGCATTTGGGATAAACATATTAGTTTTTAAATGAAACGACTAGGCTATCAACTACTTTGAGAACTACCAGTGGCACTCAGGAAAATATGTTATGCTATTTGACGGCGAAAAACCCCAAGTATTATTTAATTTTGCAAATGAAGCTTTATTGCAAAATGATTTATTAGAAAGAGAGCCTAAGAAATTAGAGGAAATGCAGTTTCAAGCCAAGGGATTTCTCCAACAATATCAAACCAGATTGATAGAAAACAGATTAACGGTAAAATGAAAGAACACAAGGCGGGATTTATAAGTATTGTGGGCAAGCCAAACGTAGGTAAATCTACCTTGATGAATCAATTGGTAGGGGAGAAGTTGTCTATCATTACTTCCAAGGCCCAAACTACTCGCCACAGAATAATGGGCATCGTTAATGGCGAAACAGAAGAATTTGATTTTCAGCTAGTTTACAGTGATACCCCAGGCATTATCAAACCCCTATATGAGTTGCACAATGCAATGATGGAATTTGTACATGGCTCTATCGAAGATGGTGATGTGATACTTTTTGTGACCGATATTTATGAAAAATATGACGAAGAAGATGTAATTCAGAAATTACAAAAATGTCAAAGTCCGATAATTCTGATAATTAATAAAATAGATTTATCAACTCCTGAAATAGTGCAGGAAAAGATAGACCATTGGAAGGCTGTTTTAAATCCAAGTTTGATATTGTCTATTTCGGCTCTTCAAAAAGTAGGAATTGATGGACTTCTCGAAAATATCATCAACTTAATGCCTGTCCATCCGCCATATTTTCCCAAAGATGAACTTACAGATAAACCAGAAAGATTTTTTGCCGCTGAAATAATCAGGGAGAAAATATTTATGAATTATAAAAAAGAAGTACCTTACAGCTGCGAGGTGGTGATAACTGCTTTCATAGAATCCGACGACATCATAAAGGTTTCGAGCGAAATATATGTAGAAAGAGCCACCCAAAGGGCAATTTTGCTAGGTCATAAAGGTGAACGAATAAAAATTGTCGGCACTGAAGCTAGAAAAGAAATGGAACAGTTTTTTGGAAAAAAAGTGTTTTTGGAACAATATATTAAAGTTGAGCCAGATTGGCGTCAACAAAAGACAAAATTGGAGCGATTTGGATATTAATAGTTATTAGTTTTAGATATATTGGTCAGTCCAAAGGTCGGACCTGAAAACATAGGTAACTAAACTAATAACTCGGTATTGAGATCTGACCAAAGGAATTACCTGAAAATGCACCAATACAAATTAGTTATTTATTTGTCGAAAAGGAATAAAGTTTAAACCCATTTATAAGGAAATGAAATTAGAAAAAAACAATGGTAAAGAATTGGTTTTCGAATCAATTGCAGAATTTATCTCAGATGAAGGATTCTCCGTAATTTCAAAAGACCAAAATCGCCCTTGGGGAGGATTTTTTGTAATAGAAGAATCCCAAGCCCCGGAATTTATAAAGAGATTCTTTTCTCATTTGAGCCTTGAAGATTTCGCAGGTTTTGAGAAATTAAGCCCCAAAATATTGGTAGTTGCCCCTCAAATGCGACTTTCATGGCAATATCACCATCGTAGAGCCGAAATTTGGAAACTGATTGGAGGAGTGGCTGGCGTGGTTATTTCAGATACAGACATAGAAACTATACCCCAACCTCTGCAAATAGGCCAAGTTATAAATCTTAAATGCGGAGAGAGACACAGACTTTTAGGTGCTGACGGTTGGGGTGTTGTAGCGGAAATTTGGCAACATACCGACAAAGAAAACCCTTCAAATGAGGATGATATTGTTAGAGTTCAAGACGACTTTGGTAGGTAAAAGTTATTTAGAAAAGGGTGAATTCAATTCACCCCTTTCACATTCATATCTAAAGTGTAAACAGAATCAGAAGCCGTAATAAACAACAACTTGCGGTTTTTACCTCCAAAACAAATATTGGCAGTCCAACCTGATGGCACAGGAATTTTGGCAATTTGCTTACCAGTTTTGTCAAAAACCGTAACTCCCCTTCCTGTCAAGTAAAGATTTCCCTCAGAGTCGGTTGTCATTCCATCTGAACCCATATTGGCAAATAGTGTTCTGTTGCTAAGTTTTCCCTCACCGCTGATTTCGTATCGGTAGGTTTTGCTTGCTCCAATGTCTGCAACATAAAGAAATTTCCCATCCCCGCTACCCACTATACCATTGGGTTGTTTAAAATCTTCATCCATAATAATTGCAGTTTTGGAACCTTTTGGCAAATAGTAAAGCCTTTTTTTGTCTATTTCTTGTGTTTTTCTAGTCCAATACTCTCTTAGGTAAAATGGGTCAGTGAAATAAATACCACCATTGCTATCTTGCCAAAGGTCATTTGGTCCGTTTAGAAGTTTTCCTTCAAAATTATCCAGCAAAACGGTGTGATTTCCTTTTTTGTCAATAGACCACAACTGGTTTTTTTCGTCGGCACATGACAAAATATTTCCTTTTTTGTCGAAATAAAGGCCATTTGAGCGTCCAGCATTTTCTAAGAATACACTCAACTGTCCTTTGGTATCGTATTTCCAAATCCTATTATTGGGCTGATCGGTGAAAAACACATTTCCCTTTTTGTCGGCTGCTGGTCCTTCGGTAAATTTAAACTGGTTCGAAACCTTGGTAAGCTTAGCACCTTTTTTTACAATACCCAAAGTATCAAAATCTTGAGAAAAACTCTCAAAAGCAATTATCAAAAATAAAATTGGAAATAGAAATATGATGTTTTTCATGAAAATTAAGCTTTGTTTAGTTTACTGTTTTTATAGCCATATAGAAAATAAATGGCTATGCCAATCACTACCCAAATTAGGAACATTCTCCAGTTTGACCAGCCCAACTCCGTCATTAAATATAGATTGGTCAAAATACCCATAACCGGCAAAAGCGAAAATCTATATTTCAAAGCCATAACTGAAATAGCCAACCAAGCCAACCAAAAAACAACGATAAGTGGTTTTTCAGAAATATGTGCAAATATTCCATCGGTATAAAAGTGGGTCCAATATAAACCAGCAAGAAAAACAATACCAATTATGAACTTTCCATTGACATAAGGCACTTTGAATTTTGAGGTTTCGCTAAGTCCAGTGTGGTCCATATAGAGTATTCCACAACACACCAAAATAAACGCAAAAAAAGTTCCCACGCTGGTTAGGTCAATAAAAAACTGCATATTCATAAAAAGCGAAGGAATACCCACAAAAAGACCGGTAACAATGGTCGCAAAGCTCGGGGTCTTATATTTTTTATGAATTTTTGAAAATTTCTTTGGCAAAAGACCATCTCTACTCATCACCATCCAAATACGCGGCTGGCCTACTTGATATGCAAGCAAAGCACTTGTAATGGCCACAACGGCACTCACCGAGATAATTCCTGCCATCCAATTGAAATCTACTTTTTCAAATACATATGCCAATGGGTCATTAACACCCAACTCTTTATAATTTACCATACCTGTGAGCACCAAGGTGATTACCACGTATAACACAGTACAAATCGCCAAAGTAATCAACATGGCTTTGGGCAAATCTCGCTGAGGATCTTTACACTCTTCGGCAGTAGTGGAGATGGAATCAAAACCAATAAAAGCAAAAAAAACAGAAGCTACACTCATCATTACACCCTTCATGCCGTTGGGTGCGAAAGGCTTCCAGTTTGCAGTATCGATATAAAAAACTCCACCGACTATAACCAATAATATTACCGCCAATTTTATAATCACCAAAATATTGGAGGCATTGCGAGACTCTTTTATACCAGTGTAAATCAAAGCGGTTATGAGTGCAGTTATTGCTCCAGCAGGTAAATTAAATATGATTTTTATTCCTGAAATAGTTGGAGCATCAACATATGCTTGAGCCAAAGCCTTCATATTCGAAGCTATTTCACTTAAAGTTCCATTTGCTGTTGCATTTTGAACATCATGATAGGCTAATTTTGCCGTTCCAGCATCTATGGCCAGCCACCTAGGGAAATGGATTCGAAAGATATTTTCTAACATACTCACAAAATATTCTGACCAAGAAATGGCCACTACCATATTAGAAACGGCATATTCAAGTACCAATGCCCACCCAATAATCCAAGCGAAAAGTTCACCAAAAGACACGTAAGCATATGTGTATGCACTCCCGCTCACTGGCACAGTGGATGCAAATTGGGCGTAACTTAAAGCTGTAAAAACACAGGCAATTGCAGTAAAAACGAATAAGAGTGAAACTGCTGGGCCGCCATTGAAACTGGCTCGACCGATGGTGCTGAAAATACCAGCACCTATGATAGCCGCTATTCCAAACATGGTTAAGTCTCTGACACCAAGTACTTTTGCTAGGCCGCTGCCGTGTTCAACAGAATTGACATCCTTGATGGCTTGATCAATGTTTTTTCTACGAAAAAGTGATTTTAACATAGTTTGTAGGTTATATTTTTGTTGATTTTCTAAAACTTAGGGGTTTTTCTAGAAAAAGAATTCTTGTAAAATTATTAAAAAAATGCCGCTATGCTAATTTAAACCACATTTTATTAAATGTGAATTGATTTTTTAAATCATTCAATAATCATTAATGCAAACTGAAAAATCGCTCCACATTAGTCGATTAATTTAAAATGCCGTACTTTTGCAGGAAATTTCATAAGATTAATATGTCAAAGAAAATTGAGTCAGCACTCATTTCGGTTTTTTACAAAGACGGGTTAGACAAAATCGTAAAGCTTTTACACGAAAACTATGTAAAAATATATTCAACAGGCGGCACCCAAAGCTTCATAGAAGAAATGGGAATTCCTGTAATTGCCGTTGAAGACCTTACTTCTTATCCATCGATTTTTGGAGGAAGAGTAAAGACACTGCACCCTAAGGTTTTTGGTGGAATTTTGCACCGCAGAGACAACGAAGATGATGTAAAAACAGCTGCGGAACTTGAAATTCCTGCTATTGATTTAGTTATTGTTGACCTTTATCCTTTCGAAGAAACAGTAGCTTCTGGAGCTTCAGAAGATGATATTATTGAGAAAATTGATATTGGTGGAATTGCTTTGATTCGCGGAGCGGCCAAAAATTTCCAAGATGTTTTGATTGTTTCCTCAAGAACGCAATACGATGATGTTTTTGAAATTCTTTCTGTTAAAAACTGCGGAACGGATTTTGAAGATAGAAAGAGATATGCCAAGTTGGCCTTCGGAACAAGCTCTCATTATGATTCAGCAATTCATGCATACTTTGCGGGAATAGAAGACGGTGGAAACTTTAGAGTATCGCAACAAACATCACTTAGATACGGTGAAAATCCCCATCAATCGGCCAATTTCTACGGAAATTTGGACGAAATGTTTAAGCAACTGCACGGAAAAGAACTTTCGTACAACAACCTAATGGATGTTGATGCCTGCGTGCGTTTGATTGAAGAATTTGATGACTTGACTTACGTAATTGTAAAACATAACAATGCTTGTGGAGTAGCTACTGCCTCAACTTCGCACCAAGCATACCTAAATGCTCTTTCTTGTGATCCAATTTCTGCTTTTGGTGGAGTTATTATTACCAATGGAAACGTGGATTTAGCTACTGCTGAAGAATTGCACAAACTTTTCTTTGAAATTTTGATAGCACCTTCATATGATACAGATGCTTTGGAGATATTGAAAAAGAAAAAAGACCGCAGATTATTGATAAGAAAGGAAGTAAAGACTTCGAAGAAACAATTCAGAACGCTTTTGAATGGGGTTTTGGAGCAAGACAAAGACCTTTCAACAGAAAAAACAGCTGATTTTAAAGTTGTGACAAATACAGTTCCCTCGGATGATCAAAATAAAGCATTGGAGTTTGCATTGAAAATATGTAAACATTTAAAATCCAATAATGTAGTGCTTGCCAAAGACGGCCAGTTGCTGGCCAGCGGGGTAGGGCAAACATCGAGAGTAGATGCCTTAAAACAAGCAATAGACAAAGCAAAAGAGTTCGGATTTGATTTGAAAGGTTCAGTTATGGCTTCAGAAGCATTTTTCCCCTTTCCTGATTGCGTAGAAATTGCTGGAAATGTAGGAGTTACAGCAGTTGTTCAGCCAGGAGGATCTATAAAAGACCAACTGTCAATCGACTATTGTAATGAAAACGGGATAGCAATGGTAATGACTGGGGTTAGGCATTTTTTACATTAAAATTGTTGAATCAAAACGTAAGGTTGGATTTGAAAGATTGAAGTTCATATACAAAGCAGAAATTCATCAACTTGGCTTTCTATTTTTTTTGGTTAATTGAAATATTATAGATTAAAAAACTTCTTTAAAAATTTAATATCAGATGAAATTCCGAAAAATATATTAAATCTAACAAATGGAATTATTTATAAATTGGTGATTTGAGATATAAAACTCATGCTTAAACACTACTCCTCTGAATACTTAGATAATTTTATAAAAAGGAAGCCGACTTTCTGGGAATCTTCAAGGCTATCGTTTACATTTACATGCTATCAAAGAAAATATGCCAAATTATGCAGCTTATTAAAAATATATAGCAACTTGATTATAGATATTGGTCTGTATTTCTAATCATATTCAGCGAAAACAATGTTTCATAAAATTTATAAACCGCACCCCGCATTGAGCGAATTTGTTAATAATATCATGGTTTTCCGCTTTGAATTAGACCGAAATTTGCCCCGCCCTGAGTTTTCGTTCCCACCACTTCCCGAACAATGCCTTTATTTTTATCCATTTGAAGCTCCTGAAAGCGAATATCTGACTACTAATAAAAAGGTAAAACTCAACTGCAGTATTTTGGTGGGGCCGCAAGTAAACCGAATCAAGTTGAAAATGCACCATTCAAATTTTACGGTGAAAGTGGGTTTTCAACCTTGTGGGCTGTATCGTTTGCTGGGGATTTCTATGAATGAGTTTCCCGTTGATGAATCGTTGGATAGCACCTACATTTTGGATAAAGAGATTCAGTTTATTAATGAGCAATTAGCCGAAACACAATCACCAGATAAATTGAAAGGAATTGTGGAGGTTTTTCTACTAAAAAAACTCCATAAACTACGTACTAGACTTCCTATTGACAGTGTTTTGCCAATGATTATTAAAGAAGGGGGACTTGTAAATGTCGATAAAATTGCCTCACAAGCCTGTGTAAGCAATCGCCAATTAGAGCGGCAGTTTTTGCAGCGAGTAGGAGTTTCTCCAAAGTTTTTTGTTCGCCAAACTCGCTTCGCTAAGGCTTGGGTAATGAAAGAAAACACGCCTAATATCAAATGGACGACCATTGCCCACGAGTGCGGTTACTTCGACCAAATGCATTTGATTCGAGATTTTAAGGCATTTTGTGGAGTTTCTCCTTCGATTATCGAAAACGAGTTTCTTACAACTCCATTTTCACTCCGAAATCAGATTTTTTATTAGTAAATTTTAGTAAACACCACCCTTTGAAGCTTTATCCTCTCTGGTTGAAACTTGTCGTGTTTGTACTATTCTTAAGGCTATCCATCTGCTAATTTTGCAATCAAGTATTTTATATAAATAATTGATTATGAAAAAATTTTCTTCTTTTTGTTTCCTGATTTTATTGTCAAACGCACTTTTTGCTCAAGCTAAAACTCCCGACGAAGTGGCGGTTGAGAAGCAAATTGATGCCTTAGTTGCGAGTTGGAATAACCACAATTATGATGATATTGCCAACTACGCCACAGAAGATTGCGATTGGGTTAATGTAGTAGGTATGTGGTGGAAAAACCGCCGAGAGATACAATACGCTCATCAAGTTTTTCATGAAGGAATGTTTAAGAATGTGACGCTAACTAAGAAAAGTGTACATTTTAGGGCTGTTACGAAAGATGTGATGGTGGTGCATTTTTTGCAGAGAGTAGGGGCTTATACTTCACCATCGGGTACTTTATACCCAGAGGCCGATAATTTGAAACTGTTGGTTTTCGTAAAAAAAGCAGAAAAATGGCTCTTGACGGCGGTTGAAAACGTGGTTGTGGTTGAGCAAGCCCAGCGGAGTAACCCTGTAAACAAAATGCCGAAGTAGTATAAATGAATGTTTTCGAACATTCGAAGTCAATGAAAATTTTGAAACGACATAATGAAAATATGAATAATCCTGAATAGAAATTCAATTTGTATTATTTTGACCTCAACATTTTGTTATTCTTAGAATTAGATTTGAGTTTATTGAATTTAAAGGTTTTAAAGTAAATGTCCACTACTAATTCCCAACAATTTTTATTGGTTCATAATGAATTAATTGACAGATCGCTAGACTAGTTTTATCAACAAAATTCTTAAGCATAAAATTGTAGATTTAGTAATGAGGAAATATTTCAGGTACAATAGACTTCTAAACTATTTCTTATTCAAAACAGATTCAAATCCAACAACAATTGTTTATTTTGCACAAAAAAGCTAATAGCTAAATGCTAAAAGCCAAAAGCTATAAACAATGAAACTACAATTTTACGGAGCTGCTCAACAAGTTACAGGCAGTAAACATCTGTTAACTACCTCAAAAGGCACAAAAATATTACTAGATTGTGGCATGTTTCAAGGTATCAATACCAGCGACATGAACCTCAACTTTGGATTTAATCCTGCTGAAATTGACTATTTATTGCTTTCACATGCTCATATTGACCACACTGGTCTTGTGCCCAGGTTGGTAAAAAAGGGTTTTAAAGGTCAAATATTTTGTACTGCTGCTACCAAAAGCCTTTGTGAAATTATGCTCATGGATTCGGCGAGGATTCAAGAAAGAGATTTAGAACGGGTAAATAGGAGAAAAAGAAATCGGGGGGAAGATGAATTGGAGCTTTTGTATGAAGAAGACGATGTGAACGAAGCCTTGGCTTTATTTGAAATCATAAAATTGAATCAACCGTTCTATCTGGAAGATGGAGTAAGGATAGAATATTTCAATGCGGGTCATATTTTGGGAAGTGCGGGCATTTTGATTCATTTAGATGAAGAAGGTGAGACAAAAAAAATCTATTTCACTGGTGATATTGGACGACCTAACGATAAAATCCTCAGAAGTCCTGAGCGTTTTCCTCAAGTAGATTATTTGATTTGTGAGTCAACTTATGGAGATAGATTGCACGAACCAGAGCTTGATATGAAAGCTCATTTGCTTGAGTTAGTTCATAAAACTTGTGTCGTAAAACGTGGAAAATTGATTATCCCAGCTTTTGCTGTGGATAGAACCCAAGAATTGGTTTTTGCACTTGATCAATTGGAATTTGAAGGCAAGTTGCCCCGAATTCCTGTTTATGTAGACAGTCCTTTGGCAGTTAATGCAACTATGGTCATGAAAAAACATAGGGAGGACTTTAATCCTGATATTTTGAATTATATCGAAAGAGATGGTGATGCTTTTGGTTTTGACAATCTACACTATATTACAGAGGTAGAGGAATCAAAAGCTTTGAATGAATCAAAACAACCGTGTATTATTATATCCGCCTCAGGAATGGCAGAAGCTGGAAGAATTAAACATCATATAGCCAATAACATAGAAGATCCAGATAATACTATCCTGATGGTAGGGTATTGCTCACCAAATTCTTTAGGGGCCATGCTGAAAACCGGACAACCTACTGTCAAGATTTTTGGAAATGAGAAAATTGTCAAAGCCGAAGTTGCTATCATGGATTCATTTTCTGCACATGCAGATTATTCAGAGATAATCGATTTGCTGAAGTGTCAAAATCCATCGAAAGTAAAAACCGTCTTTTTGGTTCATGGCGAATATGATACGCAAAAGTCATTCAAAGAAAAACTATTCTCTGAAGGGTTTAAAAACATTATTATTCCTAGTCAAGCAGAAGCGTTTGAATTTTAATATTTACAAAATGAGCGTTTTATGAAAAAAGTGTTAAGCATATTTTCTTTTTTTGGGATTGTATTCCTAATGTCTGTTGACATTTTAAAGCCCGTCAAGTGGACTTTCACGAGTACCCCTAAAAAACCGACTATAGGCCAGACGGTGGACTTGGTTTTCACTGGAAAAATCGAAAAAGACTGGTACATTTATAGTTCTGAACTTAAAGTTGAAGGTCCAAACCCTACTGAGTTAGATTTAATTTCGAATGGTTCATACCAGAAAGTGGGAAAACTAGTTGCTGTAAACCCGAAAGAAAAATATGATAAAATTTGGGAAGGGAATATACATTATTTTGTGAAAGAGGCGAAATTTATCCAGAAAGTTAAGATATTAAAATCAGGTGCAACTATCGAGGGTAAGATAAACAGCTATACTTGTACATTAAAAGATGGCAGTTGTATTCCAAACAAAGATAAGTTTAGTTTTAAGTTTTAGTATTTTTTGACAAACTATCAATCAAGTTGGCATAAATTTTCGTCCAACCAAAATTCGATTCTAGCGATTCAGTAGCTTTATTATAGGCTAATCTCATCCTAAAGTCTTCTATTTTTTTTAATATTTCTTTAGCGTCTCCATTTTTAAAAACAACGTGCTTGGCTTCTTTTATTATAGCTTTATTTTCTTTATCTATTTCTACTATTCCGCAGTGTCTCATTTCTTAAATGGGGGAAATATTTCTAATTCGTTAATCAATACGGGAAAAGTCCATTTTGTTCTATCCAATACCAAAGTCTGTGTACTACCGCCATTTGTTTTATATCCGTTTTCGGTGGTTGGAGCTATTTCACTTTCAAATAAAATGGTTTTTTTCCCTTCTTTGAGTTGTATTTTGTAAACATCATATTTTGCTGAATGACTTACTATGGGCAGCCCAAATTTATCTTCCAAACCATTAGACACGAATGTTTGTAAGTCTTCAATTTTTGTCCAAAATGGAGTGAATGGAGAAGGGGGTGGATTTCCTTTTAGAATGATTTTGTAGATAGAATATCCAGTATCAGGAATAATTTTTTTGGCACATTCTTGCCGCTATTTATAAGACTTTCAACAAATTGAGGAGCGGAAGCCTCGGCTTTCATATCGTCCAATAAACTTTTTTTTATTTCTTTAATATCAATTCCCCAAGTCCGGAATCCCGATGAGTTACCCAAGCTATCAAAATTTGACTTTAAGCTATCAGCCCACCAAGTACGATGCAGAAAAATGGACCTTTGGCCCTTGCTTGTATTTTGAAATTCATTTTTTAAATACTCGCTTTTATTCTGATTTCTATTGAGGAATTTTGCAGTTTTTTGTAAAACAATATTTGCTGTTCTCAGGCTATCATCTGCTATACAGACTCTCCAAGCGGCAACTGTGCTTTTTTGATCGTAAAATATTGCCAAATGTTTGCTCCTAAAATCTGAAAGGAAGGCTTTCAACTCTGCTGAATCTAATGAATAGGTGTTTGCTAAAAAAGTAAGTGAATCCTCATTATTTTTGAGTGAGTCTGAATAAATGGATTTACCTAAATTGCTATTTTCGAGTGATGGAAAATTTCCACGAACAGCTAATGAAAATGAGATTAGAATTGCTGAAAGAAGTATTTTATTTATCATTTAAACTTAGGGCATATTCCAATTAAGGTTTTAAAATTAGGGTAATTAAAAAGGTATTCAGTTGTTAGAATGAATGATTCATTGCATCAATTTGCATTTTGCTGTTTATTTTAGATTTATATTTTTCTAAAATTTTTAAAAGAATTAGCATTTCTCCCAAGTTTAGAAACAAACGGGGTATTAAATACAAGTACTTCCAGTTTAAATCATTGTGAAATCCTGAAAAAACGAAAGCTAAATCTGCCATCACAATGAATGTAACTCCAATTCCAACTTCATGAAAAATTTTATCTTTGAAGTTTGAACCATAAATAAGCATTATATAAAGTATAATTATAGAGCAGAAAACAACTGGTTGATCATTATGATTTATTTCGAATTTTAAAAGGAATATCAAGAAAATTAGGCTTCCAAAAATTAGGTTAAGAATGTTTTTTAACTTGCTTTTATTGATAAAATTGGTGCCTAAATAAACAAAATTTATAATCCAAAGTAATCGTTGGCTCATTACAAAAATCAAGTCTACATTCACAGTATCTCTGTCTGGATTACAGTAATTTGCAATTTCATTGGCGATATCAAGCAACTGAATAGTTAAAACACATATAATAACTGAATTTCTCAATGATATGTGTTTATTAAAAATGATATAAAATACAATGAGTAAGTGACAACTTTGGTTTAATATTTTCCCAAGAATTATGTCTGCGGTAGTCATTGGACTATTTTCCCAAATGATGCTAAAGAAAAAAATATTCGAGATAAGAAGGATTGTTAAATACAACCCAATAAACCTATTAGACATTTAATATAATGGTTAGTCATTGTACCTAGGCTGAATTTAAATAAAAGTTGAAAATTTCTAAATAATTTGATTTGTCAAATCAAAGATTTAGTTCTTTTCCTTCAAATAAATGCAACTTCTGATTTATACAAGCAGGGATTTCGTCTTCATAATGAGTCACAAATAACAACGTT